>CAMLFP010000344.1 GCA_946479335.1 uncultured Archangium sp.
AGCGGCCTGGCGCAGACGCTGGTGAACCCCGACAAGTACGCGTCGACCAAGATCCAGCCGGCGGCGGCGGTCGCCCTGCAGGCGCGCTTCAAGTACGACTACTGGCGCTTCTACGCGCTGGGGTTGATGCGCACGCTGTCGTTCATCCAGTTCGACGTGCCGGGCCTGCCGCCGTACACCGACTTCACCAAGGGCAGCGTGGTGCGCCCGGAGCTGTGGGCGGCCATCGGCGGCGACAAGAACTTCCCCAACCAGCACCTGACGCTGGGGCTCATCCTCGGTGTGCAGAACCCCGCGTCGGTGCGCGCGCCGCGCTTCGACTTCGGCGGCGCCAACCCGCCAGCCGGCGTCACCGGCCCGCGCACGGTGGTGGTGCGCGACGTCAACACCTTCGCGATCCTCCCCTACGACGAGGCGGTGCTGCCGATTTTCAGCGTGAAGGCCACCGGGCGCCTCGACATCTCGGAGTACTTCGCGGTGCTGGGCGAGGTCTTCTACAACCGTGACGACAACCGCGTGACGTTCCTCGACTCCGAGGCCAGCATCGCGCAGCCCGTCTTCCAGCAGCCGAATCAGCTGGGCTTCAACGTCGTGGTGCAAGCGCGCTTCTGAACGCAGTACCCTCGCGCCCGTGAGAAAGCTCTTCGCTGCCGCCCTGGTCGCCGCCTCGCTCGCGGCGTGCACGTCTTCTGCACCATGCGACGACGCGGGGTGCCCGAACATCGGCGGCTACTACTCCGCCTCGTGGGACCTCGACGCAGGCACCCTCGAGAAGACGGGCGACGGCGGCGTGTGCACGTGGGTGATCTTCAGCGGGTGGTCGCTGACGCAGACCGGCTCCGCGCTCGCGCTGGAGTCAGGCCTGCTGCCGATGACGGGGACGCTCTACTCGAACAACACGGTGGCGCTCTCCGGTGAATCGGGAGGCCTCAACGCGTCGATGTCGGGGTCGGTGACGCCCGGCGCGACCGATGGCGACGGGGGCGTACTCTCGCCTGCGAGCATGCGTGGCCAGCTGGTCAGCAACAGCATCGACGCAGACGGGAACACCTGTCTGTCGATCGTCGCCTTCGAGGCCACGCAGCTCTAGCGGGCGCTTACTTCTTCTTCTTGCCGGCGGAGGCGGCCTTGGCGGCGGCCTTCTTGCGCTCGGCGCGCTTCTTCCACTTCAGGCGAATCGTGCTGCGGACACGGCGGTGCTTCGACTTGCTGTTGGCCATGACTGGCTCCTTGTTCGAAATGAGAGGCGGGCTGCCTAGCAGAAGGAAATCTACGCGTCTTCGTCTTCTTGCGGCGGGGCCCGGGTGGGGAACGGCATGCCCTCGGCGCTGCGCACGCGGGTCGGTGACGCCTCGTCGAGGTTGAAGCCCAGCTGGCTCTCGATGGCCTCGTCTTCGATGGCGGGCACCGCGGGCTGATCAGGCGTCAGCTTCACGCTGGCGAAGATGGGCCGGGTGGCGTCGACGAAGCGGCGCACCTCGTCCAACGGGAGCGCGGGCACGATGTTGCCGTTGACGCCGATCATCTCGGTGGCCATGCAGAGCGAGTTGAGGATGGCCTCCTCGGTGGCCTCCATCACCGCCTCGTAGAGCGGGTCGAGGCGCGCATCGAGCAGCAGCTTCATCTTGTAGACCATCTTCCGCGTGCGCCGCGGCACCACGTTGGCGGTGGAGAAGCCGACCACGATCTCGCCGGAGCCATGCGCGGCGTAGCTGCCGACGCGGCCGATGCCCAACGACACGCGCTTGCAGAGGCGGTTGAGCTGATGCGGCAGGAGCGGCGCGTCGGTGGCCACCACCGCGATGATCGACCCGTAGCTCTGGATGCGCCTCGGCATGCCGCGGAACTTCTCGGCCAGCACCTCGCCCACCGGCATGCCCGCGACGCGGAGGTTGTGCATCTTCCCGAAGTTGCTCATCACCAGCACGCCCAGCGTGTAGCCGCCGTGTACCGGGGGGAGCTTGCGCGACGAGGTGCCGATGCCCGCCTTGAAGTCGCAGGTGATCATGCCGGTGCCGCCGCCCACGCAGCCCTCGGCGACCGCCCCGCTCTTCGCGCGCTTGAGCGCTTCGCGCACATGCTCTTCGCGCACGTGCCGCCCGGAGATGTCGTTCAGGTAGCTGTCGTCGCACTCGCCGACCACGGGGATGATCACGTCGTGCTCGCTGCCGATGCCGGGGTGCGCTTCGACCATGGTGCGCGCGAGCGCGTCGCTCACCGCGCCGACCGCCATGGTGTTGGTGAGCATGATGGGCGTCTCGAGGAGGCCCCACTCCACGACCTGCGTGAGGCCGCTGACCTCGCCCGCGCCGTTGAGCACGAAGGCGCCACCGGCGAGCCGGTCCATGAAGATGTTGCCGTCGTTGGGGATGATGGCGGTGACGCCGGTGCGCACCGGGCCCTTGCCCACCACCAGCGGCCCGGGCTGGCCTTCGATGATGGTGGAGTGCCCGACCAGCACCCCCTCGACGTCGGTGATGGCGTTGTTCTTACCGGGCTTGAAGCGGCCCAACGGGAGATCGAGCTCGCGGGCGCGCACGCGTTTCGAAGAGGAAGTCACCGCGCTTACTCTAGCTCGCGAATTCTCTGCACACGCCGGGGGATTCGAGGGTCAGGCCGGCACCATGAAAAACCTCCTCATCGCCGCCCTCTTCGTCTCGTCGTTCAGCGCCTTCGCCTCCGACTACCGCTGCAGCAGCGGCCGCGTCGAGAAGTCGGGCAGCACGCAGTACACGTACAAGGAGTCGTCGAGCGAGATCGTCATCGAGAAGGGCGGCTCCACCAAGGGCAAGGCCGTGAAGCGCGGCAGCAAGTGGTACGTGGAGATCGGCGGCAGCACGCAGGCCACCTTCGAGAACGGGAAGATCGAAAAGGGCGGCTCGTCGTGGGCGTCGGTGAGCGACGCGCAGCGCACCTATGACTGCAACGCCGACGTCGCCGCGACGCTCTGGGTGCTCGCGCAGAAGGGCGTGCTCTAAGCGGCTGGTCTAAGGAGCGCGAGATGGACCTCGCGCTCCGTGACACCGTCGAACTCAACCTGGTGGGGGTCACCGCGATCCCCCTCTGGGCGTTCATTCAGCCGCGCGTCGCGCAGAACGACGCGCAAGGCACGCGCGTGCGCATTCCGCTCGGGTACCGCACGCGCAATCACATGGGCAGCATGTACTTCGGCGTCCTCTGCTCGGGTGCGGACGCGGCGCTGGGGCTGCCGGTGGTGCGCTTGATGCGCGAGCACCAGGCCTTCGTGGTGCCCTCGTTCAAGTCGATGCACTGCGAGTTCCTCCGGCGCCCCGATGGCGACGTCGAGTTCCGCAATGAGTCGGTGCAGGAGACCAGCGAAGCCTTCGCCCGCGCGCTGCAGTCAGGCGAGCGCGTGAACCTCGAGGTGAAGTGCACCGCGTTGTTGGCCAACACCGGCGAAGCGGTGGCGACCTTCACCGCGCAGCTCTCGATGAAGCACAAGCCGGGCAAGCTGCCGCTCGCGCAGCGGCTGCTCTCGATGTTCTGAGCCGCGTCACCAGGGCGTGAAGAGGTTGAAGAGCGCCTCCCACAACACGTAGCGCTTCATCGGTGACGTCGCGGAGCCGTTGCCCGCGCGGCGCTCCGCTTCGGTGGTCTGGATCTGCGGCGTGCAGCCTCGACACGCGAGGCCCGACGCGAGCGCGTTGCCGTGCGCGAGCGGAAAGCGTTGACCGCACTTCACGCACGCGAAGCCATCGACGCCCTGCTCCGCCGCGCGCGCGGGAGGCCCGGGGACCAGCCGCTTCCACGCGTCGCGATCTTTCGGCGTCAACGAGACCCAGCGGCCCGCGAGCTGCTCGAGCTCACCGGCGTCGAGGAACAGCCCACGGCACGAGGTGCAGCTCTCGACCGGCACCGCGCCCGGGAGGAACACCGTCGACAGCGTCAGCGTGCACACCGGGCAGCGCCGCGACGTCGCGCCGTCGAATGGCTCTTCCGGTGCGGGTTTCTCGATGAGGCGCTCCAGCTCGCCGTAGTCGAGCCACAGGCCATCACACGCGCCGCAGACATCGACCTCCGTGTTCGAGCGCGAGGCCACGAACACGTCCATCTCGCGGGCGCAGTCGGGGCAGCGGCGGCTCACAGCGTCGGCAACGACGAGCGCTCGAGTTGCCCGACACACCGCGCGGGCCCGTGCGACGAGGAGACCACCTCCAGCGCACCCTTCGCGTCGATCAACACGACGTCGTCAACGGAGCCGAAGCAGCTGTCGCTCACCAGGTGCACCTCGTAGCGCCCCTTCACCGCGCGCACGGCGCGCTCGCACTTCGCTCCGACACCGCGCTGCACCGTCGCGATGAGCGCCGCCTTCACGGGCGTGTCGATGGGCGCGAGCGCCGCCGCGAGGTTGTCGGGGGTGAGCGCGATCACCTCGTCACCGCGCGTGACCACCGCGTAGTTGAAGCCGGGCCGGCGGCCGTGCGAGCCGTTGTTCCACCCCGTGGTGGCGGTGGCCGACTCGACGGCCTTCAGGCAGGCGTCGCGCTGCTTCGCGGTCTTGCACTTCTCTCCCGCGCTCTCAACCTCCCGCGCCGACGACGTGTTGCGCACCTCCGCGTAGTCGAACGACTTCGCGAGCCCCTTCACGATCGAGAGGTACGCGTCGTCACAGATCTTCAGATCATACGACGCAGCGTCGGCCTTCGAGCACGCCGACGCGAACAACGGCACGAGCAGCACGAGCGCTTTCATGGAGCCGGAGCATAGCCACTCCGCCTCGCGTCAGTTGCCGAGCACCTGCGTCCACACCTCGAGCGCGCGCGCGTGCGCATCGAAGCCCGGGCCGCAGTGGCCGACCCCCACGAGGATCTTCTCGTCGACCCAGAAGCCCTTCGCCGCGTAGCCCGTCGCGGCCTCGTGCACGATCGCCGGCGAGACCACGGTGTCGGAGTCTCCATAGGTGAAGAACATCTGCGTCGAGCCCCGTTGGGTCGCGTCATCGGTGGGCCAGGTGAACTCGTCGTCGCCCGGCATCTCGCCGCCGCAGTTGATCGACATGCCGCCCGGGTACGACGAGCCGTAGATGGGGATGAAGTGGTGCGTGAGGAAGATCGAGCCACCCGACGCCGAGTAGTAGAGGACCCGATCGTCGCGGATGTCGTACGCCGCGCGCACCGCGTCGATCACCCCGGCCAGCGCGTACGCGTTGAGCCCGTCGACGTCGGGTTGCACCGCGCCGGTGTTGTTGCACTGCGCGTCGAACGTGGTGTCGGGCTTCTGCCACCACGCACACCCGTTCGGCGCCAGCACTGCGATCTGCAGCACGTGCTTCGCGTCGGCCAGCGGCAGCATGCGCTTCACCGCGGAGTTGCTGTTGTACGCGCCCGCGCCGTCACCGTGCAGATAGATGCCGAGGGTGTACGGGCCGCTCCCGCCGTCGGGCGTCGTCAGCTTGAAGCTGGTGCCGTTGACCTGCGAGAGGCACGCGGTGTGCGTCGGGTCGATCGCCGTCGAGCTCGTGCACGTGATGCCACCGCTGCCGTGCGAGCTCACGATGCCCGCGTCCAGCACGCCCGCGTCGGTGACCCCTGCGTCATCGTTCACGCCCGCATCGTCGAGCCCTGCGTCGGCCTCCTCGCCCGCGTCGACCGCGCCCGCGTCGTCAGACACGCCCGCGTCGTCGACGTGCCCTGCATCAACCACCGACGCGTCGGCGACGTCGCCCGCATCGGCGCGCCCTCCCGCGCTTCCACACGAGACGCCAAACACCACGATCACGGCCCACAGCACGCGAGACATGCGCAGCCGAATACCGTGAACCGCGTTTCAAAATCATGACCTGTCGGATACTGTTTTGAACCATGCGACTCGAACCCGCTCTCCTCGCGGTGGTGGTGACAGGCTGCGCGCAGTCGACGGCGCCGACGTGGTACCGCGACGTGCAGCCGATCGTTCAGCGCAAGTGCGGCACGTGCCACGACGAAGGTGGCATCGGGCCCTTCCCCCTCAAGACGCTCGCTGACTGGAAGGCGGTCGAGCCGGCGGCACTCGCGGCGCTGCGTGATGGGCGCAT
>CAMLFP010000345.1 GCA_946479335.1 uncultured Archangium sp.
ACGCGGCCGCCGATCAGCGCGGCGGGGAGCGCTCCGGAGATGCGGGACTTTTCGATGGTGAGGTCGAGCTCTCCGGGCCTCGCGAGGAGGGCGTCGTTCCATGACTGTGCGCGGGCGTTCATCGCTGACGCTTGTAGCCCAATGAGGTCAGGGCAACAGCGCGCCAAAGTCGACGCGCTGCGGAGTCACGCCCTCGAGGCGGAGCCCGCGCTCGCGCGTGAAGGACTCCAGCGGGCGAGGCGCGGGCGTCAGCTCGACGCGCGCGAAGTGTGCGCCACCCACGAGGATCGCTGAGGTGCCGACCCACTGAAGGGTGCGCGGCTCGTTCTCGACGCCATCGAGCCGGAGCACGGGCGCGCGGCGCGCGAGGTCCCACAGGATCAGCGTGCCGTCTGACGAGGCGCTGGCGAGCCACCGGCCATCGGGAGAGAACGCCACGGCGCTGACGTAGCTCTCGTGGCCGCGCAGCGTGGTCTCCAGCGCGCCGGTGGCCGCGTTCCACAGGCGCACGGTGCGGTCCCAGCTCCCCGAGGCGATGAGCGTCTCGTCGTTCGACAGCGCGACGGCCCTGACGCCGTGCCAGTGGCCGCGCAGCACGTGGCGGGGCGCGCCTGACGGCAGGTCGAAGACGCGCACGGTGGTGTCGTAGCTGGCGGTGACGGCGAGCGTCTTCCCGAGGTCGGCGGAGAAGATGTCTGACTCGTGGCCGCGCAGGGTGATCGCCGCGCCGCCGTCGAGCGGGCGCAGCGTGAGCTCCTTGCGGTGGCCGAGCGCGCCGGTCCAGCGCGCGTCGCGGTCGACGAGGAGGCTCCACAACTGCGCGTCACGCGCGAGCTCATGATCACCCGCGGCGTCGCGGAGGTAGACGACCTCGTCGGCACCCTCGTAGCCGATCCACAATCGGCGGCCGCCGTGCAGCGTGCGCACCTGCCAGATGCGGCGCCCGACGGGCTCGCGGTCGACGAGCCGGCCGGAGACGGGGTCTCGATGCACGAAGAAGTCGCCCTCCGCCAGCAGCACGCCGCCGTCTTCGGTGTCGAGGTGGCTGATGCGCGCTCGCCAGGGCATCGCCGTACGCAGCACGCGCGGCCACTCGACGCGGAACAGCGCACCGTCGTCGACGCCCGCGATGGCCGCCTCGTCGATCGCGCTGAGCGACAGCCCGGCGGTGCCGAGTTGATCGACGCCCAGACACTGCCACTCGTCGTCGCTGGAGCTGGAGACCGCCCAGCTCCGCACCTGCCCGTCGTCGGCGGTCGAGATCAGGTGGCGTTCGTCGAGCCACGCGACGCTGGTGACCCGGCGCGTGTGGCCGATCAGCGTCATCGGCGCGGCGTCGGGCGCGTCGGTCTTCCACACGCGCACGGTGCGATCGCGCGAGCTCGAGGCGAGGAGCTGCCCGTCGGGCGACACCGCGAGGCGCGACACGGCGTCTTGATGGCCCATGAAGGAGGCGAGCGGTGCGCCTTCCCACGACCACAGCGCGATTTCTCCGCTCCAGGTGCCGCTGGCGACCCACGCGCCACGAGGATCTCCGGCGAGGCTGTAGATCGGCACGCGGTGCCCCTGCCAACGCACGCGCAGCTCGCCGCCGGGCAATGACACCACCTCCAACGCGCCGCGCTCGTCACCCAGCATCGCCGCGGTGCCGTCGGGCGCGATGACCAGTGACTGCAGCTCGGTGGACGCCTGCCGCAGCACCTGCGGGTCACCTGAGTCGGGGTTCCAGCGGATGAAGCGGCCGTCGTGCGCGACGGAGTACAGCGTGCGGCCGTCAGCCGAGAACGCGAGCGCCGACACGCTGCCTTGATGGGCGAGCGGCAGCACGCGCGGGGCAACCTCTCCGCTGCGCCACACGGCGACGCGGCCGCTGGAGGACGCCACCGCGAGGCGACGCGAGGCCGGGCTCCAGGTCTGCGCGACGATCGCCTCTCCTGGCCAGATCGTGGCGCGCGCGCGCAGCAGGGAGCGCCCGGTGTTCGCGGCCATCATCAGCCGCGCGGGCTCGTTCTCGCTCAGCGCGTTCGCGGTGGCGCCGAAGAGGGCCGCTTCATCGGCGCCGCCCGCGGCTTGCGCCAGCTCTCCCTTCTGCAGCAGCGCCGCCACGAGCACCTCGCGGGTCTGCGCGCGGCTGCGGGCGATGAGCAGCGCGGCGCCCAGTGACACCGCCGCGACCAGCGCCAGCAGCGAGAGCGCGACGCGGTGCCGGCGGAACGCGCGCGCGGCACGTTCGCTCAGCGCGTACTCGTGGGCGCGCACCAGCCCACCGGAGAGGAAGCTGGTGAGCTCCTCCGCGAGCGCCGTCGCCGTCGGGTACCGCTGCTGCGGGTCTTCGTGGCAGGCGCGGGCGATGATGGCCCGCAGCGGCGCGGGCACCGGCGCGGGTGGCGTGACCTCGAGCACCTCCTTGAGGATCACGCCGAGCGAGAAGACGTCGGCCGTGGCCGCAGCGGGCTTTCCGGCCTCCTGCTCCGGGCTGCGGTAGCCGCGCGTGCCCACCGGGCCGCTCGTCGCGGCGAGCTCTTCGCCCTGCGCAGCCAGACCCCAATCGATGACCACCGTCTCGCCGTCGTGGCCGAGCGCGATGTGTTCGGGCTTGAGATCGCGGTGCACCACGCCGTGCGCGTGCGCGTGGCCGACGGCGTCGCAGGCCTGCAGCAGGCGCGGCAGCAACCGGAGCCGCTCCTCGAGCGTCTGCGCGCGGGAGATGGCTTCGCGCAACGAGGCCGGCCCGGGCTCCGCGCGCACCAGCCGCTGCACGCTGTAGAGCGAGCCATCGGCGCGGCGGCCGATCTCGAAGACGGTGACGATGCCGGGGTGATTGAGCCGGGCGACGAGGCGGGCTTCGCGCAGCGCGCGCTCGCCTTCCCGATGCGCCAGCTTCAGCGCGACGGCGCGGCCGAGGTGATGGTCCCACGCCAGCCAGACGCGGCCCTCGGCGCCTTCTCCCAATTCTCGCTGCAGCTCGTAGCGGCCCTCGGCTTCACGCGTGAGATCGTCGGGCGCGCTGACGGGCGCGCCGTCGGGCTCGTCGAGCGACGCCAGCACCGCCGCGCAGGTGGAGCACGACTCGAGGTGTTGTTCGACGAGCGCCGCGCGCCGTTCGTCGAGCCGGCCGGCCGCGAAGTCCAACCACACCTGCTCGTCGGGGCACTCAGCAGCCACCGCGGCCCCTTGCCTGAGCGCGCGCGGTGAGTCGAGCGCGGTGCGGGCGCTCGACTCGCGCTCGGGTGTTCGGTAACGACCCGGCGGGCGCGCCATGTCTCTGACGAAGCGGTTTTGCGGGAAGCACGACGAGCGCCTCGAGGCGACGCTGAGCGCGGCGATCAACGAAGCGCGCGCCCTGGGCGTGCAGGCGCCGGAGCAGCACCTCGATGCGTGGACCGCGGCGCTGACGGGCGAGGCCCCGGAGGTGCGGTGGGCGGAGCTGTTGCTGGTCGCCGCTGTCGTCGCGGGTGACGAGCGCGCGCTGCAGCGCTTCGATGCGGAGTTCCTCACGGTCGCCGCGGCGGGCGTGGCACGACGCTACCCGCCGCTGCACGCGGAAGATCTCGCGCAGGCGACGCGAGAGCGGCTGTTGGTGGGCGAGGGCGTGGCGCGGCTGCGCGCGTGGGGCGGCCGCGGCGCGTTGCTGGCGTGGCTGCGCGCGGTGGCGACGCGATTGGCGCTCGACCTCGTGCCGCGCGAGAAGCAGCGCGCGCTCGACGACGCGGCGTGGGAGCGCGCGGTGACGACGCTGACGTCGGGCGCCACGCCGGAGCTGGCCTTGATCGAACAGACCCGCCGCGTGGAGTTGACGGGGGCGCTGCGCGAGGCGCTCCGTCGCCTGCCACGCCGCGAGAAGGTGGTGCTGCGGCTTCACGTCTTCCAGTCGCTCTCGACTGATCAGCTGGGCCGCGTGTTCCACGTCGCGCCGTCGACCGTGCGCCGGTGGATTCAGGGCGCGCGCTCGACGGTGCTCGAGACGATGCACGCGTTGCTGACGGAGCAGTCGAAGTGGTCGCGCTCTCAGATCGACAGCGCGTTGGCGCGCCTCTCGACGCGCGAGCTGAGCCTCTCGGGGTTGGCCGACAGCGCTACTGGCACGCGCAGCCATACGTGAGCCCGCGCGTCGCGTCGTCGCCCGAACACGTCGGCGAGCGGCCGGTCTGGCAGCCACTCACTGCGATGTACGAGATGCAGTAGTTCTCCGGGTTGGCGCACGTGGAGCTCGACTTGGTCTGGCAGGAATAGGTGTTCACGTTGTTGAGCGCGTCGCAGCCGACGCGGCAGTACTGCGTCGCCGAGTTGCACGTGGTCGAGCCGCACGTGAACGAGCCCACGCACATCGCGCCGTTGCCACCGCCGGTCGACGCGCTGCCACCGCCGGTCGCGCCGCTGCCGCCGCCGGTCGAACTGCTGCCACCGCCGGTCGAGCCGCTGCCGCCGCCAGTCGCGCCGCTGCCACCGCCGGTCGAGCCGCTGCCGCCGCCGGTCGAGCCATTGCCGCCGCCGGTCGAGCCGCAAGACGAGATCGCCGTCGAGCCGGACGGATCGCACCGGTAGTACTCGCCGGCGGCTTCGAAGCAGAGGAGGCCACCGCACTCCGCGGTCTGCTGAAAATCGCCGTTGATGCTCATCTGGCAGAAGCACGTCTGCCCAGAACCTCCGCCGGAGGAGGCGCCCGAGCCGCCGCCCGTCGTGACGCCGGAGCCACCGCCGAACGCCGAGCCTCCGCCCGTGCCTCCGTCGTTTGCTGAATCACCGGGGCCGCACGAGCCGAGCATCACGATCGCCAGAAAAAGAGCTGTCCGCTTGAGGTTCATGCAGCGATGACGGGCGGAGTGCCTGGAGCGCGCGCACGCGCTCCCGCAGACAGCGATTTCTCGAAGTATTCCGAGCGATTGCGCGTGCTCGCCGCGCAGGCCCCTGGGGGGAGTCGTCGCCGTTGTTCATTTCTTGAAGGAGATCAGTCGGTTGTGCGGAGGAAACGCTGTCGCGTGCGCGCGATGAGCGCAGCGCCCGTCTTCGGGGCATGACGACGATTCGACAGGTCTTGGCAGGTCTCGCGCTGTGCGTCTTTTCCTGTGGTGCGCCGAACGAAGGCGGGACGGGCGGCGGGAGTGGCACCGGCGGCGGAAGCCAGAGCGCGGCGAACTGTCAGAGCCGTTGCGAGACGCACTTCGGGAACTGTGGCGTCACGAACCCGTCGGGCGGCTGCTCCTCGCTGTGCGCGAGCCTCACCGCGACGCAGCTGACGTGCATCGAGCAGCAGTCGTGCGCCGAGAACCCCGATGACTGCACGACGCCCACGTCGAACACCGGCGGCGGCAATGGCTCGACGGGCGGCGGCAACGGAGGCACCGGTGGCGGGAGCGCGAGCCAGTGCGCGGTGCCGTCGTCGGCGCTCAAGGTCTCGTTGCCGCACACCACCGCGCGGAAGGTGCTGTTCATGCCGGGCGCGAACTGCTCCCCGGGCGGCACGTGGGCTGGCTACGACGACGTGTGGAACTCGATGCTGTTCGTCGACGTGAGCACCGCCGCGCAGACGGCGATTCACGCCAACGGTTCGCTGTATGAGATCGAATACCGCTTCGAGGAGCGCGCGCTCGGGCCCAACGACAAGGGCGAGGCGTCGACGGAGACGGGCATCCCCACCGCGGCCATCGGCGCGGGCGAGTTCCTCCAGCGCACCAGTGAGGCGGCCTTCGTGGTCGATGGGCTGCCGACCGACATGGTGGTGGTGGCGGAGGTCACGTCGAACGCGACGCCGTCGATCAAGTTCGTCTCCTCGTCTTCGAGTGAGATGTCGGCGATCAAGGCGCGGCTCGACGGCGACGGCGTGCAGGTGAACCTGGGGCTCACCACCATGAACGGCTCCGTTCAACGCGTCGGTGAGTTCCTGTTGAAGGGGTCGACGCTGAAGGTCCTCAGCCTGCGGCCCTGAAGAATGGAGGGCGCGCGTGACTCACGAAAACGCGCGCTCCCGGTGGTACGTCAGCGCGCATGACGCGACGCACGTATTTCCCTCCGGTGGAGACG
>CAMLFP010000346.1 GCA_946479335.1 uncultured Archangium sp.
CCGCCACCTCGTCGGCGGGGAAGGAACGGTCGGCCAGCTCCAGCAACGCGAGCGCCGCGCGACCCGGTGCGCTGCGCCCGAGGGGCACGCCCAGCCGCGCACGCGCCGGCACGCCCAGCTCCGCGAGCGTCTCCAGCAGGGGCTCGGTGTCGTCCGCCAGCTCGCGGAAGACGACCGCGATGCTCTCCGGGGGCACGCCCGCCGTCACCGAGGCGCGCACGCGCCGGGCGATCTCCCGCAGCTCTTCGCGGGCGGTGGGGGCGACGAACGACGACAGCGTCTCGGCGGGCCGCGGGGCCGGCTCCGGGGTGAAGAGCTCGCGCGCCACCCACGCCAGCGGCGCCTCGGTGACGTCGCGCTCCAGCGCGAACTCCTCCTGTGACCAGCCCGCCTCCGCGTGCCGCACGGCCTCGATGATGAAGGCGTCGGCGTTCGACTCGCCGGCCGCCGGCCAGCTCCAGTGGAACGCCACCTTCGCCGCGGCGCACGCCTTCGCGAGCGCCCGCAAGAAGCGCAGGCGCGCCAGCGGCACGTCGTGCAGGTCTCGCACCTCGATGCGGGTGAAGCCCTGCAGCGCGGGCGGCAACCCCGACGCCGCCTCGAGCCGCTTCGCCGCGAGCCGCGTCCACTCCCCGGCGGCCACCAGGCCCTGCTCGGCCAGCGCGTCGTCGGCGTGCCGCCAGATCTCCGCGAGGGCGACCGCGCGCTCTCGCAGCCCGGGTGGGCACTTCGCGGCCGCCTGCGCCAGCTGCCAGGGCTCGGCGTCGTTGGCGCGCAGCTCGTTCACCAGCAGGCACACCTGGCGCGCGAAGTCGGGCGTCGCGGCGAGCGTGCCGAAGGGGCCGGGCCGCGCGAGCGCCGCTTGCCCGAACACCAGCCGCGTCACCAGCTCGTCGGCCGCCACGCGCTTCGCGAAGAGCGCGGGCTCGCAGCGCTCCACCAGCTGCGAGAAGTTGCAGACCCCGCGGAGATCGACGAACTCCGCCGCGCGCGACTCGTCGAGGAGCCACTGCTCGACACGATCAGAGTCGGGGACCACCACGAGTCGCACGGGCCGACACATAGCAGCGCGTCACCGGGTCGGCGGTGACATGTCTTCAACGCGCGCACACCGGTGGAGTTTCGTGGCGGCGAGCGGCCCGAGCCCACTAAGCATCGGGGAGTGACTCCGCACCTCCTCAGCCGCATGCGGCGCGTCGCGGAGCGGTTCCGCGCGGTGAGCCGGCCGGCCGCCCTGCTCTTCGCCTCGCTGCCCGCGGTGCCCGAGCGGTTGGAATTCGAGCAGCGCCAGGCGGAGCTGGAGCGCGCGCTCAACGGGCTGGTGGTGCTCGACGGAGCAGCCCGCGAAGACGCGGTGAGCGCCGCGGAGGTGGGCGTGGCCGACCTCGAGACCCGCCTGCTGGCGCTCGACGCGCTGGTGCCGATGACGTGGTTCCGCGAGCACGTCGACGTCAACCAGACCAGCTCGGTGGCGCTGGCCGACTACATCGCGCTGCTGGCCCGGCCCGGCCTCAAGAGCACCGAGTCGGCGCGGCTCGACCGCGTGCAGTACCTCGCGAGCCGGCTGGTGCTGGCCTTCGTGCCGGTGGAGCGCGACTCGCCGGCGCTGCGCCGCCACCTGCTGGCCGAGGCGCTGCCCGCCACGGAGATCGGCCCCGAGCAGCTGGAGCGCGCGAAGACCTTCCTCCACGACGCGGGCCGGCGGCTGGCGACCTTCGGCTCGCTCAACGCGCTCTTCAGCTCCGGGCTGCTGGTCGACGTGCGCGGCTACAAGCTGTCGCTGGGCACGCAGATCCTCGCGCCGGAGCTGATGGCCGGTGTGCTCGAGCTCAACGAGGCCATCGACACCACCATCGAGCGCCTCGCCGCCGCCGAGCGCACCACCGAGCACGAGCTCGCCGCGCAGCTCGCGGAGGTCGACGCGCGCATCAAGGCGGTCTTCGAGCGAGATCGCACCGACGAGGCCGAGCGCAGCGCCCGCCTCACCGCGTGGCTGCGGCGCGCGCAGGAGGCGAAGGATCAGGGGAAGCCGCCGCCGCGCCTGGAGGACTTCGCCCCGCCCCGGCCCACCACGCCGCGCCGGCGCACCTGGCCGCTGGCCGTCGTCGCCGGAGTGCTGGCGCTGCTGGTCGCGTGGCGCTCCACGCGGGCCCCGCTGACCACCCTGTCCCCCGAGGCCTGCCGCGCCGCCTCCGACGTGGTGGTCTCGTGCGTGGTCGCGCCCGACGCGCCACCGCAGGCCTTCGTGGGGCAGGTCGACCGCGCGCGCTGGGCGCTGATGGAGCAGCACGCCCGCCGCCAGGCCGCCGTCGACTTCGCCCAGCACGTGCGCGAGGCCGGGTGGGCGTCGGGCACCGTGCTCCTGGAGAACACCGTGGTGATGCAGGTGCAGAACGGCACCGTGACGGTGGTGCAATGAGGGCGCGGATCGCGCTCGCGGTGTGCGCCGCGCTGGTGGTGGCGGGCGCGCTGCTCCCCGGCCTGGCCTTCGACCACGCGTTGACCGAGCGCCGCGCGCTGGTGGCCGAACTCTCCGCAGCGGCGGGCCCCAGCGCCACCCTGGCGGCGGTGCGCCAGCAGTTGGCAGTGGAGGCCGGCCAGGCCCGCGCCTCGACCGCGCTCCTCGACGACGCGCTGGCTGCGACGCGCGGGGAGGCCGAGCGCCGCGCGCTGCTGGCCCTGCGCGCCTGCGCCGCCGGTGACGGAGGCTGCGCCAAACCCGAGCTGACCGACGCCGCAGCCCTCGCCGCCTCCGAGCCGCTGCGCGCCGCGTGGGCCCGCGTCGACGAGGCCGAGGCGCGCGCGCGTGACGCCCGGCGCGCAGGCGGCGCGTTGGTGCTGCTGGGCCTCGCGTTCGGCGCCTTCTTCGCGCTGCGCAGGCCCGTGCCGGCGTTGCCCCCCGCCGAGGCGGCAGAGCCGGCGGGCAATGACGAGGTGCACCGGCTTTTGCGCGAGCGGTTGGAGGCGCTCTACGCGGTGCGCACGCAGCTGGGCGACGGCGCGCGCTTCGGGGCCTTCGGAGAGCTCGCCGCCGCGTTGACGCATGGGCTCAAGACGCCGCTGGCCGGCATCTCCGCGTCGCTGCAGCTCGCGCAGCTCAAGCTGGGCGCGACGCACGCCGCGGGCGCGGAGCTCGAGGAGGCCCTGCGGCTGACCGAGGCGTTGACCGAGCAGCTCCAGCGCTTCCTCCGCGCGGCGGGCCAGGTGGGCGCGGCGCCGGTGCGGGTGGAGGTCGCCACCATCCTCGGGCTCATCGCCGAGGGGTACGCGCCCGAGGCCGAGAAGCGGCAGGTGCGGCTCACGCTGCGCCCCGTCGCTCCGGAGCTGGCCGTGGAGTGCGACGCCTCGCTCCTCGACATGGCGCTGCGCAACCTGGTGGAGAACGCGCTGGCCGTCGGCCGCCACGTGACGCTGGCCGCGGAGCCGGTGGCTGCGCCCGCCCGCGTGGGCCTCGACGGCGCGCACCCCGGCGAAGGTCGCTACGTCGCGCTGGTGGTCGAAGACGACGGGCCCGGCCTGCCCACCTCCGCGCGGCGCACCGAGCCCGGCGTCACCACCCGCGCCGCCGGCAGCGGGCTGGGCCTGGCCATCGCTCGCCGCGTCGCCGAACGCCACCAGGGCGCCCTGACGATGGAAGACGTGCCCGCCGGCGGTGCACGCATCGCGCTGGTGTTGCCCCTCTCGCCGCGGAGCCCCGCATGATCTTCATCGTGGAGGACGACCCGACGCTGCAGAAGATGGTGGGCGACTACCTCGTCGCCAGCGGGCACACCGTAGAGCGCTTTGGCCGCGCGGAGGACGCGCTGGCGGCGGTGCGGCAGGCGGCGCCCGACGTGGTGCTGACCGACGTGCAGCTCCCCGGCATGAGCGGCCTCGAGCTGGTGGCCGAGGTGGGCAAGCTCGACCCCTCGGTGCTGCGCGTGGTGATGACCGCGCACGGCAGCGTGCAGCGCGCGGTGGAGGCGATGCGCGCGGGCGCGTTCGAGTTCGTCGAGAAGCCGTTGGATCTCGCGCGCCTGGTGCGCCTGCTGGAGCGCGCGCTCGAGGCCCGACGGGCACAGCGCGAGCTGGCGTGGGTGCGCTCCGCCGACGGCCTCGACACGCTGCTGGGCGCGAGCCCGCGCTTCGTTGCGCTCAAGCGCGAGCTGGAAGTGCTGGGCCGGCTCCCCGCGGGCGCACCGCCGGTGCTGCTGCAGGGCGAGACAGGCGTGGGCAAGGGCGCGGTCGCGCGCGCGCTGCACGGGCTGCAGCTCGGCGCCGCGGCGCCCTTCCTCGAGGTGAACTGCGCGGCGCTCCCCGCCAACCTGGTGGAGGCCGAGCTCTTCGGCTTCGAGAAGAGCGCCTTCACCGACGCGAAGCAGTCGAAGCCCGGGCTCTTCGAGGCCGCGGACGGCGGCACGCTCTTCCTCGACGAGCTGGGCGAGCTGCCGCTGGAGGCGCAGGCCAAGCTCCTCAAGGTGCTGGAGACCTCCGCGGTGCGGCGCCTGGGTTCGCTGAAGGACCGCAAGGTGCAGGTGCGCGTCATCGCCGCGTCGAACGTCGACCTGGAGCGCGCGGCGCGCGAGGGCCGCTTCCGCCCGGACCTCTACCATCGGCTCGCCGCGCTGCCGGTCTTCCTCCCGCCGCTGCGCGAGCGCGGCGACGACGTGCTGCTGCTGGCGCGCGCCTTCATCGCCGAGGCCTGTCAGCGCTACCACCGGCCGGCGTTGACGCTCTCGCCCGCCGCCGCCGCGCAGCTCACCGCGCACGACTGGCCCGGCAACGTGCGCGAGCTCAAGTTCGCGCTGGAGCGCGCGGTGCTGCTGGCGCCTCCTGCGGCGACCTCCCTCGCGGCGGTGCCCGGCGTCGGCGGCGCCACCACCAGCGCCCGCGTCACCGCGACGGCCGACGGCGTGCGCGTCGAGCTCCCCGCGGAGGGCACGTCGTTCGAGGTGCTGGAGCGCGCCATCCTCCAATGCGCGCTGGAGCTCGCGAAGGGCAACGTCAGCGCCGCGGCCCGGCTGCTCGACCTCTCGCGCGACACCATGCGCTACCGGGTGCGCAAGCATGCCCTCGAGTCGTACCTGTCGGGCGAAGACGCTGGGTGAAGAGCCCCACCGCCCTGTGTGAAGCGACCCATGCCCCCGGCCCTCGCACCGCGCAGGGCGTTGAATTCACTCGCCGCGGCACATGGCGCGGCGACTGCAAAGGACGTGACGCGTGCGACGGAGCGGCTTCACCCTCATTGAGCTGATGCTGGTGGTGGCCATCATCGGGTTGCTGGCGGCCCTCGCCGTGCCGGAGTTCGACGCGTACGTGATGCGCGCCAAACGCACCGAGGCCGTCGCCGGGCTCGAAGCGCTGTGGACCGCGCAGCGCGACTACTACTCGGAGCACGGCGTGTACGCGGCGTCGTTCAAGCAGCTCGCCTTCGAGATCAACGGCGGCACGCTGCAGTCGCCCACGCAGTACACCGGCGGTCGCTACACGTACCAGCTGAGCCAGCCGTGGGGCGACACCTCCTTCTATTGCATCGCCACCGCGCAGCTCGACGCTGACCCGTGGCCCGACATCCTCGAGATCTACGAAGTCCCCGGAGAATGAAAATGAAACGACCGTTGCTTGTCCTCGTGCTGTCTCTCGCCTCGATCTCGTTGGCCGCGCCGAAGCCCCGCGTGCTCTTCGATGACGTCAGCAACACCAGCGCCCCGGCGACGACCTGGTCGACCAGCAAGAGCAACTCCGGGAGTTCCGGCGATGGGAACGGGAGTGGCAGCAGCGGCGACAACGGCAGCAGCGGTAGCGGTAGCAGCGGTAGCAGCGGTAGCAGCGGTAGCAGCGGTAGCAGCGGTAGCGGCAGCGGCAGCAGCGGCAGCAGCGGCAGCAGCGGCAGCGGTAGCAGCGGCAACGGCAGCGGCAGCGGCAGCGGCAGCGGCAGCGGCAGCGGCAGCGGCAGCGGCAGCG
>CAMLFP010000347.1 GCA_946479335.1 uncultured Archangium sp.
TGCACTCCTTCGCGAAGCTCCCCGCGATGAGCGACTACGACGGGCTCATCCGCGAATACGCGGTGCGCGGCGCCCGCCCGCACTGAGCGCGGCGCATCGATCCCGCGCAGTGCTTCTGCGGAGTCCGCGAAGTGCGTCCGGGGAAGCTGCGAGGTGCGCTTGGGGAAGCTGCGAAGTGCGCCTGAGAAGCTGCGAAGTGCGCCTGAGAAGCTGCGAAGTCCTCCCTGCGAACCTGCGAACTGCGCCCGGGAAGCTGTGAAGTCCTCCCGGGGAACCTGTGAAGTGCTCCCGGGGAACCTGTGAAGTGCTCCCGGGGAACCTGTGAAGTGCTCCCGGGAACCTGTGAAGTGCTCCCGGGAACCTGCGAAGTCCTTCCGGGGAACCTGCGAAGTCCTCCCGGGGGCCCGCGACCTGCGCGCCAGGACTCAGGCCTGAGGCATCGGAGCCGCCGGCGTCGCGGCCTGCGCCTCGTCGTCCTTTCGGAAGACCGCTCTCACCTCGGGGCCAGGCACCAGCACCGGAACATTCACGCGCTGCTCGCGCGCCTCGTTGAACAGGCGTTGCGCCAACCGGAGCTCTCGCAGCACGCGGCCTTCGATGACGTTCACCGTCGGGGCGTCGCCCTCGTAGGCGCTCTTGTTCAGCGCGGTCTCGCGCGCGCCTGTCAACGCCTCGAGCGCGGAGTACGCGGCGTTGAGGCGAGCCTCCGTGAGCCCGACGTCGTCAGCAAGCGCTTCGGTGATCTCGTCTCGGCGCAGCTTCAACGCGAAGTCGATGGTGGCGGTGAGTGAGTCCTGCACCTCTGACGGAGACTCCTCCCGCTCCGGAGAGAGCTTCGCGAGCGCCGAGAGGATCTTCTCGCGCCCACCGGCGACCGCGCGAATGAGTCGGGCCAACTCGCGCCGCGCGTTCACCGCCACGGCCAGCGCCGCGCTCCGCGTGGCCCTCAGCTCAGAACCCGAGTTGTCCGTGGTCCGCGAGACCTCGTCCTGCAGCAGCACCACCAGCTCCGCGAGGTACGCGAGGCGGCGCCGCGAGTACGCCACCGCAGGGTCACTCTTCAGCGCCTTGTCCATCGTGACCAACCACCCCTCCGCTTCGCGGATCACGTTGGCGGCCTTCGTCTTCTCACCCCACGCCTCGCACTGCTCGTCAGAGAACGACGCACGGTACGCGGCGCGCAGCTTGCCGGTCAGCGCCGGCAACGACGCCAGCACCTTCACCGCCACCGAGTCTTTGTGCACCGGCGCGGCCGGCGCCTTCTTCGCCTTCGCAGGAGCCTTCTTCGCGACAGCCTTCTTCTTCGCAGCCATGGGAACCCCCTCCTTCGTGGTTGGACCGGCGAACCGTAGCGCCGGGTAGCCGTGGGGCGGCACGGTTTTCAGGCTCCGCACGCGGCGGCGCGCGCCGCGCTTGGTCGAAAATACGTACTGATTACGGTTTTTCGACCACGCGCGGAGGCGGCGGCACCAGCAACGGGCTCAACAGCCACACCAGCGTCACCCCGGTGCCCAGCGTGATGCCGAACGCGTGGATGGCCTGCGTCTTCGAGACGCCCAGCAGCCCGAACGACAACAGCGTGGAGACCGCGCCCAGCCCCACCGCCAGCCACGCCTCGCCGCCGTCGGCCTCGTGCTCCAGGAGGAAGATGCCGTAGTCGACACCCATGCCCAGCAGCAGCCACAGCGCCAGCACGTGGAACAGCGAGAGCGGCTCCCCGAGGTAGCCCACCAGCGCCAGCGCCAGCGCCGAGGCCACTGCGGTCGGCAGCAGCGCCCGCCACGCCCGCGAGCGAAAACGGAACCACAGCGCGAGGAAGATGACCGCGTAGCCGGCGGCGAGGAGCTCCGTCATGCCCACCCGCCAGCGCTGCATCAGCTTCGAGATGTCCGAGGTGCGGTCGATGAACTTCACGCCCGGCACCTCCACGCCCGCGAACTCCGCGAGGCCTTCACGCGAGGGGTCGTGCAGCAGCACCACGTGCGCGCCCTCGACCATCAGCGGCTTGAGCGCGCTGCCCAGCGGCGTCGCCAGCACCGTCTCGAGGTGCAGCTCCTTCGACGCGATGAACGGCGGCGGCGTGTCGAGCTCGTCCTTCAGCCCCTCGAGCACCGCGGCGCGCGCCTTCGCGAAGACCGCGACGCTCTCGGCCTGCCGGCGCGGTGACGGCACCCACTGGCTGAGCGCGTCGTAGCGCTTGAGCAGCCCCCGCGAGATGAGGCCGTCCAGCTTCGCGCGCAGCGCCTCCTCACGCTCGAGGCGTTGCCCTTCCGTGTCGCCGTGCACCACGAAGAACTGCGCGGGGCTCGGCAGCCCGATGGCCTCGGCCACCTCGCGCTGCGCGGCGATGAGCGCCGGAGGGCTGGCCTGCAACCCGCGCACGTCGTCGTGCGGCTGCAACTTCAGGAGGCCGACCGCCGCGATGGCGCCCGCGACGGCCAGCGCGCCGAAGAGCGCCCGCCCGCGCAACACCGGCCACCGGGAGCGCGTGCCCGCCCACACCTGCGAGAAGCGCGTGGGCTTCACCTTGCCCGTGTCGAGGAAGGGGAAGAACGCGATGACCGTGAGGAACGCGCCCGTCAGCCCCGCCGCCGAGAAGAGCGCCACCTGCCGCAGCCCCGGCATCGGGGTGATGGCCAGCATCACGTAGCCCGCGACGCTGGTGACCAGCGCGAGGAACAGCCCCGGCTTGAGCTCTTCGAGCAGCTCGTGGCGCTCGACGTGCGGGCGCGCCTGCCGCGAGGCGAAGTAGTGGATGCCGTAGTCCTCCGCGACGCCCACCAACGACGCGCCGAACACCAGCGTCATCAGGTGCACCTTGCCGAAGACCAGCACGCACAGCGACAACCCGCACGCCACGCCGGTGCCCACCGACAGCACCACCAGCAGCAGCGGCCGCGGAGAGCGGAACGCGAGGAACATCACCAGGAGGATGGCCGCCAGCGAGCCCCAGCCCACGGTGTTGACCTCCGCGTTGGCCTGCACCGACGCCGCCTCCGCGAAGAGCGGCACGCCGGCCGCGGTGAAGTGTGCGTCACCCGCCTTCTCCTCCGCGTGCTGCAGCGCCTCGCGCAGCACCGGGTCGCTGGAGAGCGCGAAGCCGCCGCCCTTCACCTCGTAGCGCAGCAACACCGCGTCGCCCGCGCGCAGCTGCCCGTCGACCGGCCGCACCCGGCTGGCGGTGGCGCGCTCGCGGAGGAACTCCGGGAAGAGCTGCAGTGGATCGTCGGTGAACTCGCCCACGCGCTGCGACATCGGCGACTGGAGCTGCAGCACCGCGCGCTGGGTGAGCTGCTCCGGTGTCGCGGCGGTGAGCGCTGCTGCTTGCGCCGGGGTGAGCAGGCGATCGCGGTACGGCAGGAGCGTGTCGAGCAACGCGGTGCCGGCGTTCTCCGGGAGCGGCACCGGCGAGAGGCGTTCGGCGTCGAGGTTCGCTGCGAAGGTGCGCGCGGCGGCGGGGGCGTTGGCGCCGGTGACCAGCACCACCACCTGCTTCGAGGCGCTCGCGGAGAGACCGCGCAGCGCGGCTTCGGCTGCCTCGTCGCGCTGATCCTTCGGGAGCAACGCGAGGAGATCGGTCTCGACCTGCAGGCCGCCCCGCCAGAGGTGGATCTGATGCGCGACGAGCGCCGCGAAGAGCAGCGTCCAGAAGAAGGTGATGCGCGGGTTCACGCGCGACCCTCACCCCGACCCTCTCCCGCACGCGGGAGAGGGAGACGCACGCCGCGCTTCATCTCGCGGCGCTCGGCGTCAACGAGATGAGCGTCGCGTCGCCGCTGAGTTCCTGCATGTGCACGCTGCGCACCGCCGCGTCACCCTTGAGCGAGATGCGGTTGAAGACCTTCGCCAGCGGGCCCGGCTTCGGCGTCAGCTCGATGCTCCATTCCTTGCCGTCGACCTTGCCCTGCACGTCGAAGTGCGTGGAGAGCGCGTTCAGGTCACCCGAGAGCAACGAGAACAACAACTGCGTGATGACGCGCACCGTGGGCTCGGTCTTCGCGTCCAGCTTGAACTGCTCCGCGCCGCCCTGCATGGAGCGGATGCTGTCGGCGCTCACCGTCAGCTCGGAGGCGAAGGGCGCGGCGGTGTTCCACTTCACGCCCTCGCCCTTCTTCACCTCGTACGCGCCGGTGGACTTGAACGGCTTCTTGAAGCCCTTCACCACCTTGCTCTGCTCGAAGGTGCCGGTGATGACGTCTTGCTCCGCGAGGCGCGCCTTCACCTCGGCGGTGAGGTCGGTCGCGGAGAGCAGCAGCACCAGCAGCGCGGCGTTCACGGCGAGACCCCCAGCCGCTCCCAGAGGATGCGCGGCGTGACCAGCTGGAGCTCCTGCGTCTTCATGTCGACGGCGACTTGCACGGTGTGCCCTTTCGTCAGTCTCTGGCCCTCTGACGTGATGAGGTAGTCGACCTTCAGACGATTCTCGTACTCGACGATTTCAGCGCGCACCGTCAGCGCCTCGAGCAGGTGCGCGTACTTCACGTAGCGCAGGTGGACGTCGACGATGGGCCAGGCGTAGCCGCTCTCGATCATCTCCTTGTAGCCGTAGCCGAGGCCCGCCAGCAGCTCCTGCCGCGCCTGCTCGAAGAACTTGAGGTAGTTCCCGTGCCAGACCACGTTCATCGGGTCGACGTCGTAGAACTGCGGGCGAATCACCGTCTCGTGAACCCAGCGCCCCTTCATCGCGCGACCTTTCGCCAGAGCAGCAGCGGCAGCCGCAGCAACATGCCGAAGAACAACCGCGCGTGCATGCCGGAGATGCGAACGTTGTCCCACAGGGCGTCGAAGTGGCTGACGCCGTCGGTGGGGTAGGTGACCGCCGTGGGGAGGTTGATGACCTCCACGCCGCGCCACACCAGCCGCACGGCGATCTCGGGGTCGAAGTCCATCCGCTTGCCGATGCCGGGCACGATGGCCGCGAGCGTGGCGTCCAACGGGTAGACGCGGAACCCGCACATCGAGTCGCGGATGGCGAAGGACAACGTGTTGATCCACACCCAGATGTGCGTGAGGTAGCGCGCGTAGAGGCGGCCCTTGGGCACCGAGGCGTCGTACTGCGGCACGCCGGAGACCAGCGCCAACGGGTGCGCCTCCGCGGTCTCGAGGAAGCGCGGCAGGTCAGAGAGCGCGTGCTGCCCGTCGGCGTCGATCTGCACCGCGTGGGTGAAGCCCAGGCGCTTCGCCTCGCGCAGGCCCGACATCACCGCCGCGCCCTTGCCGCCGTTCTGCGTGCGGCGGAACAACACCACGCCGTCGCGCTTCGCGAGCTCATCGAGCACCGCCGCGCAGGAGGGCTTGCTGCCGTCGTCGACCAGCAGCACCGGGAGCCCGTAGGTCTGCACCTTCTCGACCACCGCGCCGATGGCGTGCTCGTGGTTGTAGACCGGGATCACCACGACCACCTTGACGCGGCCCTCACCTCGACCCTGGCTCGTTGCAGTCACGCGAACACCACCCGGCCGCTCGAGTACACGCGCGCGCCGCTCACGTACTTGAAGTGGAGCGACTGGCGCTCGGCGTGCCACTCCAGCGTCAGCGTCACCTCGTGGCCCGCGAGCATCAGGTTCTGGAACTTGAGCGCCTCGAGGCGCGTGAAGGCGCCCGTCATGGTGAAGGCCTCGCGCCCCCAGGCCACGGCCCAGTCGATCTGTGCGACGCCCGGCACCACGCCCAGCTCGGGGAAGTGCCCGGCCATCACGCGGAGGTCGGGCGTGATCTTCATCGTCAGCTCCGCGCGCGTCGGGCCCTTCTCGGCCCACGCCACGTCAGGGCGATCTGGAGCGAACAACGCGGTCAACAACGCCTCCGTGGTCTTGCCCTGCGCGTTGACCGGCAGGGCCTCGGGAAACCTGAACCGGCGGGGTCTGGCCACCGGCTCGACCACCTCGTGCACTGCCGCCTTGAGTTGATCAATCAGATCTTTTCGCGGGAGCGC
>CAMLFP010000348.1 GCA_946479335.1 uncultured Archangium sp.
CTGGGACGACCGGCGGCGGAACTGCGACGACTGGCGGCGGCACTGCGACGACCGGTGGCGGAACGGCAACGACTGGCGGCGGCACTGCGACGACCGGCGGCGGCACTGCGACGACCGGCGGCGGCACTGCGACGACGGGCGGTGGAACGGGGACGAGCGGCGGCGGCACCGGATCGCTCGGTGGAGGAACCGGGACCACCGGTGGCGGCACCGCGTGCGTGCCGGTGGTGACCGAGCTCCTGACCAACGGAAACCTCGACAACGGGCCCGGCGCCGAGTGGCTGGAGTACTCGTCGAAGGGGTACGAGCTGGTGGTCCCCGCGTCGGGCTCGGTGACGGCGCACTCCGGGACCTACGTCGGGTTGCTCGGCGGCGACTACAACGAATCCGACGAGCTGTACCAGACCATCACCGTCCCCGCGGGGACGACGCAGCTGGTGATCAGCGGCTACTACCTCATCCTCACCGACGAGAACGCGACGTCGACCATCGCCTACGACCACGGCTTCCTCAACGTCTACGACACGATCGCGGCAGGAGGCGGGTTGATCGAATCAGAGCTCACACTCTCGAACGTCGATCACGTCAGCACGTGGACGCACTTCTCGCAGACGGTGAGCGTCAACCTGTCGGGTGAGTCGGTCGACGTCACGATGAGCTCCGACAACGACAACTCGCAGAAGACGTGGTTCTTCTTCGACTCGTTGTCGGTGAAGGCCACGCACTGCCCGTAGCGCTTACGGGCGCTCCGCTTTCCACAGCAGAAACGGGCTGACGCGCACGCGCTCGAACGCCACCAGGCCGGCGCGCGCTGCCGCGTCACGCAGCTGTGTCTCGGTGCGTGGGTGGAGGCCCGCGCCTTCGTGGAGCTTCTGCGTGAAGCCCGCCTCGTAGGTCGTCGCCACGAAGCGGCCGCGGGGCTTGAGCACCCGCGCGACCTCCGAGAGCAGCGTGTCGAGCTCCTCGACGAAGTGGATGAAGCCCACCGCGACGATGGCGCCGAGCGACGCGTCGGTGAAGGGCAGCTCCGGCGCCCGAGCGCGCACGAAGTCGGCCGCCTCGGCGTGCTCGCGCACCTGCGCCATGGCCTCCTCGAGCATCGGGCGCGAGACGTCCATGCCGATGAGCGTGACGCCGCGGAAGTCGCGCGAGAGCCGCCGCAGCACCATGCCCGCGCCACAGCCGAGGTCGAGCAGCGGCCCCGGGGTCGCGTCGAGGAAGGTCTTGATGATCGTGTACTCGCTCTCGTGGTCGAGCTTCCCCCGCGTCAGCACCGCGTCGAGGGCAGGGCGCACCGCGCGCTCCCAGGCGCGCGCCACCCACGGCTGCTCCATCGCGTGTTGCAGCACGCCCGCCGGCCGCGCGTCGCCGAGCAATTCGACGAGCCCGTCATGCACGGGGAACAACGAGCCGCAGCCCAGACAACGCGCGGGGCCGAAGGTGAGGGCGCGCTCCGGCGTCGGCGCATCGGGCACCAGACTGCCGGCGTGACACTTCGGGCAGCGGAGGAGATCGAGCGACTGCTTCCGCATCAGCCGCGGGCCACCAGCACCGGCCAGCCGCGGGCCATCGCCTCGCGGAAGAAGCGCGACAACCCCACGCGCGCCTGGTTCTCGGCGGTGTGGTGTTCGTCGCCGGCGTTCACGCGCATCAGCGTGATGAGCTGATCAGCCGTGCGCAGCAGCGCGGGCAGGTCAGCCGGAGACTTCGCGTACACCGCGGGGCTCTCGTGCGCCGTCAGCTCGACCGCGCGGTCCCACGCCTTGAAGCCGCGGTACTCCACGTCTTGCAGCGCCATCTTCAGCGCGCCGTCTTCACACCGCTGCGGCGTCAGCTTCTCCGCGGGGTTTTCCTTGTTCTCGTGCACCGCCCACGCGGGCACCGAATAAAAAGAGATCTTCACGACCACTCCAACATCAGCTTCAGGGGTTTGAGAGCTGCCTCGCTCAGGCCCGGCGGCAGCTCCAGTTTCGGCGTGCGGTTCTTCATGCAGAGGTACAGCTTCTCCATGGTGTTGAGCCGCATGTGCGGGCACTCGTTGCACGCACAGCCATTGTCCGGCGGCGCGGGGATGAACGTCTTCCCCGGTGACGCCTTCTCCATCTGGTGGATGATGCCCACCTCGGTGACCACGATGAACTCGTTCGCCGCGTCTTTCTGCGTGAACTCGAGGAGCTGCTTGGTCGAGCCGATGTAGTCGGCCAGCTTCAGCACCGGGGCTTCGCACTCGGGGTGCGCCACGACCTTCGCCTTCGGGTGCTGCACCTTGAGCTGCGTCAGCAATTTCTCGCTGAAGATCTCGTGCACCATGCAGCTGCCCGGCCACAGCACCATCTCGCGGCCGGTCTTCTGCGTGACCCAGCGGCCGAGGTGTTGATCGGGCGCGAAGATGATCTTCCGGTCGTGGGGGACCTTCTCGATGATCTTCACCGCGTTCGACGAGGTGACGATCACGTCGCTCATCGCCTTCACCGCCGCCGACGAGTTCACGTAGGTGGCGACGAAGTGGTCGGGGTAGCGCTCCTTGAAGGCCTTGAACTTGTCGGGCGGGCAGCGATCAGACAGCGAGCAGCCGGCGGCGAGATCAGGCAGCAGCACCAGCTTGTCCGGGTTCAGGATCTTCGCGGTCTCCGCCATGAAGTGCACGCCGCAGAACACGATGGTGTCGGCCTTCGTCTTCTCGGCCTGCTGCGCGAGCGCCAGCGAGTCGCCCACGAAGTCGGCGACGTCCTGGATCTCCGACTCCTGGTAGTAGTGCGCGAGGATGACGGCGTTGAGCTCCTTCTTGAGCCGGGCGATCTCCGCTTCGTAGTTCATGGGCACTCTGTAGCGGCCGGGGAGCCCATTTTCACTCCTGACCTTCCTCGACGGTGAGCTGGTAGCTGTCCTGGAAATTCGCCTCGCGGTTCTTGAGATCCCTCACCTCGAACACGTACAGCCCGGGCTCCGCGGCGAAGCGCACCACCTCGGGCTTCTCACCCTTCGCGCCGTCGGAGGTCTGCACCAGCGTCAGCTTGCCGTCCTCCTCGACGCGGTGGAGGTAGAGCGCGACGTCGACCTTCAGCAGCCCGGTCACCGTGGCGGTCAGCGCGGTCTTCACCGGGCGTTCGCGCAGATCGAGCGCGAAGAAGTCGACGTCCTTCTTGGGGAAGATGGTGCCGCGCACCGGCTTGCCGAACTCGACCTTCGAGGCGGTGGCCGGCGTGTTGTTCGACTCGCGCTCGGTGGTGCCGTCGTCGGGCACCACGGTGGTCTGCAGCCGGTACGACTGGTCGCCGTTCTCGTCTTCCTTCACCCACTTGCCGTCGACCTTCTTCGCCGCCGTCTCCACGCGGATGAAGCACACCCCGTCGCAGGCAATGTTGTTGAGCTGCTCCGGCTCGCGGCTCGCGCCTTCATTCGCCTTCGCCACCGTCTCCTCGGGCTTGCCGTCGACGGGCTTCACCACCGAGAGCACCAGGTCGACCTTGTCGACGCCCGAGACCTGCAGCGTGGCGATCGACGGGCCGTCGGTGACGAGGCGGAAGTAGTCGACGTCGCCCTTGGGCGAGATGAAGCCGTCGCGGTAGCTGTTGGGCGGCACGTCGGTCGCGCGGCCGAGCTCGTCGTTGGGCTCGAACTCCGCGTTGCCGGAGTCATCTTCAGGCGCGACGGTCAGCGTGTACGAGAGGTCGGGGTTCGACTTCTTGTTGGCCGACTTCACGGCGACGTAGATGACCTTGTCGGCCGCGCGCACGCCGACGTTGCGCAGCGAGAGCGGGGCGCCTTCCTTCGACTTCGCCTCGAAGAGCACCGCCTCGGCTTCGGTCAGCAGCTGCACGTGCGTGGCGACGCCCTCCACGCCGCTCACGTCGATGCGCAGCGCGACGCGCTTCTCGGCGAGCGCGTTGGTGCCCGCGTCCTCCACGCCTGCATCTTCGCCGGCGTCGAGTGCCTCGACCGGCGCGGGCTCCTCGGTCGCCGGCAGCTCGTAGCGGTACCAGTCGACGTCGCCCGCGTGCCCGACGGTGCCGGAGATGGCCTGACCCAGCGCCACCGCCGTCGCGTCGACCTTGCGCTCGTTGGGCTCCAGCTCGTAGCCGGGCGCGCGGTCCTGGAACTTCGCGGAGAACGTGTAGGCGCCGCCGACGCCTTTCTTCAGCGCCACCACGCGCACGAAGGTCTTCGCCTCGACGTTCACGTTGGGCAGCCGCTCGCTCGCGCCGACGCCGCCTTCATTCACGGTCTCCAACACGCCGCCGGTCTCGTCGACCAGCTCGAGCGCGACGTCGGCGCCGTTCGGTGCGGTCACGCGCACGTCGACGGTGCGCGGCTGTTGCGCCTTGAGCACGTACCAGTCGACGTCGGGCTTCGCGGGGTCTGCGCCGAGGTTGGCCTCGACCGTCGCCGTGCCTTCGATGGCCAACGCCTGCGCCGCGGCGTCGTTGGGCTCCTTCTCGGTGAGCACCGGCGGGCCCGCATCGATGGGCCCCGCGTCGACGACCGAGGGCGCGCCGCAGCGATCGCAGCCGACGAAAATCAGGGAAAATGCACAGAGAACTCGGAGCCGACTCATTCGCAGCGTCATGCCATGTGCGTCGAACACCGCAAGCGCGGGGTTCTTCCGTGGCATAGTTCACGACATGTCGTTCAAAGCTCTGACGATCTCAGTGGTGGTCTCGTCCGCGGCGTTGGCGGGCAACACCTTCGGCTACGCGCAGGCGACCGGCTACTTCAAGAAAGACTCGCGGCCCACGCTGTACCAGCCGCTGAACCTGCTCGACGCGCGCGACATCACCTCGTGGTGCACGACGACGTCTGACCCGCTCAACGACGTGCTGACCTTCGGCTTCAACTCGCCGGTGACCATCGAGGAGCTGAAGATCAACAACGGCAACAACTTCTCCGAGCTGGTGTGGAAGGACTTCGCGCGCGCGAAGAAGCTCGTCATCAAGTCTGGCAAGGAGTCGCGGAAGTTCACGCTGGAGGACAAGCGCGGCGCGCAGAGCATCGCGATCTCCCCGCCGCTTACCGGGCTGCGCTTCTCCATCGAGGTCCTCGACGCCTACGACGCGGAGGAGGATCTCGACGCGTCGGTGTGCATGACCGACGTGGTCTTCGTGCAAGACGGCAAGGCCCTCAACGGCCCGTGGATGACGACGCAGCTCAAGTACGACAAGGGCACGCAGTACGTGATGGGCACCTGGTTCTCGGGCTACGAGAAGACGCCCGACTACTACCTGTCGTTCAACTACGACGGCACCTTCCGCTTCTCGTACGAGCCGTTCGACACCAAAGCGAACAAGCCCGAGGTGGTCACCGGCCGGTACGACGTGTCGGGTGGGCGCATCCGCTTCGAGCTCGAAGGGAAGAAGCACACCGTCGGGTACACGAAAGAGAACGGGAAGCTCACCTTCGACGGCGAGCTCCCCGCGTCGCTGAAACGGGCCTGGCGCGCTCAGCCGTGAACGGCGGCCGGCTTCTTCTTCTTGTTGGGTGAGAAGCGCGCGAAGAAGTCGAGGATCTTGTTCTTCGCGCCCGCGTAGTCGCTGACGTCGGGCGCGTCAGACTCGACGAACACGCCGCCGCACGACTCGCACGTGTCGTAGCTCATGGGCGCGGTCTTCTCGCCCCCCACGATGCGGATGAGATCGACCTGACACTCGGAGCACTGGCCGCTCATGGCGTCCGGGTCCACCTTCCCGCCGATGCTCTCCAGGCCGGGGAGGTTGTGGTGCAGCAACATGCGGTTGAGGTCTGAAACGTCGACCCACAGGCCGCCACAGTCACTGCACTTGCGAATCGTCTGATCGTCTCCAGTCAACTCGACCATCTCGACGCCGCAGCTCGGGCACTCCATTTTGCGATTCAGCTCCTGTGAAGGGTTGGGGCGTCGAAGCTATCGAGGCTGTCGACGCGAAAGCAAGGAGCCTCGACCGTCGC
>CAMLFP010000349.1 GCA_946479335.1 uncultured Archangium sp.
GATGGTCTGCCCGACCCAGCGGTCGGAGGTGACGAAGCTCAGCCTGGCGTTCGGGTGCCGGAGAAGAATGCGCGTCAGCTCGATACCCGAGTAGCCCGACGCGCCGATGACACCTGCGGAATGCTGCATGGGGCGCGGCGTGTAGAACCAGCGCCCCGGCAGATCAACCTCGACAACCGGAGTTCGGGGGGCCGACGCAAAAAGAAAACCGGAGCACGGCGCACAGGCCACGCTCCGGTGTCACAGCGGGGAAACGTCAGCGCGCCGCGGGCTGCGCGTCGTGGCGCTGGTGGTGCCGGCCCTTCTTGCCCATGCCGTGGCCCTCCCGCGAGAGCTGGCCGAGCGCCATCGCCAGCTTCGCCTTCTTCTGCGGGGTCAGCCCCTGCGCCAGCGACGCGTAGAGTTCCTTGTCGAGCGCCGCCATCTGCGCGCGGCCGTCGAGCACCGTGGCGACGTTGGCGTCGATGTTGGCCAGCGCCGCGGCGTCACCGTCCGACGCGTCCTTCACGGCCTTCATCGCCTTGAACATCTCCAGGCGCAGCGGCTGGCGGCGCGCCTCGAAGCCCTTGAGCTTCTCGGAGAGCTTGAGCGAGTCGGCCTCCTTCAGCTCCAGCGCCTCGCTGATGGCGACCACGGCCTTGAGGTGGAACTCCTGGGCCTTCTCCTCGAAGCGCTGTTCGAAGCGGCCCTCCCGGTTGCCGTTGCCGGCGAACGCGGCGAGTGACGAGAGCGCAACCACCACGAGCATCATCCTGGTCTTCATTTCAGAGGTCTCCTTCGGTCGGCGACGGCCAACCCACTTCGAGAAACACTTCGTCGTCGGAAAGGTTGGGCTCGGTCAGCGCGACGGGCTCCACCTTCGCGGGGGCCGGCGGCGTCACGGGCGCGGGGCGCAGCTTGAGCATCACGCCCGAGGCGAGGAGCGCGCCCACGCCCGCGGCAATCAGGTAGCCCACGCTGCGGCGCGCGAGGCTGAGGCGCACCGGAGGTTGCCGCCACGCGCGCTGCACCGTCGCCGCCACGCTGGAGAGCATCAACCGCTCGGCGTCGCTCATCGCCGGCAGCGTGGCGAGGCCCAGCACGCGCGCGGTCTCCTGACACGACGGGCACGTGGCGAGGTGCGCCTGCACCGCCGGCGACGCCTCTCCGCCCGAGAGCTCGAGTTCGACTTCTTCGCACGTCATGACGCACCTCCGAGTTTCGCGACCTCTTCCTTCAGCCGCTTCACCGCGTAATGAAAATGGGCCTTCGCGTTCCCCTCGGTGATGTCGAGGACGCGGGCGATCTCAGCGAACGGCAAGCCGCCGTCGATGCGCAGCGAGAAGACCTCGCGTTGGCGCGGCGGCAGCTCCAGCACCGCGCGCCGGGTGAGGTCCTCCGCCTGTTTGCGCTCCAGCGCCTCGTGCGCGCCGGGCGCCTGCGGGCGCTCGACGTCGACCGACTCCACCTGCGCCCATGCCCAGCGGCCCGCGTCGCGCGCGTGGTTCTTCGCGAGGTTGACAGCGATGCGCAGGAGCCACGCCTTGAAGGGCGTCGGGCCGTCGCTGCCGTCGAACCGGGCCTGCGTGCGCTCCGCGTGCTCCAGGGCCTGCAGAAACGCGCGCTGCGTGAGGTCCCTCGCGTCTTCACGGCTCTTCGCGAAGCGCCGCACCACCCGGTACACCGTGTCTTGATGGCGGCGCACCAGCACGCCGAAGGCCGCGCCGTCGCCCTCGAAGAACGCGCGCAGCAGGTCGCCCTCGGAGCGCTCGCCGGAGGCGCCGCCGTCGATGACCCGCAGCTCTGGCACATGGGCGCTCATGGGTTCCAACAGCACGCAACACGCGCGCGCCCGAAAGGTAAAGCCAACGCATGTGGCAGGAGTAGCGTCGCTCACCGCCATGAAACTCCCGCCGCCGCCCGCCAACCTCGCCCGCATCTTCGGCGCGAAGGGCCCTGCCAGCACGCTGCACTTCCTGGTGCACCCCGGCCTCCCGGAGCTGCAGCGCGAGGCCGAGCGCCGCGGTTGGTTCTCCCGCGGCTTCACCACGCTCTCGGTGTCGTGGATCGAGCTGCGCTGGACACGCGACGGCTGGAAGACGCAGCACGCGGTCTCCAGCGACGACGTGCCCTGCCCGGTGATGAACGGCGTCTTCCAGCTCGACGACTGCCCGCCCGGCACGCCCGTGGAGTTCGCGCTGCACGTCGGCCTCGCGTGTCACGCCCCGCACGACAGCGCCGGCGCGCGCGACGTCGGCGAGGTGTGGCTCAACAACGGCGGGAAGAACTACACGCAGACCACCGCGTGAGTCAGCGCCGCGGCTGGGTCTTCATCAGGTTCGCGGCCCACTGCTCCACCACGCGGCCCAGCAGTTCGCGGTGCGAGAGGTTGTGCGCCTGACACATGCGCAACACGATGTCGCCGGTCTGCGGCGTCAGCGAGAGCAGGTCGAAGAGCTCCGGCCGCTTCATCGGTGACGGCGGCGGCGCCGGCCGGGGGATCGGCGTCGGCCTGCTGGTCTCCAGCGCGCGGTGCTGCTGCGTCGCGGCCTCCGGCTGCTCGTACCAGGGCAACGCATAGAAGCGGTGGATGGCGCGGTCGATGGCCTCGTCGGAGGCGATGAGCACGTCGAGCCGCGCGCGGCCGGTCAGCGTGCGAATGGCGTCTTGCGACGCGAGGCTGGCGGGCGCGGCCATCGCGACCATCAAGGTGTGCGCGCTCAACCGGAGCGCCACCGCGCGGTGTTCCTTCGCGGCCTCGAGCGGCAGCAACCCCTGTACTTCCGGCGCCTGCTCTTCCTTCTCCAGGTCGACGCCGCGCAGACCGGTCTGCTTCGTCAGCGCCGCGAGGATCTCGAACTCCGTGCAGTACCCGCAGGCGATGGCGGCGCGGCCGAAGCTCATGCCCCACTGCCGCTGCTGCTCCAGCACCGCCTCGAGCTGCGAGGGCTCGAGCGCGCCGAGCTCGACCAACAGCTCACCGAGGCGCGGGCGGGCACGACGAACGGGGGTCGGCATGGCGCGGCACCCTATCAACGGCGGTACGCGCGCATCACCTTCGCCACGTAGAATTCAGTCTCACCGTTCCTCGGGACCGCGCCGTTCACGTTGCCCGGGCCCGCGTTGTACGCCGCGACCGCGAGCTCGACGTTGCCGGTGCGCTTGAGCTCCGCGGCGAGGAAGCGCGCGCTGGCATCCAACGCCTCCGCGGGGTCGAACGCGTCGCGCACCCCGTAGCGCTGCGCGGTGCCCGGCATCAGCTGCGCAGGCCCCATCGCGCCGGCCGCGGAGATGCGGTGCGCGTTGGTGCCCGACTCCACCTCGACCACCGCGCGCAGCAAGCCTCGGGGCAACCCGTAGCGCCGCCCGGTGTCGTCGGCGAGCGCGGCGATGTCGGCGTGGCCCGTCAGCAGGCACAGCGGGCGGTGCTTCGCGTACGACCACAGCGCCTGCGACTTCTCTCGCAAGAAGAACGGCGAGAGCGGCGAGACCAGCGAGCTGCCGAAGAAGGCCACCGCGAGGTTGAGCGCGACCATCGGCGCCAGCAGCAGCGCCGCCAGCCGCTGCCACCACGGCAACTTCCTCCACTGGCGCCGCAGCCACTTCTTCACGGCGCGCAGCGTACCGGAGCGTGCCGACGGGCCGTACTCCCACGTCAGCCGAGCGCGCCCATGAGAATTGAATTCCCGAAAACAGGACTGCCGCTACTTCACCGAGAACACCGGCGTCAGCACCGTCTCACCGGCGCCACCGGGCAGCGTGATGGTCGCCTCGTAGCGGTAGGTGCCCGGCGTCGCGCCGACCGGCAACGTCTTGCGCTCGGTGAGGCGCTCGCCCGGCTTGAGGCGCTGCTGCTCGAGGTCACAGCTCTCGACGTTGGCCAGCCCGGAGTCGCTGCCGTCGCCCTTCTTCAACTGGCTCAGGCACAGGTTCACCTTCACGTCGTAGGCGCTGACGTTCTCGAGCGAGAGCTCCACCCGGCCGCCCGGCGCGTAGCTCAACGCATCGGTGACGTAGGTGACCCGCTCGAGGCCGCCGCCGCAGGCAGCGAAGGCCAGACCACACACCACGAGGTGACGGAGCGCTTTCACGGAGCCGGTGAATAGCAGACCCGCCGCGCGCGCATCGCTTGTGGAACTCTTCAGTGCGGTGAAAAGTCGCAAATTGTTTCGCCCGAAAAGTGTGATGCGCCCGTAGATTGGAACGTGATGCAGCCGATTCTGGGTATCGACTTCGGCACGACAAATACGTCGGCAGCGTGGTTCGACGCGACCGGCAAGTTGCGTGTTGTGCCAGTGACCGACAAGTCGGCGGTGCTCCCGTCGGTGGTCTGGTTCCCTTCTGCAGACATGACGAAGTGCCTGGTGGGCCAGGCGGCGCGCACGCAGCTCATCGATGACCAGAAGCACACGGTGTTCGGCGCGAAGCGCTTCCTCGGGCGGCGCTACAACTCCGAGTACGTGAGCCGCCACAAGGAGCGCTTCGCGTTCGACGTCGTGGAGGGCGCCGACGGGTACAGCGCGGTGCTCATCTATGGGCAGACCATCCCCCTCGTCGACGTGGCGGGCGTGGTGGTGCGCGACATCGTGGCGCGGGCCACGCGCGCGGCGGGTCACAAGTTCGAGCAGTGCGTGATGACGGTGCCGGCGCACGCGTCGGTGCGGCAGCGCGAGGCGGTGCGGCGCGCGGCGGAGTCGGCGGGCCTGCAGGTGGCGGCCATCGTCAACGAGCCCACCGCGGCGGCGCTCTTCTACGCGAACCTCCGCAGCCCGAAGCAGACGGTGCTCATCTTCGACCTCGGCGGCGGCACCTTCGACGCGACGGTGATGCGCGTGGAGAACCGGGTGGTGAAGGTGCTGGCGACCGGCGGCGACGCCTTCCTCGGCGGCGGCAACTTCGACGAGCTCATCGCGGAGACGTTCGCCACCCGGTTGGAGGAGACGCAGGGCACCTCGGTGCGCAACAACCGCACGGTGATGCAGCGGCTCGCGCTCGCGGCGGAGTACGCGAAGATCCAGCTCTCGCGCGTCGACTCGCTCGACGTGCGCGTGCCGGTGGTGGCGCAGCGGCCCAACGGCGGCTTCATCGACTTCGAGCAGAAGCTCTCGCGCGCGCAGTTGGAGCAGCTCGTGGAGCCGCTGGTGGAGCGCTGCGTGGGCGCGACCGACGACGTGCTGCAGCGCGCCGGCCTCAAGGCGTCAGACATCGACGAGCTGGTGCTGGTGGGCGGGCAGACGCGCATGCCGGCCATCCGCAAGCGGCTCGCGCACTTCCCGCACCTGTCGAGCGAGAAAGACGTGCACCCCGAGCTGGGCGTGGCGGTGGGCGCGGCAATTCTGGGCCGCAACCTGGCGCGCACGCGGGCCAGCGGCCTGGCCGACGTGGTGTCGATGCCCATCAGCGTGATGCTGGTCGGCGGGCGCACGGTGGAGGTCATCGCGCCCAACACCCCGGTGCCGTGCACCAAGTCCATCCCCCTCGAGGGGCTGCCGCCGTGGAGCGCGCCGGTGCCGCTGGTGCTCTTCGAGTCGTTGGACCAGACCGCGACCGACCGGGAGATCATCGGCACGGTGCACGTGTCTGAAGAGTGGCGCACCAACCCCGAGGTGAAGCCCTCGCTGGAGCTCTCTGTCGGACAGGACTTCGCGCTCACCTCGCGCATCGTCGCGCCGGGCGGCATGCAGACGCAGTTGCAGATCGTCGACCAGCGCCGCTGAAGCGCCGCGCGATGTCGCGGGCGCTCCACGACAGCGACCGACCGTGGATGCATCGAGACGAGGCACGTGTCTGAAGCGTGGCGCTCCGTCAGCCGCACCTCGCGCATCGTCGCGGCCCTGGCCGGATGCAGTCGCAGATCTCGACCTGCGCCGCTGAAACCCCGTGCGATGACGCTCGCGCTCGGCGACACCGAGTGCG
>CAMLFP010000350.1 GCA_946479335.1 uncultured Archangium sp.
GTCGTCGGCTGCGTCATAGACCTCGTATGCTGCGGCGAGCACATCAGCCTCGGTGACATCGCGGAGGCGGATCGGAGCGTGCAGCGCGAGCCCGAGCCGCTTGCGTCTCCGGTGCGTGGCGCACAGGCCAGCCGCGTTGACCGGGCGCCGACAGCCCTCGATGGAGCACGCGCTCATGACCGTCGCCCGCTGATGAAGGCGTCGAGGTCGTCACGGCGCACGCGGATCGAGTTCAACACGCGGAAGCTCGGGAGCTCGCCGGCGTCGACCATCGCGTACACGGTCGCGGTCGAGACCTGCAGCACGTGCGCGACATCACGAACGGTGAGCACGCCGCCGTGCACCAGGGCGAGGCGCGCTGCTTCCCGTGGCCCCAATGAGGCCCCACGCTGCGAAGCAGAAAGAGAAGGCGCCCGACTCGCTGAAATTTCTTCAGCAGAATCAGGCGCCTTCTTGCGATCCCGGCGCGATTCGAACGCGCGACCCCTGGCTTCGGAGGCCAGTACTCTATCCAGCTGAGCTACGGGACCAGCTGCTGCGCGGCGCCGTATACACATACTTCGCGCGTAAGTCCTGACTCAAAACCTCAAGAATTTTGAAAGCGCGGGTAGAGTCCGCCGGCAATGACTTCCCCCGAGACACGGCGGTTGGGCCGCTATGAGCTCCTGTTTCTGCTCGGCCAGGGTGGCATGGGCGAGGTGCACCTGGCTCGCCTCACCGGTGTCGCCGGCTTCGAGAAGCTGTGCATCGTGAAGACGGTGCTGCCCAACCTGATGGGCGATCAGAACTTCATCGACCGCTTCCACCATGAAGCGCGCGTGCTGGTGCAGCTGACGCATTCCAACATCGCCCAGGTGCACGACATGGGCGAGGTCGACGGCACGCTGTACATGGCCATCGAGTACGTGCCCGGCGTCGATCTCTCGCGCGTGGAGACGCGCATCGAGCGCCAGAAGGCCGCCATGCCGCTGCCGGTCGCGCTCGCGGTGGGCATGAAGATCACCGAGGCGCTCGGCTACGCGCACCGCAAGGTCGGCGCCGACGGGATGCCGCTGGGCATCGTGCACCGCGACGTCTCGCCGCAGAACGTGATGGTCTCGTACGAGGGCGAGGTGAAGGTCATCGACTTCGGCCTCGCCAAGTCGTCGGCGCGCAGCAAGCACACCCAGGCGAACACCGTGATGGGCAAGCTGGGCTACATGTCGCCGGAGCAGGCGATGGCCAAGCCCGTCGACCACCGCTCCGACATCTTCTCGGCGGGCATCGTGGTGTGGGAGATGATCGCCGGCCGCCCGCTCTACGCCGGCGGCACGATGGCGGAGATGGTGGCGCAGATGGCCTACGCCGAGGTGCCGTCGCTCAGCTCGGTGCGGCCCGACCTCTCGCCCACGCTCGATCAGATCGTCATGCGCTCGCTCGCGCGCGACCCCACCGCGCGCTACCAACGCGCCGACGAGTTCGCGCGCGCGCTCAACGAGTTCGCGGTACGGGAGGGGCTGACCATCGGCTCCGAGGACGTGGGCAACTACGTGCGCGCCATCTGCCCGGAGGAGTTCGCCGCCGAGCGGCAGCTCCAGTCGCGCCTCTCGGTGCTGCGCAAGCGGGGCTCGTCGCCCGACATCGCCGACGAACCCACCGGCCGCATGACCGCGATGGAAGGCACCTTCGTGCGCGATGGCTCGAAGCCGGTGCTGGCCACCCCGGCGACGCAGAGTCCGTCGGGCGCCTCGATGACCGCGGCGCAGCGTGCGATGTCGGTCTTCACGCCGCCGCCCGCGACCTCCAGCCCGAACCCGTCGTCGAAGTCGATGCCGCCCGCCCGGCCGCCCTCGGGCGCCGCGCAGCCGATCGCCGAGCTCGCGCCCGAGCCTCCGCTGGCCGCGCCGAAGAAGAGCGCGCTGCCCTTCGTGATCGCCGGCCTCTTCGTGGTCATCGCGCTCGCCGCAGGCGGCCTGTGGTTCACGCGCGACCAGGACAAGCCCGTCGAGCCGGTCGTCGACGCGCCGGCGGTCGCGGTCAACGAGCCGAAGAAGGAGCCGACGCCGGTGCCCGTCGAGGACCCGCCGACCGAGCCGGTCGAGCCCGCGAAGGAGCCGGTGGTGCTCACGCGGGAGAAGCACGAGAAGGTGTGGCGGCTGCAGCTCAAGGATGAGGGCTACGTCTTCGTGCGCGGTCCAGACGACAAGCTCAGCGAAGGCGACCGCCTCGACATCGCCGGCGAGCCCGAAGACGACGGCCGGCGCCCGGTGTACGCGCACGGCGCGGTGCTGGAGCTGAAGGGCTCCCTCGTCTCGGTGCTGCTCGACGACGACGAGACGGTGCTGCCGAAGTCGCTCTTCGCCGCGCGCGACCTGTCGGGCTCGACGTACACCGCCAGGCCGCCGAAGAAGACGAAGACGCCGGTCGGGCGCCGAGACCCCGAGCCCACGCCGGTGAAGGACCCGGTGACGACCGCCGAGCCGGTGAAGACTCCAGAACCGGTGAAGACGGCGGAGCCGGTGAAGACGCCGGAACCCGTGAAGACCGCGGCGCCGGTGAAGGCCGCGCCCAGGCAGCTCTACGGCACGGTGAAGATCACCGCGGTCGATCGGCGGACCAAATCACGCATGGTGGTGATGACCAGCCAGAACCCCTTCCCGCTGACGAACTGCGAGCTCCGGTTGCCGATGAACATCGCCTCGCGGGTCAACGACATCGCGCCGAGCGGGCAGGGCACGCTCTCGTTCGCGTACTTCCGGCCCGACGCGCGGGCGCCGTTCGATCAGTTCAAGAACGACTGGGCCGCGATGTACTGCGCCGAAGGCAGCGGCTTCTGGAAGACCTCGTACGAGAAGTGAATCACTGCTGGGCGACGTCCCACTTCACGCGCTTCCACGAGGCGCGGAAGTGCGCTTCGTCTGAGGGCGCGACCTTCCCGTCTTTCTCGCTGCCGTCGAGGAAGAGCACGAAGTCGAGCTGCTGACCGGGCGTGCCGGCTTCCTGATCGAAGCGCTTGACGATCTCGTTCGCGGGGAGCGTGCGGCGCCCGGCCACGTCGACCAGCGGGAGGTTTATGCCCTTGAAGTCGGCGGCGGGCTGGTACGACTTGAAGACCAGCTCGGTGCAGACCAGCGACGCGTCGCTGAAGAAGTCGAAATTGAAGTCGTACGGGCGGCCCTGGTACTTGAACGCGCGCTCGATGGCGCGGGCCTTGTCGGCCGGTGACAGGCGCGGGCGCATCGCGGCGAGGTAGTCGACGCCGAACGCGTGCTCGACGCCGGTGAAGCTGACGCCCTCGCTGATCGACTCGATCACGCGGATCGGCGCGTGCCCCTGGAAGTCAGCGCCGGTGGCGTACGTCTTCCACTTCTCCGGGTAGCGCTTCGCGAGCAGCTCCGAGAACGTCTTCACCTTCTCGGGTTGCGTCTGCACCCACGCGCTGACCGCGGCGTCGGCGTCGAACGCGCGCTGGAGATCAGACGCGGCGCCCACGTACAGCAGCGCGTGCGGCCAGAAGCCCGGCAGGCCGATGTTGGAGAGGAACCAGTTCTGCCGCGCCACGAGGATGTCGCCCGGCAGCAGCTTCGGGATCACCTGGGCCGCGATGTCATCGGTGGTGACCAGCGGGCGGCCGACGCGCGCCACGCGGGTGTCGCCCATCCACTCCGCGAAGGTCTTCTGCGCCGGGAAGATGGCGTGCATCGAGGTGTCGACGGCGAGGTCCTTGCTGTTGCCGGCGTAGAGCCGTCCCCCCTGCAGCACGATCTCGTCGCGTGCGGTCTTCCCGTCGGCCTTCATCTCCGCGAACGCCCATTTCACCGCCGGCTCTTCGAGCGCCTTCTGCCGCTTGAGGAGGGGCTTCGCGAGCGGCGCGTAGCTGTCGCCGGTGAATAGCTGCGTGGAGGTCGCCACGTGGATCGCCTTGAGCTTGAAGCGGGCGAAGGCGCCCTTCGGCACGCCGTACTCGTCGTTGGGCTCGTCGAAGAGCGTCTCGAGCTGTTTGTTGTTGAGCGTCAGCTCCGCGAACTGGAGGCCGTAGGCGAGCAGCGAGGTGAGCGCGGTGTGCGTCAGCAGAAACCCCCACGCGTGGCGCGGGTCGGTGGGCGCGAGCTTCACGAAGCTCCAGTACTTCTGGCGCAGCGCCTCGGTGGAGCTGAAGTACGCGAAGAGCGCGCCCCACGTGGAGAGCAGCGTCTGCTTCTGCTCCGCGGAGTAGACCGCGTCGTGCGGCGCGAAGAGGTCTTTGTTGGCGCGCACCTGCGCCATCACGCCGTTCATGCCGCCGACGAACTGCTTGAGCGTGTCGAGGTCGTGGCGCGCGGTCTCGATGAACGCCGGCTTGTCGAGCTCGTAGACCGACTTCGTGTCTGCGGTGGGGGAGGCGGCGAGCACTGCCAGCGAGAGCAGGATCATGGGCGCGAAAGTGTAGCCGTGGTTACCTCGCGGGCGTGGCGAGATTGATCGAAGACGAGGCAGGCATCGCGGAGCTGGTGCGCGGCATGAAGCGCGTCGCGGTGCTGGGCATCAAGACCGAGGCGCAGCGCGGGCAGCCGGCGTTCGGCGTGCCGGAGTACCTCCACGGCGAGGGCATCGAGATCGTGCCGGTGCCGGTCTACTACCCGGACGTCACCGAGATTCTTGGCGAGAAGGTCTTCCGCTCGATCTCGGCGATCCCCGGTGAGCTCGACGTGGTCGACGTCTTCCGCCGCCCGCAAGACATCGATCAGCACGTCGATGATCTGATCGCGAAGAAGCCGAAGGCCGTCTGGTTTCAGTTGGGCATCCGCAACGACGCGGCGGCGAAGCGGCTGGTCGACGCGGGCATCGACGTGGTGCAGGACCGCTGCCTGCTCGTCGATCACCGGCGCTACGCGGGCTGACGCAGCGCCTGCAGCGCCGACACGCGGCCCGCTTCGACGGCGTCGCTGCCGCGGTGCAGCTGGTTCGGTGAGACCGGCGGGAGGTCGGAGGTCACCACGTGCACCTCCACGCCGCGCGCTTTGAGCACCTCGAGCTGCAGGCGGAAGTGATCTTTGCGGATCGCCGCCATGCCGCTGGCGAGCCCGCTGGCGTAGGCGAAGGCGCCGCGCGGCTCCGTCACGCCATCGCGGCTCGGCAGATAGTGCACCACCAGCGCGTCGAGCTTGTCGCCGGCGAAGTCGTGCAGCGCGAGCGCCGGGGCCTTGTCGACGATGCCGCCGTCCCAGTGCAGCTCGCCTTCGCGCCGCACCGCCTGGAACAGCCCCGGGTACGCGCACGTCGCGTGGATCGCGGTGGCGATCTCTCCCGAGGTGATGAGGTGCGGTGACTGCGTGGTGAGGTTGGTGGTGGGGATCAGCAGCGGCACCTTCAGTTCTTCGAAGGTCTGCACCGGCAAGAACTCGCGCAGCAGCGACACGAAGCGCGCGCCCTTCAGCAGCCCGCTGGGCCGGTGCCCCTTCTTCAACGCGTCGACCGCGATGCCGAGGTAGTCGGGGTCCCAGAAGTGCTCCTTCTTTCGCGCGACGAGCAGCTCCGCGACCTGCGCCGGCGCGAGGCCCGCGGCGCACAGCCCGGCGATCATCCCCCCGGCTGACGTGCCCGCCCATGCCGCGGGCGTGAGGCCGCTCTGCAGGAGCCCGTCGACGAAGCCGGCGTGCCCGAAGAAGCCGAAGAAGCCGGCGCTCAACACCACGCCGACGCGCTTGCCTTGAAGCCGCTGCGCCAACGTCGTCATTCGCGCTGCCACGCCTCGTACACCGCCGCGGCGCTGCACAGCACCGCGATCGCCAGCACCGGGAGCGACGACAGGCTCAACACCCGCACCACGCCTTCACCGAAGGCACCCATGGCGACGAAGAACACCACGAAGCAGTCGATGAGCAGCTCAAACCAGTACGGCTTGATGCCGGGCTCCTCCGCGCTGAT
>CAMLFP010000351.1 GCA_946479335.1 uncultured Archangium sp.
GCGGTTCGCCGGTCGGTTCGGCGCCGAGCAGCCGCGGGATGGCGGTGGTGGAGCACTTCGCCGCCCGCGTCGGTGGTGTCGTTCACGCACAGCCCCTCGCTGCGCAGACAGCGCTGGCCCGCCGGGCACTCGGCGTCGGTGGTGCAGCCGGTCGAGCCATCCATCACCGTCGGCGTCATGCAGTGGCCGTCGATGCAGCTCTGGCCCAACGCGCAGTCGGTCTCCGTCACGCAGGTCGGCGTGGAGTCGCCGCTGTCTTCGGTGTTCGGACCCTTCGGCTGGCAGGTACAGCCGGCCACCAGGAACATCGAGAAGCTGAGCAGCCAGGGGCGAATCGAGAGCGGGCGCGGCATTCCTGAATGGGGAGTGCCGCGAGCGGGCAGGGTGCAGGCAATTTCCATACACACGCGATGTTTCCCATGCCCTCACGAGCGGATAAGGGCCCCGCGCATGTCTTCGGAGTTGGAACGGGAAATCGCTCGCCGGCGCACCTTCGCCATCATTTCGCACCCTGACGCGGGCAAGACGACGCTGACCGAGAAGCTGCTGCTGTACGGCGGCGCCATCCACCTCGCCGGCTCCGTGAAGGCCCGCCGCGCCAAGCGCTACGCGACGTCTGACTGGATGGCGATTGAGAAGGAGCGCGGCATCTCCGTGACCTCGTCGGTGCTGCAGTTCAACTACCGCGAGCACGCGGTGAACCTGCTCGACACCCCGGGCCACCAGGACTTCTCCGAAGACACCTACCGCACGCTCTCCGCCGCCGACTCCGCGGTGATGCTCATCGACGCCGCGAAGGGCGTGGAGCCGCAGACCATCAAGCTCTTCAAGGTCTGCAAGCTGCGCGGCATCCCCATCTTCACGTTCGCCAACAAGTTGGACCGCTACGGCCGCACCGCGCTCGACCTGATGGACGAGCTGGAGAAGGTGCTCGGCATGCGCGCGTACCCGATGAACTGGCCCATCGGCTCGGGCCCGGAGTTCCGCGGCGTGTACGACCGGCGCAGCAGGCAGGTGCACGTGTTCGCCGCCGAGGGCCGCCACGGCGAGTCGGAGGTCGGGGAGAAGATCATCCCCCTCGATGGTGAAGAGATCAAAACGGTGCTCACCGAGCGCGAATTGGAGTCGCTGCGCAGCGACATCGAGCTCCTCGACATCGGCGGCGACGAGTTCAGCGTGCAGAAGGTGCTCGATGGCGAGCTCTCGCCGATGTTCTTCGGCTCGGCGATGACCAACTTCGGGGTGCGCCCGTTCCTCGACGCGTTCCTCGAATTGGCGCCGCCGCCCTCGGGCCGCCCCTCGAGCGCCGGCTTCATCGAGCCCACCGGCAAGGACTTCACCGGCTTCGTGTTCAAGATCCAGGCGAACATGGACCCCTCGCACCGCGACCGCATCGCGTTCTTGCGCGTGGTCTCCGGGCACTACGTGAAGGGCATGACCGCGCACCACGTGCGCCTCGAGAAAGACGTGCGGCTGGCGAAGCCCACGCAGTTCATGGCGCAGGAGCGCACCACCATCGAAGACGCGTGGCCCGGCGACGTCATCGGCCTCTTCGACCCCGGCGTCTTCCGCATCGGCGACACGCTGATGGAGAAGGGCAAGCCCTTCGACTTCGAGTGCGTGCCGCGCTTCTCGCCCGAGTACTTCGCGGTGGTCCGCAGCAAGGACCCCATGAAGCGCAAGCAGATGGAGAAGGGCCTCGAGCAGCTCGCCGAGGAGGGCACGATTCAGATCTTCCAACAGCTGCAGATGGGCATGAAGGACCCCATCGTCGGCGTGGTCGGTCAGCTCCAGTTCGAGGTGCTGCAGTACCGCATGGAGGCCGAGTACGGCGCGAACATCATCGTCGACAAGCTGCCCTTCAGCCACGCGCGCTGGGTGGTGGCCGAGCGCTTCGACCCCAAGGCCTTCGACTGGGAGGGCAACCGCCTCACGGTGCAAGACCGCGACGGCCTGCCGCTGGTGCTCTTCCGCGACGAATGGGCGATGCAGCACGCGCTCGAGAAGCACCCGGAGCTCAAGTTCCAGGCGCACGCGCCGCAGCTCAAAGCGAACTCGGTCATCATCGGGCCTCAGTAACCGGAGGGTGAGGCATGGAGAAGTTGCAGCAACTCCTCGACGACGGGATCATCGACGAGGTCTACAACCAGCTGAAGACGGGCAAGGAAGCCGAAGTGTGGCTCGTGAGCCACCGCGGCGAAGCGGTGGCCGCCAAGCTCTACAAGGAGCGCGAGTTCCGCAACTTCAAGAACGATGCGGGCTACCGCGAGGGCCGCTCCGTGCGGAACTCGCGCACGCAGCGCGCCATCAACAAGGGCTCGAAGTTCGGGCGCGAGGCGTCGGAGGAGGCGTGGAAGACCGCCGAGGCCGACGCGATGGAGACGTTGCACAAGCTCGGCGTGCACGTGCCGAAGCCGGTCATGTTCTACGACGGCGTGCTGCTGATGGAGGTCATCGGCGACGCGGAAGGGCGCGTCGCGCCGCGGCTGGTGGAGGCGAACATCTCGCGTGAGCAGGCGGGCGCGTTCTACGAGCGGCTGCGCGGCGACGTGGTGAAGATGCTCGCCGCCGACCTGATTCACGGCGACCTGTCGGAGTTCAACATCCTGTTGGGCGCGAACGGGCCGATCATCATCGACTTCCCGCAGATCGTCACCGCGGCGAAGAACTCGCAGAGCGAGCAGTACTTCAGGCGAGACCTCGGCAACCTGTTGCGCTTCTTCTCGGGCATCGACCCCGCGCTGTCGGAACGACATGGCGGCGACGCCGATGACATCTGGCGCGCGTACGTGCGACGGCACCTCTCGCCGCACTACGTGCCCGGCGCGCGCGGTGGCGCGAAGCACCACGGAGGCGGCCCTCGACGCGAGTTCTCGCCGCGGAACGACGGCGGGGCTCCAGCGCGTCAAGAGTCTCCGCGGCGCAATGAGGGGCGTGGTCCGTCGCGCCGTGAGTTCTCACCGCGCAACGACGGCGCGTCACGCTCGCGTCAGGATTCCTCGTCGCGCGACAGCGGCGCGCCGCAACAGCGCCGCGAGTCCGCTCCGCGCGATGGCGGCGGAGCACAACCGCGTCGTGAGTTCTCGCCGCGCGATGGCGGCGGAGCGCAACCGCGCCGTGAGTTCTCCCCGCGCAATGACGACGCGTCACGCGCACGTCAGGATTCGTCATCGCGCGACGCCGGTGCGCCGCAACCGCGCCGCGAGTTTTCTCCGCGCAATGAGGGTGCGTCACAACAGCGTCGTGAGTTCTCTCCTCGCAACGACAGCGCGTCACAACCGCGTCGTGAGTTCTCACCGCGCAACGACGACGCGTCACGCGCGCGTCAGGATTCTTCGTCGCGCGACAGCAGTGCGCCGCACCAACGCCACGAGTCCGCTCCGCGCAATGAGGGTGCGTCACAACAGCGTCGTGAGTTCTCTCCGCGCAACGACAGCGCGTCACAGGCGCGTCAGGATGCTTCGTCGCGCGACAGCGGTGCCCCGCACCAACGCCACGAGTCCGCTCCGGGAAACAACGGTGCGTCGCAACCACGTCGTGAGTTTTCTCCACGGAATGACCGCGCGTCTCAGCCGCGTCGTGAGTTCTCCCCGCGCAGCGACGGTGGCGGTGTTCGCGGCGCGCCGTCAGGCAAGCCGTCGTTCGACACGCGCGACAACCGCGGCGGTGGTCATCGTCGGCGGCCCAAACGGCACTTCTGAAACTGGCGAGACTCCGCGGCGCGCCTAACCTCGCCCGACATGGACAAGGCGTTCCTCACCAGCCAGCTGCAGACGAAGTTGAAGGCCATCTACGACCAGGCGCTCCGGGCGGCGGAAGACGCGCGCACCGACGCGAAGAGCGGCGCGCCGCGCGCGGTGAACCTCGCGGCGGCCACGCGGACGCGACTGGAAGCTGCCGAGGCTGCGTGGGCATCGGTGGCCGACTTCAAGCCCGCCGCGTTGGCGAAGGGTGAGCGCATCAAGTTGGGCGCGCTGGTCGAGGTCGAAGACGGCGAGGGCGGCAAGACGTTGTTCCTCGCGCCCGCGGGCGCCGGTGAAGAGCTCACCGGCCCCGACGGCGACGGCATCTTTCAGGTCGTCACGCCCGGCTCACCGCTGGGGCGTGGCCTGATGGGCAAGAAGGTCGGCGACGTCGTGGAGGTGATGGTGAAGGGTGAGCTCACCGAGTGGGACGTCACCTGGGCCGCGTGAGCGCTCAGCGCTCCAGCATTTCCGTGCCGAGCTTGGCGCCGCCGGGCTGTGCCCACGAGCCGTTCAGCTTCGCGCCCGCGACCTCGTAGACGACGGTACCCGCGCTCTTGTCGTCGGCGCCCCAGCCCACGATGAGCGAGTCGCCGTGCTTGATGCCGACGCCCGCGTACGAGGCGCCGCTCTCCAGCTTCCACTTCACGTTGTACGTGTCGCCGTTGGGCGCGATGTCGACGGTGCCGGTGTACGCCGGGCCGCCGTTCGGCGTGGTGGCGCCGGTGATCTTGTACGTGCCGTTCAACCCGTCAGGCCCCGACAGCGTCTCGGTGCCGACGAAGTTGCCGGTGACCGCCGTGGCCCAGCGCCCGTCGAGCGCGCCGCCGTTCACCTTGTAGACGACGACGCCGTAGTTCGCGCCGAGGCCCCAGCCCACGCCCAGCACGCCGTCAGCCAGCAGGCCCACGCCGCTGTACGGCGGGCTGTTCGGCAGCGACCACTTGATGGTGTGCACCGCGCCGGGCGCGATCTCCACGGTGCCGGTGTAGCCACCGCCGCCACCCGGGTTCGAGGCCGAGGCGATGGTGTACTTGCCCCCGACGCCCACGTTGGGCGGCGGCGCGGCGACCTTCGGGGCCACCGCGGGCGCCGGCGTCACGGGCGCGGCGGCTTCTTCTTTCTTGCAGGAGGTGAACGCGACAACGACACAGCCGAGGCACAGCAGTGAGTGTCTATTCATGGTGCGCGACAGCCTCCGGCATCGCGCCGTCAATGGCCAGCGGCTTAGACTCCGCGCATGTTCGGGGCCCGTGGGTGGTTGGTGGTGGTTGCGCTCGTGTCGGGCAGCGCTTACGCCGGTGACTCGAAGTCCGCGCCCGTCGCGCAGGTGTCGCGCGAGGTGCTCTTCAACGTGAAGACCCACAAGTTCCACGCGCCATCGTGCGAGTGGGCGCGCAAGTGCACGCGCCACTGCGTGCGCCTCACGCGCGACGAGGCCCAGAAGCGCGGCGGCGTGCCGTGCAAGGTGTGTGGCGGGCGCTGATCAGAACGGCCAGCGGAACGGCGGCGGCGTCTGCGCGCCGAGTGCTTCGCCCGGGCGCAGCACCTTCGCGATGCCACCGACGCGCTCGGGGAACGGGTCGGCGTCTTCATTCTCCTCATACGGAGACGCACCCTCGACGACCTCGCCCGGATAGCCCGGATATTTCGGGCCCATCCCTTCGCGCCAGTACCAGGGCGCGCCGCCGTCGGCGCACGGCACGAGTGACTTCGCCTTGAGCACCTTCGCGTAGCGCAGGGCCTGCGGGCCGTCGGCCATCAACTGCTGCGGCGTCGTCAGCTCCCGCTGCGGCACGTTGACGAGGAACGCGTCCAACGTGGTGAAGCTGAAGAAGATGGGCTTCAACTTGAAGCCGCGCACGCCGCAGAAGAGGTGCTTCACCGGCTTCATCTTCTTCGCCACCGCGTCCATCGAGCCGCGCGCGTCGTCGCCGGAGTCGGCGAAGAACGCGTAGCTCTCGCGCGGCGTCTCCACCCGCCAGGTCGAGCCGATGTTGCGCAGCGCCGGGTACACGCCCTCCGACGCGGTGGGCTGCTCGCCGAAGAACGGCAGCAGGTCCGACCTTATGCGCGCGTTGACGCGGTTG
>CAMLFP010000352.1 GCA_946479335.1 uncultured Archangium sp.
GGTGACGTCACCTTTGGCTACTCGCGCGGAACACCCTTCCCCCGACGCTTGATGAAGTCTGCGCGAGGTCGCGGGCCAGCCGGCGACGTGCACGGAGAAGACCCGAACACCCGCGCTCCCTTCAGCAACCAGCGCTTATTTGTACCCGGCCTTCACCGTGCTGCGGACCACCATCGCGCCCGCGAGGCACACCAGGTTGTCCTTCGTCGCGCCCTCGGTGGCGCCCGCGTAGGTGCGCACTCCGACGACCTTCTTGCCGGCCTGCTTCGCCTTCGCCTGCATCTTGATGAAGCTCGAGAGCAGCGCCCAGCGGCACGCCTCTTCCTTCGATTTCCCCAGGCCGTTGCTGCTCGCCGCGGAGGTGTCTTCGATGGCGCCCGGCACCGCGGGCCCGAAGCGGAACATGCTCTTGTCGAGCATCTCCCCCGACTTGGTGGGGATGGCGGCGATGGAGTCGAAGGTGACGGTGATGACGTGGTCGGCCGCGAGCGCGGGCACCGCACTGCAGACGCACAGCAACACGAGGAGCTTGTTCATGGTGCGGCGGACTCTACAGCGTCGCGGGCGATTGCCAGCGCTGCGTCGGGCAGCCGCAGCAGCTCCACGCGCATCGGCACCGGGGCCTTCACCCGCGGAGGCGAGAGCGACTCCACCACGATGGCGCGCGCGCCCGGGTCGAAGACCCCGCCGATGAAGAGCTTGAGGCCTGCCTCTTTGAGCGCCCACACCGCCGCGCCGTGCTGCGCGCTCTCCAGCGCCCCCGACGCCTCGGCCTCTCCGGGGTTCAACACGCGCTCCGCAATGCGCGCGATGCGCGGCCCGTCGCGGTCGTCGCACACGTCGATGCCCACGCGCCCCGTCGACACCGCCGCCGCCGCCCATGACTTCGTGTGGCTGAGGTTCAACACCACCGTGGCATTCACCGCGCCGTCGACCCACACGCTGGGCGCGCCCGACTCCAGCGGCAGGATCTGCGTGCGCGTCGGCGCCCAGCCGAACGCCGCCTCCAGCACGCGCTTCGCCGCGCGGCGGCCCGCGAGCCACTCGCCGCGCCGGTTGGGCCACGGCATCTCGTCGAGCAGCGCGCGCTCCCGGGGGCCCAGCGCGACGGAGACCTCGTGCGCCTCACGCGCCTCGGCCAGGACCCACGCGTCGAACACGCGCGTCACGGCGCCGGGCTGCAGCGAGGGAGGCGACATCTCAGCCCAGGTCTTCGTCGAGGCTGAAGTCAGGCACGTTCTTCTCGGCCTCCTTCATCTTGCGCTTCACGAAGGTGTCTTCGGCGGCCGACGGCGGCAGCTTGGGCGGGCGGCGCGGGGCCGTCGCGCGCGCGGTGACCCCCGCCGGGTCAGACAGCGCCATCGCGCGGAGGTGCGTCTGCAGCTTGCCGTCGTCCTCTTCTCCCAGGGCGGGTGACTCGTCGGCGGGCGGGAGCGGCGCGAAGGAGCCCGTCTTCAGCGCGGGCGTGGTGCCGGTGCCCGGTTTGTACGCGGGCGCAGTGCCGGTGCCCGGCTTGTATGCGGGCGTCGTGCCGGTGCCGCCGGGCTTGAAGGCCGGGTTGAGGGCGGTGCCAGTGCCCGACTTCGCCGGCTGTGCCGAGGGCGCCGTGGGACGAAAGGCGTAGTACGCGCCGGTGCGCGGCTTGAGCGCCGGGTCAGGCTCCGCAGGGAGGTCAGGCGGCTTGCCGGTGACGTAGTTGGCGCGCCGCTGCAGTGACGACGCCACGCCAGTCGACATCTCGTCGTAGGGGAAGAGGTCGGGCGCGGGCTTCTTGTCGTCCTCTGACATGACGCCCTGACGCTACGACTTTTGGGAGGTCGACGACAGAGGGGCGGCGTCGGGCTCCTGGGTGAACGAGCGGAGCTGCCCCCACAACGTCTGACGCTGCGGCGAGTCGAAGCCATCGAGGCCCGTCTTCTCGGGCTTCCACTTCGTCACCGGAGACCAGGTGCCGAAGAGCCGGTCCCACCAGGTGAAGAGGGTACCATAGTTGGTGTCGGTGAAGGTGACGTCGCGCGAGTGGTGCTGCCGGTGGCTGCGCGGCGTAGGCATGACCAGCACAATAGTGCGGTCAAGCCACAGCGGCAGGCGCACCGCGGAGTGATGCCAGGCCAGCAGCGTCGAGGTGATGAGGGTGCGCACCGCGAGGCACAGCGGGTCGAGCCCCAGCACCAGCACCCACAGCGCGAAGTACGGGTAGGCGAGGGCGTGCTCGAAGGGGTGCGCGCGCAGCGCCGTCGTCGCGTCGGCGTGGGCGTCCATGTGGTGCACGCGGTGCAGCCTCCAGAACCACGGCACCTTGTGATTCGCGAGGTGCCGCAGCCAGTCGGCGAAGTCGATGCCCACCATCGCCACGAAGAGGCGCACGCCCAGCGGCAGCTCCACGAGGTTGAGCAACCCGAAGCGGTGCGAGGTGGCCCACGTCGACGCGGCCATCAACAGCGTGAGCCCGAAGAGCGAGGGGATGCCGGTGACAATCGAGAGCCCGACGTTCACCAAGATGTGCTTCGCGCTCAACTTCTCGAGCGGCTGAATCGGCGAGAGGCGCTCCACCACCGACATCACCGCCACCGTGCCGTAGAAGACGGCTGGCGCGAGGTCCATCAGGGCCTGCGAGGTCACGCCAGCCGCTCCAGGAAGTGCGCCGCGGTGGAGATGGCCAGCGCGCGGTCGGTGTCGCGCACCACCTGATGGTAGCCGCGCTGCAAGACGAGCTTCTCCGAGAACGGGAGCCGCGCCTGCAGCGAGAGGATGGGCTCCAGCTCGACGACGTGGTCGTGCACCGCGCCGATGACCAGTGACGGGCAGGTGACGCGCGCTTCCGCGTCGCGCGCCCAGCGCTGCAGGGTGAAGAGGTCGACCACGCGCTTGAGCGGGTAGCGCGGCAGCACCGGCGCCTGCGCGAGCTGCTCTTCGTCTTCGAGGTCGACGCCGTCCTTCGAAATCCACCTCGGGGCGACGTCGAGCAGGTCGGCGCGGCGCAGGGTGTTCAAGGCCAGCGGGCCGTAGCCCTGGAGCCGCAGCGCCGGCGCCATCAACACCAGCGCCCGCACACGCGCGCGGAAGCGGGAGGCCAGCAACAACCCGAGCAGCCCGCCCATCGACAGGCCGGCGACGGCGACGGTGCGCGCGGCGGCCAGCGACTCCAGCGCGGCCTCGGCGGCGGCGAGCCACTCGGGGGCGCCGGCGTACAACATCGCCTCCGGGGTCTGCCCATGCCCGGGGAGCCGGGGGCAGGTCGCGTGCAGGCCGCGCGCGGCGAGCGACTCACCCAACTCGCGCAGCTCCCACGGGCTGCCGGTGAAACCGTGCAGCAGCAGCACGCTGACCGGCGCATCGGCGGGCGCGGGGCCCAGAGAGAAGGGAGACGTACCCGGCATGTCCACGCCACAGTTTAGTCCCGTGCTATGCGCGCGGCATGTCAGACATCAAGCCGCCCGAGATGCAGCTGCAGATTCAGTTGGATGACGCGCTCGCCAATGGCCAGTACGCGAACATGGCGCTGGTGAACCACACCGAGACCGAGTTCACGCTCGACTTCATCTACGTGCAGCCGCAGCAGCCCCGGGCGAAGGTGCTCTCGCGCATCATCACCAACCCCAAGCACATGAAGCGCTTGCTGATGGCGATTCAAGACAACCTCGCGAAGTACGAGTCGAAGTTCGGCCCCGTCGAGGTGAAGGACCCCGGCGTTCCGGTTCACTGAGTGGAGAAACTCCCTCTCCCCCGGGGAGAGGGTCGGGGTGAGGGGCAACTACTTGACGGTCACGTTGGGCAGCCCGCCGGCCGACGGCGAGGGCGCCCCGAGCGCCGACATGATCTGCGGCGTGACGTCGGTGCCTCCGCCGAGGTTCTGGATGATGGCCCACGGCGTGTAGACGAGCCCCCAGGGGAAGCCCCACCACCCGAGCGTCAGCGACAGCAGCGTGTACGGGAGGCTCTTCGCGAACGCGCTCTCGCCGGGTTTCACGAAGTGCACCGCGCTGCTGCGCTTCAGCGACACGACGAGGAACGACATCGCGTAGCTGAAGAAGACGAACTTCCCTCCGCGGCTCACGTGCTCGGCGATTTCAGACGGCGTGAGACCTTCGATGCCCTTGATGTCTGCCATGGGTTCCTCGGGTGAGTACGACGTCAGGTGGCGCACAGCCGCGCGATGACCTGCGCCAACGCTGGAGCGCTGCGCACGCGCTCCAACGGGAATGAGGGGTTCGCCGGCCCGGGCACGCTGTCGGTGACGATGACGCGCGCGAGGGGCAAGGCCTTGAGGCGCTCATCGGCGGGCCCGGTGAAGAGGCCGTGCGAGGCCACCACCGTCACCGGGGCCAGCGCGCCATGCGCCAACACCGCGCGCGCGGCCTCGGCCAGCGTGCCGCCCGTCGAAATCATGTCGTCGACGATGATGGCGTGGAGCCCCTTCACGTCGCCGACGAGGCCGTGCGCCTGCACCTCCGCGCCGGAGAGCCGCTGCTTGTGCACCACCGCCACCGGCAACCCCAGCGGCCGCGCGAAGGCTTCAGCGCGCTTCACCGCGCCGAGGTCGGGCGAGATGACGACCGCGGGTGACGGCAGCTTCGACTTCACCGCGGCGCTCAGCAGCGGCCCGGCGTCGGCGTGCTCCACGGGGTTGGGGAAGCAGCCCTCGACCGCGCGCGAGTGGAGGTCGAGGCACACGAGGCGATTCACGCGCCCCGCGGCGAGCAGCTCCGCCACCACGCGCGCGCCCAACGGCTCGCGGCCCGTCACGCGCCGGTCGTGCCGCGCGTACCCGAGGTAGGGGATGACGCCCGTCACGCTCACCGCACCACCGCGGTGGGCCGCGTCGGCCAGCATCGCCAGCTCCAGCAGGTGCTCGCCGGCGGGCGCGTGGAGCGACTGCACGATGAACACCTCCGCGCCGCGCACATCTTCGGAGAGCTCGAGGTCGAGCTCGCCATCGGGGAAGCGACGCGTGGCGCACGCGCCCAACGGGAGTGAGAGCTCTGAAGCGAGGTCGGCGGCGAGCGCCGGGTGCGACGACCCAGCCAGCAACACGGGACGCATGGAGTCGCGGACGCTACCAGCAGCCCGCCTCAGCGCGAGGCAGATTGGCGACGGCGCCGCGCGACGGTGAGCAACAGCAGGCCCAGCGGCACCACGTCGACGCTGGAGCACCCGCAGCCGGTGGGCGCGGCCTGGCTCCCGGCCAGCACGGTGAAACTCTTCGTCAGCGTCGCGGTGTCGCCGGAGAGGTTGATGACCGTCACGTCGAAGACGCCGGGTGAGAGCGTGTTCGGAGCGATGGTGGCGCTGATGACGCCCGCCGACTCGATGTTCGCGCCGGTAATCTGCGTCGCGCCGATGAGCACCTTCGCGCCCGCCGCGAAGCCCTTGCCGGTGAGGAAGAGGTTGGTCGGGTCCTTCGCGTAGGTCTGCGTCGGCGTCACGGCGGTGAGCGTGAGCGGGTCGGTCGTCCCGCTGCCGCCGCCGGTCGCGCCCGCGCCGCCGCCGGTGGTTCCATCTCCGCCGCCCGTCGTCGCCGCACCGCCGCCCGTGGAGCCGGTGCCTCCGCCCGTCGTGCCTGCACCGCCGCCCGTCGCGCCCGCACCGCCGCCCGTCGCGCCTGCACCGCCGCCGGTCGCGCCCGCACCGCCGCCGGTCGCGCCCGTGCCGCCGCCGGCGCCCGTGCCGATGACGGTGAACCCGTTGGTGAGCGTGCCCTCCGAGCCGCTCGGGTTGTGCACGCGCACGTCATACGTGCCCGGCGTGACGCCAGCGGGCACGGTGGCGTCGAGGCTGGTCGAGGTGAGGGTGTTCACGGTGAGCGCCACGTTGCCGACGTAGGCC
>CAMLFP010000353.1 GCA_946479335.1 uncultured Archangium sp.
CTTACGCCTGCGGCGCCGCGCTCTCGGCCTGCTTCTCGGCCAGCGCCGCCTTGCGCGACAGGCGGATCTTGCCGCCGCCGTCGATGGAGATGACCTTCACCAGCACCTCATCGCCTTCCTTCACGATGTCGGTGACCTTGACCACGCGCTTGTCGGCCAGCTCGGAGATGTGGATGAGGCCGTCGGTGCCCGGGAAGAGCTCCACGAAGGCGCCGAACTCGACGACCTTGCGCACGGTGCCCAGGTACAGCTTGCCGACCTCGGCCTCGCGGGTGAGCGCCTGGATCATCGAGATCGCCGCCTTCACCGCGTCGCCGTCGGCCGACGCGATGTCGACCTTGCCGGTGTCGTCGATGTTAATCGACGCGCCGGTGCGGGCGATGATGTCCTTGATCACCTTGCCGCCGGGGCCGATGACGTTCTTGATGTACTCCGGGCGGATCATGATGCTCGTGATGCGCGGGGCGTACTGCGAGATCTCCTTGCGGGGCTCGGGCAGCGCCTTGAGCATCGTGTCGAGGATCTGGAGGCGGCCGACGCGGGCCTGCTCCATCGCCTTGAGCATGATCGCCGTGGTGATGCCGGTGATCTTGATGTCCATCTGCACGGCGGTGATGCCCTTCGCGGTGCCACAGACCTTGAAGTCCATGTCGCCGAGGTGATCTTCGTCACCGAGGATGTCGGTGAGGATCGCGACCTTGTCGCCTTCCTTCACCAGGCCCATCGCGATGCCCGCGACCGGCGCCTTGATGGGCACGCCCGCGTCCATCATCGCCATCGTGCCGCCGCACACCGACGCCATCGACGAGCTGCCGTTCGACTCGAGGATGTCGGAGACGATGCGCACGACGTAGGGGAAGGTGTCCTTCCCCGGGACCATGTTGCGCAGCGCGCGCTCGGCGAGCGCACCGTGGCCGATCTCACGACGGCCGGGGCCGCGCAGCGGCTTGGTCTCGTTCACCGAGAACGGGGGGAAGTTGTAGTGGAGCATGAAGGTGCGGCTGATCTCGCCGGCCAGCGTCTCGATGCGCTGATCATCTTCACCGGTGCCCAGGGTCGCAGTGACCAGCGACTGCGTCTCGCCGCGCTGGAAGAGCGCCGAGCCGTGCGTGCGGGGCAGCGGGCCGACCTCCACCGTCACGTCGCGCACCACGTTGTGCGGGCGGCCACCGATGCGGCCTCCGCTGCACGTGAGGTCGCGCATGTATTCGTACTTGAGGTCTTCGTAGATGGCCTTGACCTGCTTCTCGAGCGCGGGCGTGTACGCGTCGGCGAGCTTCGCCTTCAGCGCGGCCTGCATCTCCTTGCTGTTGGCCTTCAAGAAGCCGTAGCGCTCGTGCTTCTCGACGATGGTGTAGCCCTTCTTGATGCCCTCCCACGCCAGCGCCTTGCACTGCTCCTTGAGCGCGGGGTCGTACTTGGCGAGCGCCTCGAACTCGCGGGTCTTCACGCCGAGCTCGGCGCGCAGCTCCGAGAGCGCCTTGATGATGGGCTGGCAGGCCGCGTGACCGAAGTCGAGCGCCGCCACCATGTCGGCCTCGGAGATCTCCTCCGCGCCGCCCTCGACCATCACGATGGCCTCCTTCGACGCCGAGACCACGAGGTCGATGTCGGACTTCGAACGCTGATCAGCGTTGGGGTTGGCGATGAGGTTGCCCTCGACGCGCGCCACGCGCACGCACGCGATCGGCCCGTTGAACGGAATGTCGGAGACGGCGAGCGAGGCCGAGGCCGCGCACAGCGCCAGCACGTCGGGCTCCGCGTGCTTGTCGTAGCTGATGACGCTGATGATGACCTGCGTGTCGTACGCGTAGCCTTCGGGGAAGAGCGGGCGGCAGCTGCGGTCGACGATGCGGCTGGTCAGCGTCTCCTTCTCGGTGAGCTTGCCCTCACGGCGGAAATACCCACCGGGGATACGGCCGGCCGAGAAGAAGTTCTCCTTGTACTCGACGGTCAGCGGGAGGAAATCGACGTCTTTGCGGTCCTTCGCGCTGACCGAGGTCGCGAGGATCATCGTGTCGCCGTAGCGCACCACCGCCGCGCCGTCGGCCTGCTTGGCCATGCGGCCCGTCTCGATGATGAGATCGCGGTCGCCAACTTTCACCGTCTTGCGAATCATTGCCATGTGCTTTGTGTCTCGTGTTGTGGGTTGGTCGCCGCAGCTTTGACCCCCTGATCGAGAGCCCCGAACCGCGCTCGGGGCCTTCGAACAAAGAATCAATCTGCGGGCGGTTTTGAAACACCGAAGGGGCGTGGATTTCTCCGCCGCCCCTTCAGTTTCGCTTCGGCTTACTTGCGGATGCCGAGGCCGTCGATGAGCTTCTTGTAGCGACTCAGGTTCTTCGACTTGAGGTAGTCGAGCAGGCTGCGGCGCTGGGAGACCAGCTTCAGCAGACCGCGGCGGCTGTGGAAGTCCTTCTTGTGGGTCTTGAAGTGCTCCGTCAGCTCGGTGATGCGCTCCGACAGCAGCGCCACCTGGACCTCGGGCGAGCCCGTGTCCTTCTCATGCTGGCGGTACTTCGCGACCAGCTCCGTCTTCTTCTCTGCAGGGACCGTCATGGTGTTTCTCTCCACCTCCGGGTGATTGATCCACCAGACCCGCGGAGGGGTACAGGTCAGGTAGCGGCGCGGGCATTACTTGACCGCCCACCTACCGTCAAACGATCAACGCTGTCTGCAACGCCGGGTCAGGTCGCGCGGCACAGGGCGCCCCGAGGTGCGAGCAGTTCGCTTCGTTGAGGGATCAGCGCAGCGGCGGCAGCAACACGTAGGTGTCGTCGGGCGCGCGCCGGTAGAAATACGAGTCGCGCCAGGGGAACTTGAGGTCGTCGTCGCCAATCAGCCTGGCGTCGACCAGCTCCGTCAACGACACCGGCAGCGCGCCCTTCTCCATGCGGTACACCTCGATGGCCGCCGCGAGCCGCGAGAGCTGCTGCTGGCTGGCCACGCGCTGCACGGCCGGGTCGGTGTAGGTCGTCGCGTTGCCGCGCCCGAGGTTCACCGCGCCGAAGTCGATGCGCGTGGCCACGAAGACCAGCGCCGCCACCACCACCACGCTGACCGCGATGCGCCCCAGCACGCCCAGCAGCGCCGACGACTGCTTCTCGCCGCCGAAGTCGTTGCCGCCCTTGCCCGCCGGCGCGATGCCCTTCGCGTACTCGAGGTTGACGAGGTTGCAGAGCGCCTTGGCCGTCTCGAACTCGCCGAGCTGCGAGAGCTCGATGATGCGCTCCACGGTGCGGCCCGAGGCGATGAGGTTGTACGCGCGGCGCTCGTTCTCGCCCACCGACTGGAACTCGCCCTTGTTGACGGCCTTCTTCTCTTCCTTCGGCTCACCGAAGGCGTCGTCGAGCGCGGAGTCGAAGTCGTCCTTCTTCAGCTCCTCCGGCGGCAGCTCCTTGAGCTTCTCGAAGGTCATCTGCAGCGAGGTGATGCGCTTGCGCACCACCGGCCACTCGTCGACGCGGCGGAAGCCCTCCATCAGCACCGACTCCGCGCGCAGCGGCGTCAGCGTGGCGTCGTTCTCGATTTCCTTCTGCTCGAACTCGTAGTTCCCGCTCTTCCACGAGAAGAGCTTGAAGATGGTCTCGCTGGTCTGGAGCGCGACCATCGCCTTGAACTTCTGCTCGGTCAGCACGCCCTGGCTCACCAGCACGTCGCCCAGGCGCTGCAGGGTGCGCTTCTGCGTCTCGAGCGCGAGGTCCAGCTGCTGCTCGCTGACCAGCTGCGCGGCGACCAGCATCGAGCCGATGAGGTCCTTGCGGTTGCGGTGCGCGCTCTCGGCCTTGACGATGTTGCCGTCGCGGAAGGCGACCTGCACCGAGTCGTCTTTGTGCGTCAGCGTCAGCACGCCCGTCTTCTGCTGCTGCCCGATGAGCTGGAGGATGTCGGCGATGCCGAAGTCCTTCAGCGTGCCCTTGAGTGCCATGGGTCAGGCCGCCTTTCTGCGCAGCGCGACCAGCGAGAGCGGGTAGACGATCACGAAGAGGAGGAGCGCCGGCAGCAACCGCAGCCCGAGGGGCGCTCCTTCGAAGGGCGCGCGCACCACGCCCGCGCGCAGCAGCGCCGCGACGATGGCCAGCACGAAGAAGAAGCCGAACACCACGCCGCGCACCGTCTGACCCGCGAAGACGTGGCCCATGCCGCTCCACAGCACGCCCAGCACGGTGGTGAAGCGCTCCTTGCCGCTCTCGTAGCGGGCGATCTCCAGCTGCTTGCGCACCTTCACCGAGGGGGCGACGGCGTTCTTCTTCGCGAAGACGTTCACGCACTGGCTGCACATCGCGCTGCCCGCCGCGAGGTCGGGGTCGCCGCGCCGGCTCACCGGGCGGCCGCAGCGGTTGCACACCTTCGCCGCGCCCAGCGGCACCGCGAGGAAGCCCAGCGCCACCAGCGCCAGCGCCACCAGCAGCGGGAAGAACGGCGCCACCGCCGAGGGCACGTCGCCGACCAGCTGCTGCGAGAGCTGGCTGCGCACGCGCTTCGCGGCCACCTCACCGTCGGCCAGCGCGAGGAGGTCTTTCTGCGTGAGCGGCAGGGTCTTCAAGTACGAGTTGCCGATGATCTCCTTCGGGGTCGGCTCGTCGGCAGCGATGGCCGGCAGCGACGCGTCGAGCTGCCGCGCGGCGCTCATCGCCTCGTTCGACTTGTCGAGCTCCGTCAGCTTCGCCTCGCCATAGACCTGCACCCGGCGCGCGTAGACCCGCGAGAGGTCGTAGAGCCCGACCGCGGTCGGCGCCGACTTGCGCAGCTCCTCGTACAGCGAGAGCGAGTTCTCGAGATCGCCATCGAGGAAGAAGGCCTTGGCGAGCGCCAGCTTGGCGGGCACGTCGTCGGGGCGCAGCACCAGCGCGCCCTTGAGCTGGGTGATGGCCTGCGCCACGTGGCCGCGGTTCACGTGGTAGTGGCCCACCACGAAGCGCTCGGGGAAGCCCGCCTTGTCTTCGGCGATCAGCTTCTCGTACTTCTGCACCAGCGGCTCCACGCCGGGGCCGCCGCGCTCGATGCGGTACAGGTCTTCAGCGGGCGTCTCGGCGAAGGCCGTGCGCTCCACCACCGCCGCCGCGACGAGGGGGATGAAGCCCAGCGCACCGATGAGCACCGCCATCACCGCGCGCTCGCGCGACGTCAGGTACATGGTCAGCGCCGCGAACAGGCCCAGCAACGTCGGCGCCACGCCCATGCGGAAGACCAGCGGCAGCGACAACAGCAGCACCGCGATGGCGCCCGTCTGCCACCGCGCCGCCGCGCGCGGGAAGACGAAGTGGAAGTCGTACAGGAAGTAGCGGAACCGGCGGATGGCCAACACCAGCAGCACGGCGGCGGCGGTGATGATGAGCGAGAGCAACAGCACCGCGGCGAAGTCCGCCACCAGCGGGCGGAGGTAGCGCGGGTCCCTGAACTCCGCGCCGACGCCCCGGGTGAGGGCGTCCATCCACCGGCCGATGCCCGGCAGGTCGGCCTTCATCAGCAACTTCGCGAGGAGGAACCACGTCGCCGGGAGGTTGGGCGCCAGCTCGGTGGCCGACATGGCGATCTCCACCGCCGCGCCGGAGTCACCGGCGTCTTCCCACGCCTCCGCGGCGCGCAGCAGGCCCACCGCCCACAGCTCGGCGTCGGTCGACGCGATGAGGTTCCGCGTCTCCAGCAGCTCCTTGCGCGCGGCGAGCTCGGCAGCGGCGTTCTTCGACGCGTTCGCGTTGGCCCACTTGTTCCACAGCGCGCGGAGGTCGGCGTCGGAGATGGTGCGCACCACGACGGGCGGCGCTTCCTTCTTCTTCGGCAGCTCCGGGGCCGCCTTCGGCTCCGCGAGGGGCGGCGCGGC
>CAMLFP010000354.1 GCA_946479335.1 uncultured Archangium sp.
ACCACGTGGTGCAGACGCTCGAAGGCGGCGTCGTCGCGAAGGCGGCGCCCGCTGAGGTCGCGGCGCCCGTCGAGCAGTACGCGCCCAGCGTCGTCGCGGCGCCGCTCGCGCGCCTCACCGAGACGGTGCTGACGCTCGACAAGCCGGTGCTGATTACGAAAGACACGCGCGGCATCGCCGATGCGCTGGCGGCGAAGCTGCAGTCGCGCGGCGTGCAGGTGCAGGTGGGCGACGTGTCGACGGCCGGGGAGTTCTCTGGCGTCATCAACCTCGTCAGCGACGCGGCCGACTACCGGTCTGCCTCGCGCTACGCCCTCGGCCTCGCGAAGAAGCTCACCGCGGAAAAGGCGGAGCTCTTCGTTACCGTCACCACGCTGGGCGGCAGCTTTGACTTCGGCACGGCGACGCGCGAGACGCTCGGGCAGTCGGGCGCGCTGGGCTTCACCCGGGCGCTCTCCGCCGAGTGGCCTGACGCGCTGGTGAAGGCCATCGACGTCGACGCCGCGCTGGGCGCCGAGGCCATCGCCGACGCCATCGTCGCGGAGCTCTTCTCGGGTGACCGCAACGTCGAGATCGGCTTCACCAAGTCGGGTCGCACCGCGGTCTCCCTCTCCCCTGGGGAGAGGGGCGGGGTGAGGGGCGCTGATTTGACCGCTGACTCGGTCATCGTCGTCACCGGCGGCGCGAAGGGCCTCGGCCTCAAGTTCGCGCGCGGGCTGGCGAAGGCGTACGGCGCGACCCTCGCGCTCACCGGCCGCTCGAAGATGGACGACGAGCTCTCGAAGGCCGTCGCCTCCGTGAAGTCGGCCGGCGCGAAGAACGTCAGCTACCACGTGATGAACGTGCGCGACGCCGCGAGCGTGAAGGCGGGCATCGACGAGATCCGCAGCAAGTACGGCCGCGTCGACGCGGTGGTGCAGAACGCCGGCCTGCTGGCCGACGCGCTGGTGGAGAAGAAGGACGTCGCGGCGCTCGACTCCGTGCTGGAGACCAAGGTCGGCGGCGCGCTGGCGCTGCTCGACGCGACCGCGAAGGACGAGCTCAAGCTCTTCGTCGGCATCGGCTCGTGGGCCGGCCGCTTCGGCAACGCGGCGCAGACCGATTACTCGGCGGCGAACGCGATGCTGGCGCGCGTCTCGGGCGCGAAGCGCAACGTGACCATCGACTTCCCGCCCTTCGAAGACTCGGAGATGGCGAAGAAGATCCCCGCGTTCAAGAAGGCGGAGCTCAAGGCCGAGGGCGTCACGTTCCTCTCCGATGACGAGGGCGTCGCGGCGTTCCTCTCCGCGGTGAAGAGCGGCAGCGGCGAAGTGCTCGTCGGTCGCAACCTCCCGCAGCGCACGCTGCTGCACACCGCGACCTTCCCCGTGTCGCGCTTCAACCACGTCTACCTGAACGACCACACGATGGCCGGCCAGCGCGTGCTGCCCTTCGCGGCGGCGCTCGACCACGTGGCGGCGGCGGCGGTGGAGTCGGCGGGCAGCAATGCGCCCGGTGCCTTCACGCCGTTCGCGGTGACCGACTTCAAGCTCCAGCGCGCGGTGCTGGTGCCCGACACCATCTGGCTCGAGGCGACGGTGAAGCAGCCGGTGCGCGCGGGCAAGGGCCTGCCGCTGCAGGTCGCGCTCAAGCAGGGCCACGCGGTTGCGTACGCGGGCACGGTGACGCTGGGCGCCGACACGTCGGTCGCGCCGAAGGTGAAGCAGTACGCGCCCACGTCGCAGCTCCCGATGTCGCTCAAGGACTTCTACGGCGGCTTCACGTTCCACGGGCCGCGCCTGCAGGGCATCGTCAGCATCGACGCGCTCGGTGACGACGGCGTCAGCGGCACGGTGAAGGGCTGCCGTCCGGCCGACTGGGTGAAGGAGCCGCTCCGCCGCGAGTGGACCGTCGACCCGCTGGTGTTGGACGCGTCGTTCCAGCTCGCGGGTTACTGGGCGTGGGTGAAGCACCAGCGCGCGGGCTTCCCGGTGGCGCTCGGCCGCTTCGTGCAGCTCAAGCCCTTCGGCCTCGGCGCGCTGAAGGTCACCGCGTGGTTCGAGTCGCAGAACGAAGACGTCTTCACCGGCACGCTCGTCTGGCAGAACGAGAAGGGCGAGACGGTCGCGTACGTCACCGGCATGTCGGCGGAGTTCAAGAAGCGCGACCCGCAGTTCAACGTGAAGCCCGTCGCCGCGCCGGTGGCCGCCGAAGTGGGCGCGGTCATCGACGGTGAGGTCGCGGCGCCCGCGGCTGAAATCGACGAGTCGTCGTGGAACCCGGCGAAGTTCCCCGAGTACGAGAACCTGCAGGAGCGCATCCAGATGGCGGAGGCCTTCGGCCTGCAGAACCCGTACTTCTCGGTGCACGAGGCCATCTGCGGCGACACCACCGTCGTCAACGGCAAGCAGATGATCAACTTCTCGTCGTACAACTACGTCGGCAACTCCGGCGACCCGGTGGTGAGCCAGGCCGCGAAGGACGCCATCGAGAAGTACGGCACGTCGGTGTCCGCGAGCCGCGTGGCGTCGGGCGAGAAGCCGCTGACGCTGGAGCTCGAGAAGGCGCTCGCGAACTTCTTCGGCACCGAAGACGCCATCGTCCTCGTGTCGGGCCACGCCACCAACGTCACCGTCATCGGTCACGTCGCGGGCGCCGGCGACCTGGTGCTGCACGACGCGCTGGCGCACGACTCCATCATCCAGGGCGCGAAGCTCTCGGGTGCGAAGCGCCGCCCCTTCCCGCACAACGACTGGGAGGCGCTCGACCGCATGCTGACCAACCTGCGGCCGCACTACCGCCGCGTCATCATCGCCATCGAAGGCACCTACTCGATGGATGGCGACATCCCCGAGCTGCCGAAGTTCATCGAGGTGAAGAAGAAGCACAAGGCGCTGCTCCTCGTCGATGAGGCGCACTCTGCGGGCGTCGTCGGCCCCACGGGCCGCGGCATCGGCGAGTACTTCGGCGTGAACCCCGCCGACGTCGACATGTGGATGGGCACCTTGAGCAAGTCGTTCGCGTCGTGCGGCGGCTACATCGCCGGCAGCCACGCGCTGGTCGAGTACCTCAAGTACACCGCGCCGGGCTTCGTGTACTCGGTGGGCATCCCGCCTCCGAACGCGGCGGCGGCGCTGGCGGCCACGAAGCAGATGCTCGCGCACCCCGAGCGCAGCAAGAAGGCGAAGGACAACGCCACCTACTTCATCAAGCTGCTCAAGGAGCGCGGCCTCGACTCCGGCATGTCGAAGGACACCGCGGTGGTGCCGCTCATCGTCGGCAACTCCGTGCTGTGCCTGCAGCTGAGCGACGCGTTGAAGAAGCGCGGCATCAACGTGCAGCCGATTCTGTACCCGGCCGTCGAAGAAGATCAGGCGCGCCTGCGCTTCTTCCTCTCGTCGCTGCACTCGCCTGATCAGCTGCTGCACACCGCGAACGTCGCGAAAGAAGAACTCGAGCGCCTCAAGCGCGAGATGGATGGCGACGCGGTCGCCTGATACGCCCCTCACCCTCTCAAGGAACGAACATGACCTCCACGCAGGACGAAGTTGAAATCGGCTACGACATCTCGAACGAGTTCTTCCGGCTCTGGCTGGACGAGCGCATGCACTACACGTCGGCGGTCTACGACGCGGAGCACACGACGCTGGAGCAGGCGCAGCGCAACAAGAGCCGCTGGCTCGCCGACTTCGCCGAAGTGACGCCTGACTCGGTGGTGCTCGACATCGGCTGCGGCTGGGGCGCCAACCTCGAGTACCTGGTGCTGGAGCGCAAGGTGAAGAACGCGCACGGCATCACGCTCTCGCGCTCGCAGGCGGCTGAAATCACCGCGCGCAAGCTGCCCGGCGTGACGATGTGGGTCAGCGACTACAAGGACTTCGCGCCCAAGGAGAAATACGACGCGCTCATCTCCATCGAGATGATCGACCACCTCGTCTCGCCCAAGCAGCAGCAGGAGGGCCTCGCCATCCCCATCTATCGCGAGTACTTCAACAAGCTCGCGCAGTGGGTGAAGCCGGGCGCGTGCTTCGGCTTCCAGGCGATTCTGCGCGACCGCGTGCCGCGCAAGCGTGAAGACCTCCTGGACCTGAAGCAGACGGCAGACGTCATCTTCCCCGGTGGCCTGAACCCGCGCCTCGAGGAGCTCGTCGCCGCGGCCGGGCAGTCGTGGGAGATCATCCAACTCAACACGCGCCGGCAGGACTACGGCAAGACCACCGCCGAGTGGCTGCGCCGCATGCGCCTGAACAAGGAGAAGATCATGGCGAGCGGCTGGGGCACCAAGCTGATGAGCAATGGCGAGACGGTGTGGACCAACTACGAGCGCTACCTGTCGACGTGCGTGAAGGCGTTTGCCAACCACTGGTCGAGCGACGTGCAGATGAAGCTCCGCCTGAAGGACTGAGCGAATTCCCTCTCCCCTGGGGAGAGGGTCAGGGTGAGGGGCGAGCAGTTCAATCAGCCGCGTGGGGAAACCCGCGCGGCTGTTTCATTTTCTGCGACGCACAGCGAACCGGAGCGCCAGCACTCCGAGGAACGCGGCGAAGAGAAGAACCATCTTTGGGGTGATGATGGATTTCGACCTCGCGCGCGCCGGTGGTGGTGCGCGCCGTTCGAACTCCGTCACCCAGTTAGTCGGCGCCTCGAAACTCGCGAGCGCGTCGTCGAACTCTGCCAACACCTCCGCTTCATTGAACGCGGGGCCAGTGACGATGAGCATGATCGCCACCGGCTTCGCGGGGAATTGCACCGCGTACATCACCGTGTCGCCGTTCGTGCCGCTGGTCTTCTTTCGCATCGCCTGCAGGACGAACGTCTTCCACTTCACGTTGATCGGTTCCCCGATCCAGCCAAGCCCCTGGTCGTCGCCGCGCTTGAGTGGAGCGCCCATGGCCTCGAGCGAAACGATGACGAGGTGCTGCGGTCCGGGTTGCGAACCCAGATGCCCAGCTTGGGTTTCTTGTCGCCCGGCACGCGCAGATTCGTGGCGACGTACCCGTCCGGGAGCGAGAAGCGGAACGAGTGCGCGATGTCGTCGATGACGAGCCGGCCACCATCGACGCCCAACAACCCAACCAGGACCAGCGAGAGCACGCGCGTGATTTATGTCATCACCATGCGGCCGTCGTGAATGGCGGTGACGGTGACGCCGACGTGCGGAACCAAAGCGCGCCGGAAGGGCACGAGCTCAGGGAGCTTTCGTGGGGAAGTAGCGGAGGAGTTGCTCGAGCGCCGCGCGCGTCGCATCGAATGACGCGTGACGCAGGGCTGCGTCGAGCAGCTCGCGGGCGAGCTGTGTTTCTGGAGTCGAGACTCCGACCCACGCGCTGGCGTGTCCCGAAGAGGTGCCGAGGCGCCACGCCAGGTCCACCGTCATGCCATCGATGCCGAACGCCTTCGCCTCGGTGCCGGGAGGTGGCAGGCGCTGCAGCACGTGCCGCGCTTGCTCGGCCGAGAGGCGCAGCGTCTCCGAGCTGCGCGCGGGTTCAACCCAGTCGAGGACCGGGTCTCCGTATTGGGCTGCCCCGGCGTTTCTCCAGAAATGACCACGCGGAGCGCGCGAGCGTCGAGATGGTGAGGGACTGACCCGTGAGTGCGAGCGCGACTTCGGGCGTGAACGACGGCAGATACACGCAGCGGAGCCCGTCTGACGTGAGTGGTTCGAGCGCGAGGAGTCGCGCGACGAGGGTGCGATACTCGTCGTTCATCGCATCACCAGCGCTCCGTCGTAGCTCGCGGTGACGGTGACGCCGACGCGCGGAACGAAGATGCGCCGCCCGGTCTCGCGAATGAGTCCACGAAGCCGCGCGTGGTCGAGCTTCGTGTCATCGACCTTCACCGGCG
>CAMLFP010000355.1 GCA_946479335.1 uncultured Archangium sp.
GAGGAGTCGAACTACCCCGAAGGCACCGGCTTCTACGAGAAGCTGGGCCCCGCCTACGCGCACACCGTCTACGGCCGCACGCCCTCGGAGATGCGCAACCGCCTCTCGCAGCTGGGCAACGTGACCGCCGGCGCGCGCAGTCAGCGCATCCGCTCCTTCGTCGACAACCTGCACCAGAACTTCATCGCCGAGCACCACGGCGACTCGGTGGCCGCCTTCGCCTCGGCCGTCAGCATCTACAAGCAGCTCACCTCCGGCACCGGCGTCGTCGTCGACCCCGCCACGCTCTTCACCGACGCCCAGCTGCGCGAGGAGTTCGGCGTCACCGCGGCCGACGAGGCCACCAACGCCACCTCCGTCAACAACAACCCCGCGCGCAGCAAGGACAGCCCCAAGGTCAACGTGCAGGCGCTCATGACGTGGGACCTCATGCGCAAGGGCCTCTCCATCGGCTTCTGGTTGGAGAACCGGCAGATCCGCGGGTTCGACACGCACCGCGACCGCAGCTCCATCTTCTCGAACAGCGGCCAGACTGATCAGCTCGCGATGATGAAGGCCGACCTCTGGGCGCCGCTCAAGGTGCTGGTGAACAAGCTCAAGACCACGCAGTACGGCACCAGCGGCAAGTCGTACTGGGACCTCACCACCATCGTGCTGTCGTCGGAGATGGGTCGCACCATCCAGGGTGACGTGGCGGGCATCCTCGCGGAGAGCAGCGACTCCGACGCGGCGAAGTACGCGAAGATCATGGACCAGGACTGCTGCCAGCACTGGGAGGTCAACTCCGTCGCCTTCCTCGGCGGCAACGTGCAGGGCAACCGCCAGTACGGGCGCGTCGGCACCAGCACGCTGTCGGGCATCCCCATCAACCGCACCACGGGCGCGCTCGACCCGGCCTTCAACGCGGCCACCGGCGTGCAGAGCGGCACCCCCAACGCCGAGAGCGTCGTCGTCGACGCCGGCCACATCTACGCCACCGCGCTGGCGCTCTCGGGTATCGACCCGACGGGCAAGGGCCGCAACGCGCGCAAGCCACTCGGGTTCATCCAGAAGCCATGAGCGAACCGCGCGACCGCGCTGCGAGGGCGATAGGTTTGTCTGCGTGACCCAACGACTCCTCCTGGCAGACGACTCGGAAATCGTGCTTCACCTGTTGGGCAAGCGGCTCACCGACGACGGCTTCGAGGTGGTGACGTGCGCGTCGGGCACCGCCGCCGTGGAGCTCGCCACGCAGCAGGGGCCGTTCGACCTCCTGATCCTCGACGTGGTGATGCCCGACCTCTCGGGCTTCGAGGTCACCCGGCGGCTGCGGCGCGAGGCCAGCTGCGCGAAGACGCCGGTGCTGCTCCTCACCACGCTCGACAGCACCGGCGACAAGGTGACCGGCCTCGAGGCGGGCGCCGACGACTTCCTCACCAAGACGGTGTCTGACGAGGAGCTGCTGGCGCGCGTGCACAGCCTGGTCGACATCGGCCGCGCCCGGCAGCGGCAGACGGCCGCGCGCGCCACCGCCGCCAGCCTGCTGAGCAAGGAGGGCGGCGCGCCCGCCGAGGCTCCCCGCGTCTTCGTGGTGCACCAGGACGAAGACCAGCGCGCGCTGCTGCTCGCCGTGTGCCGCGAAGACCTGCAGCTGGGAGACCACGTGGGCGAGGCCGCCGAGCTCTCGCACCTCGCGCGCACCGCGCCGGGCGTGGTGCTGGTGAGCTTCGAGCGCGTGGTGGCCGACGGCCTGAGCCTCGCCGAGCGGTTCTCGGAGTGGGAGTCGCAGCCGGCCGTGCTGGTGATTGACGACCACCCCTCCGCGGAGCGCCGCATCATCGCCTACCAGCTGGGCGCGGAGGACTACGTCAGCGCCAACACCCAGCGCGAGGAGATCGCCGCGCGCGTGAACAGCGCCTTGCGCCGGCGGCAGCGCTACCGCGAGGTGGAGAACGCCCGCGACCGCGCCCTCGAGGTCGCGCTCACCGACGCGCTCACCGGCCTCTACAACCGCGCCTACCTCGAGGAGGTGCTCCGCAACGAGTGCCGGCGCGTGGCGCGCTACGGCCAGCCGGCGGCGGTGGTGCTCATCGACATCGACCACTTCAAGAAGGTCAACGACACCTGGGGGCACGGCGCGGGCGACCAGGTGCTCCGCGAGCTGGCCCGGCGCATCACGCGGAACCTGCGCACCAGCGACATCGCCGCGCGCCTCGGCGGCGAGGAGTTCGTGGTGCTGCTCCCCTCGACCTCCGGGCCCATGGCGGTCACCGTCGCGGAGCGGCTGCGCGTGGCCGTGGAGTCAAGGCCCTTCGAGACCACGCAGGGCGCGCTGCCGGTCACCGCCAGCTTCGGAGTGGCCGTCACCATCGACGGCGCAGACCCCACGCGGCTCGTCGAGGAGGCCGACACCGCGCTGTACGCCGCGAAGCGCTCGGGTCGCAACCGCGTGAAGCTCAGCGGCCAGTCCTCCGACAGCCCGCCGCCCACGCGCTGCCCCTTCTGCGAGGCGCTGGAGAACCTCGAGGCCCTGAACGCGGAGGACCTCGACACGCCGTTGACCGCGCTGCGCGCCGCCGCCCACCTCGCCCCCCGCACCGGCGACGCCGACACCGACGTCATCATGACCGGGGTCCGCGACTCCGCCGAGGCGGTGCTCGCGCGCCTCGCCCGGCTCGACGCGACCCTCCGCGCCGCCGCGCAGGACCACATCTGCTCAGAGCGCAAGCACTGACCCCGCGCACGGCACCGGGAGCTCCGTCAGCAGCACCGGTCGCGCCGCACAGCCGCGCAGAGTCGTGGAGGCTGATGCGGTCCTCACCGGCCGCGGCTGCGCACGCTTGCGCGGGGAACTCCGTCAGCAACACCGACGCGAAGCAGCGCTGCCTCAACACGCTCGCGGCGCTCGCCCGCGCGCGTCGCAGTGGTGGAGTAGCCACCGGGACGCAGCCCTGCGGCGGGCGCACCGACGGCTACGCGGTCAACGTCGTGAGGCTTCACCGCCCGAGGCTACGCACGCCGGCGCCGGGAGCTCCGTCAGCAGAACCGGCGCGAAGCAGCGCTGCCTCAACACGTTCACGGCGCTCGCCCGCGCGCGCGTCGCAGTGGTGCAGCAGCGCACCGGGACGCAGCTCTGCGGCGGGCGCACCGTCAGCTGCGCGGTCAACGTCGTGAGGCTTCACCGCCCGAGGCTACGCACGCTGGCGCCGGGAGCTCCATCAGCAGCACTGCCTCTGCACGCTCACGCTTCGGGCGGCCGGGCGGTCTTCTGGAGCGGCACTCCCGCCCAACCCAGGAAGACCCATGCGCACCATTCTGATCAGCACGCTCCTCGCCACCGCGGCGCTGGCGCAAACGACGAACTCCGGCCCCCGCGGCGGGCCTCCGGCCGAAGCGACAGCGGCGTGCAGCGGCCAGGCTGAAGGGACCGCCTGCGGATTCACGCTCCACGGCCACAACCTCGTCGGCACCTGCCGCGCCGGGCCCACCGGCGAGGCTGCGGCGTGCCGGCCCGAGGGCGGCAAGGGAGGGCATCGCGGCCCGCCCGCCGAAGCCACCGCCGCGTGCGCCAACCAGTCAGCCGGCGCGAGTTGCAGCTTCACCCACCACGACCGCACGCTGACCGGCACCTGTCGCGCCGGCCCCGACGGCAGCAGCACGCTGGCGTGCCTGCCCGCGGGAGGCCCCGGCGGTCACCACGGCCCGCCGCCAGAGGCGCTCGCCGCGTGCGCCAGCCTCTCCGCGGGCGCGAGTTGCAGCGTCACCTTCCACGGCAACACCATGTCGGGCACCTGCCGCACCGGCCCCGACGGCAGCGGCACGCTCGCCTGCGCGCCGTCAGGCCCGCCGCCCCAGCCGTGAACCCGTCTCCCCGTCGCGCGCAGGGCTCCCTGGTGCTCGGCGCGCGAGGGCCTGTTCAACGGCGAGAGAGCGTCAGAGGTGCACGCGAAAATAGATCACCGCGCACGCACTAATCTGTTTCGTCATCGTGACTTTTACGAATCTGAAACACAGCTTTGAGTTTCTGCGACACGCGAATCGATGGCACTGACACACCTGACCGTCTTGCTTCATCGAACAATCGTTTCGCGTACCGCAGTTCCCTGAGCACCCGACCCTCCAACAGGTTCACCGAGGGCGTGTCGCCCGGGCGGCCGGCCATGGCGAGGGTGGCCACGCGCATGCGGTCGAGGTCCTCGCGCACGGCCACGACGGCGGCGCGCGCCCGGGCGTCGAAACCCACGTCGAGCAGCAGCGGCGCCAGCACCTTGTCGCGCGCCAGCTGCTCAGCGAGCGCGAGCGTGGCGTCGAGGGAGGTGAGGACGTATTGCGGGCGCTGGGCGTTGGCGGGGCGCGACGCGTACAGCGGCTCGAGCCACCGCCGCTGCCCGCCGATGACCGCGCGGAGCTGCTGCGCGAGCTGCCGCCGGGCCTCCACCGCGCGCTTGAGCGCCACGCCTCGGGCCTCCAGCTTCTCGCCGCGCTCCGGATCGGTGGTGGCGGCCACCTCGCGCTCGAGAGCCAGCAGCTGCTCCGCGAGCCACGCCAGCCGGCGGCGCGAGTACGCGAAGGGCGGCACCTTCTTGAGCGCGCGGTCCATGGTGACCAGCCACGCCTGCCCTTCGCGCAGCACCTCGCGCGCGCTGGAGCGCCGACCCCACGCCATGCACTGATCATCGGTGAAGGCCGCGCGGAACCCCGCGCGTAACGCGTCGTTCAACTTCGGCAGCGTGCGCAACGTCCTCTCGATGACGGAACTCACGACCGCGCGTTCTACTCCGCGCCCTCGGCGAGGGGAGCGCGGCGTGCCCGCATGGCGCGGCGTCCTGCATGGCGCGGCTTCCCGCACGGCGCAGCGTTTCTGCATCGCAGCGTTCCTGCATCGCGGCGTTCCTGCATCGCGACGTTCCTGCATGGCGGCGCGCCCCTCACCCCGGCCCTCTCCCCACGGGAGAGGGAGGCGGGGCTATTGCACGACGCGCGCGAGCCGCAGCACCGCCTTGAAGTCGGCGTTCAACGCCTTCGCGGTGGTGGCGTTGATGACCGGCTGCGGCTTGCCGTTCGCCACGCCCACGCCCAGCAGCGCGCCTTCACTCACCGCGGCCGCGTCGAGCGCCAGCGAGTACACCTTCGCGGAGCGGCTCCACTTGAGCGTCTCGGCGCGCGCCTCGAGGGGGAGCGCGTTGAGCAACAGCACGGCGGTGGGCTTCTTGGCCTCCGCGTCGCGCGTCGCCACCGCGAGGAACTTGAGCGGCCGGTCGTTGACCGACTTCACGTCGAGCGCCGTGGCCTCGCGCACCAGCGCCTGGGCCGCGTCGTCCTGCCCGGGAGCGAAGGGCACCACCACCACGAAGTCACCGCTGCCATGCGACGACAGCGCCGGGTCGTACGACAGCACCTTGAGCATCACCTTGAGGGCCAGCGCGGGCGGCACGGCCTCCTCGGCGAACGCCGCGCCCGAGGCGAGCGCGAGGAGCAACGCGACGCGCCTCACTTCAAATTCTCCAGCTCGAGCGACACGCGGAGGAAGTACTCGCGACCACGGCCGGGCAAGGGCGCCATGCCTGCGTCATACGGCTGCACGAAGGGGACATTCGCGTCGAGGATATTGCCGACCCCGAGCTGAAACGACAGCCCCTCGAGCCCGACGTGATCGGCGCCGAGCCACGCCGAGAGCAACAGCGAGTTCGACAGCCGCCCGACGACGCCGGTGCCGTCGAGCGCGTCAGACGCCGTGAGGAAGCCGTAGCGCCCCGACATGAACACCGCGCTCCCGCCCGCGGAGAAGTGCCGGTGGATGATGACCTTCCCCGAGAGGGTCAGCTTGTGCGCGGGCA
>CAMLFP010000356.1 GCA_946479335.1 uncultured Archangium sp.
GCTTCGACGCCGGCGCTGCCGTACGCGCTGCCCATCAACTTCACGGGGCCGAGCGTGATGGAGCCCTCGACCTCCGCCTTCGCGACCGCGGAGACGCCGGCCTTGCCCTCGAGCACGGCGGTGGGCGGGTTGCGCGTCACCTTCGCGGTGACGGTGGCCTCCGCCTTCGCCTCGGCGGAGACGCGCGCCTTGCCTTCGACGCCCGCGGTGAACTTCTCGCCGCCGATGGTGACTGAGTTCGAGGTGAGCTTGCCGGTGGCCGACGCTTCGACGCCGACGCTGACCTTCGCGCCCGCCGTCGCGTCGAGGCCGTTGCTGTTGAGCGTGCCCTTCGCGGTGACCGACGCGGTGGCTTCGGCCTTGGCCTCGAGCGCGCCCTCCGCGGTGCCGTGCGCGCCGGTCTTCTTGCCCGCGGTCTGCGCGTACGCCCCGGCGACGGCCTCGCGCTTGAAGTTGCCCTTCACGCCGTTCGCGCCGAAGGTCAGCTCGGTCTCCTTGCGCACGCCGGCGTCGGTGCCGACGAACGACTTGCTGCCGTTGAGCTCGTCGTCCTTGAACTTCATGGAGTGCAGGGTGTCCGACTTCTCCTTGGTGATGAGGTCGGTCTGCAGGCCCATCGCCGCGAGGAGGTCGCCGGCCTTCTGCGCCTTCGAGAGCCCGTCGTCCTTCACCTGGGAGAAGCCGCCGTCGGTCTTCTTCTTCTCGTCTTCGCGGCTCCAGCTCTTGTCGGAGGCGCTGCCGCTCTTCCAATCGCCCTGCGAGGAGACGCTGAACTTCCCGTCCTTGAGGCCCGCCTCGTTCTTCACGTTGAAGCTGGTGCCGGAGGTCTCCTTGCTCGACGAGGTGGTGGTGACGTTGCCGTCCTTCACCTTGGTCGACTCCTCGCGCACCACCTGGCGGTTGCCGCGGTCATCGGTGGTGACCGAGACGCCGCTGGTGTTGGTCTTCTTGCCGTCGACGACCGAGCTGCTGACGCCCGCGGTGGTCTTGTTGACGTCGAAGGTGCCCGGCCCGGTGGTCGACGAACGGCTCAGCGAGGTGCTCACCGAGTGGTTGCCGTCGGTCTTCTTGGTGGTGCGCGCGCTGGAGCTCTCGGCGCGGCCGAAGGCGTCGGTGCTCTCGCTCCAGCTCTTCTTCACCTCGCGGCTGCCGGCCTGGGAGGTGACCTCGGCCTTCGACTTCTTCGGCGCCAGCCAGCCGCCGCTCTTGCTCTCGGTGGCCTGCTGGGTGCTCGAGGCGTTGCCGCCCTTGTGCTCCTTCTTCGTCGTGATGGAGCCATCGCGGTTGATGGTGCCCGCAGTCGAAGCCAGTGACTTCTTCACGTCGGAGATGGACATGAAGTGGACTCTTACAGGCTCTCAGCCGTGCGGCAAACGGCCCCGATGATCACCTTCGCTCACGGAGGGTTCACGCTCGCCCAGCCGGTGCCGGAGACGAACGCGCTGGTCCAGTCGAGGAGCGTGACGTTGTTGTTGGTGATGGTGTTGAGGCTGCCCAGCATCACGTGCGAGTTGCCGGCGACGAGGTAGTACTTCGCGTTCGACGTCGGGTCGTAGTCGGCGGTGAGCAGCGCGCGCGTCTGCGTCTCGAACTGCGCGCCGGTGTACCCGAAGAACTGCGAGAGCGTGCCGTCTTGCATGTACGCCAGCAGCGCGAAGCGGCTCTGCGGGTAGGTCGAGAAGAGCCACGTGGGGTACTTCGTGAAGTCGGCCGCGCAGCCCGTGCAGCCGCTGGGCACCTGCAGGTTCCACGCGGAGACCCAGGTCGACAACAGCGAGCCCGACGGGTTGATCATCTGCCCGCAGTCGGCCAGCACGTGGACCTCCGCGTTGGGGAAGGCGGCCTTGACCGCCGCGAAGTTGAACTCCGCGCCGTACGCGCCGGCCGACGAGCCAGAGACGAAGACCCGCGTGGCGTTGGGGAAGGTGACCGCGAGCCGCGCGAGGTACGCGCGCATGTTGGCCGCGCCGCGGTGGTGCACCGTCGTCTCGGGGACGTTGACGGTGCCCACGGTGGTGGCCGGGTAGGTGGTCACCGTGTCGCCCGCGTGCACGTCGCCGGTGCAGTACGGCACGTAGACGTAGCTCATGTCCTTGAAGGGGTTGGTGGAGGTGGCGCGCGAGAAGGGCGCGGCCGACTTGGTGCCATCGCCCGCGAAGCTCGACGCGGTGTACCCGGTGTCGGTCGCGGTCGCGGTGTGGAGGTAGCCGCAGGTCACCGAGTCCCAGCAGGCGCCGCCGCCCTGCAGATAGATGAGCACGTCGGTGCTGCGCGTCGTGAGGTTGACGCCGATGCCGGTGGCCGCGCCGTTGCCGCACGCGCTGTCGGGGAAGCCGACCCACGTCCACGTCTCGGCGGTGGCGGTGATGGGGTCGACGCGCGTCGCGCAGGCGTTGCTCTGGCACGACTGGCTGGCGTCGCACGCCGCGCAGCTCGCGCCGCCGGTGCCGCACTGCGCGTCCTGGTCTCCGGTGTGGCACAGCCCGTCGCTGGTGCAGCAGCCGTCGCAGTTGCTGGCGTCACAATGCGGAGCCGCGCACACGTGCGCGTCGCACACGTCGGTGCCGGTGCACGCGCTGCACAGCGCGCCCGACGCGCCACACTGCGTGGCCGTGTTGCCGGGCTGGCAGGTGCCGTCGGCGGCGCAGCAGCCTCCGCAGTTCTCGGGGCCGCACTGCGTGGTGGTGGGCCCGCAGGCGGAGAAACAGACGACGACAGAGAACACGGCGAGTGCGGTGAGGCGCATGGCGGCACGGCATAGCGCTGCTCCGCGCGCGCTGTCATCGGCTGCGCGCGTCATCTGCGCTCGTTACATTGCGGCGTCATGTCGTTTCAATTCTCCCCGCGTTTCGTGCAGCAGCTCCCCGGAGATGCGCTGGCCGACAACACCCCGCGCATCGTGAAGGGCGCGCTCTGGTCGAAGGTCGCGCCCACGCCGGTCGCCTCACCGAAGCTGCTGCTCGCGTCAGACGAGGTCGCGCAGCTGCTGGGCCTCTCGCTGCGCGATGTCGACGCGCTCTTGCCGGTGCTCTCGGGCAACGCGCCGCCGCCGGGCAGCACCACCTTCGCGGCGAACTACGGCGGGCATCAGTTCGGGCACTGGGCGGGGCAGCTCGGCGACGGGCGCGCCATCGGGTTGGGAGAGCTCAACGGCTACGAGCTCCAGCTCAAGGGCGCGGGGCCGACGCCGTACTCGCGGCGGGCCGATGGGCGCGCGGTGCTGCGCTCGTCGATCCGCGAGTTCCTGTGCAGCGAGGCGATGCATCACCTCGGCGTGCCCACCACGCGTGCGCTGTCGTTGGTGGCGACGGGTGAGAAGGTGGTGCGCGACATGTTCTACGACGGCAACCCCGAGGAGGAGCCGGGCGCCATCGTGTGCCGCGTGGCGCCGTCGTTCCTCCGCTTCGGCAACTTCGAGTTGCCCGCGTCGCGTGAAGACACGGCGCTGTTGCAGCAGCTCTTCGACTTCACGCGCGCGCACTACTTCCCCGAGGCGAAGGACGCGCTGGAGGTGCTGCACGAGGTGTCGCGGCGCACGGCGAAGCTCATCGCGCACTGGCAGGCGGTGGGCTTCGTGCACGGCGTGATGAACACCGACAACATGTCGATGCTGGGGTTGACGCTCGACTACGGGCCCTACGGTTGGGTGGACGACTTCAACCCGGGGTGGACTCCCAACACCACCGACGCGCAGCAGCGCCGCTACCGGTACGGCGCGCAGCCCGCCATCGGCATGTGGAACGTCGAGCGGCTCGGCGTCGCGCTGTTGCCGTTGATGGGTGATGACGACGAGCAGCTCGTGGCCCCGCTGCGCGAGTACCAGCGCGTGTTCGAGGCGGAGGCGTCGCGGCTGTGGGCGCAGAAGCTGGGCGTGCGCGACGACGCGGAGTTCCCCGAGTTCGCGCAGGAGCTCTTCGAGTGGATGGGCGCGGAGGAGCTCGACATGACGAACTTCTTCCGCGGGCTGTCGGCGGTGCTTGCGCAGCCGGCGCCGACGCGGTTCCCCGAGGTGTTGCGCGCGGCGTTCTATGGCGAGCCCTCCGAGGCGCACCTGGCGAAGGGGCTCTCGTGGGTGGCGCGGTGGTGGAAGCGCGCGCGCGACGCGGGCGCGACGGCGGAGCAGTTGAACGCGGTGAACCCGAAGTACGTGCTGCGCAACTACCTCGCGCAGGAGGCCATCGAGGCCGCGCACGCGGGCGACGACTCCAAGGTGCGCGAGCTGTACGAGGTGATGCAGCGGCCGTTCGACGAGCAACCGGGGAAAGAGGCGTACGCGAAGAAGCGGCCGGAGTGGGCGCGCAGCAAGCCCGGGAGCTCGGCGCTGTCGTGTAGCTCGTGAGCTTTGAGGGGCAGCGGTCTGTGATGGCGGGCGGGGTGCGCGTGACGGGCGAGCCCCGCGGCTCCGGACGCACTGGTGCAAGCGTGTGGCTCCGGGTGTCGCTGCATCAGCATTCGCAAAGAGGAACCGGGCGTGTTCGCGCCGCGGGAACGTGATGCGCCTCGGTGGTGGCGGTGTGTGGAGGGGACGCGCGTCGAAGTGTCAGCACTGAGTTGGGCGGCGGGCGGCGTGCGGGAGCTCAAAAATTGAAAATCGGAGTTCCTCAGCTTGGAGCAGTGCTGCGCGTGGTGAGGGGCTCGGGGGAGAAGGGCAGGGCGCCGGTATTCTCGCGTCGGTTGCCGTCGAGAGCTGCGTGGTGCGCTGGTCGTTGCGAGCGCGGTGCAGGTTCCGCGGGGCACTGAGCGGACGCCGCGGAGCACTGCGCTGACTCAGCGGAGCACGGCGCGAGCTCAGCGGAGCACTGCGCGGACTCCGCAAGGCACTGCGCGGGTTCCGCGGGGCACTGTTCGGCCACCGCGATGCTCTGTTCGGACTCAGCGGGGTACTGCTCCGGTTCCGCGGAAGCGCTGCTCGGGTTCCGCAGAAGCACTGCTCGGGTTCCGCAGAAGCACTGCTCCGGCTCCGCGGAAAGACTGCGCGGGCTCCGCGGAAGGACTGCTCGGCTTCACATAAACGCTGCGTCGTTGTCTGCCGAAGTTCGCTCGTGGCCCACGAAGCGCTTCGTGGCTATCGATGAGGATCGGCGCGTGCTCCGTGCGAGGCATGCCTGGCTCGGCAGAGGCGCTGCTGTTGTTGAGGGAGAGTGGTCGCGCTCCGCAGAAGCGCTGCCCGGTGTTCGCGAAAGATCCGCTCAACACCTGCGTGGCTTCCCCCGAGACACCGTTCCGTGATCGCCGACGTTCGCTGCGCTCGACTCGCTGGTTGTTGAACATCACGTCGCGCCCCTCACCCCAACCCTCTCCCCGGGGGAGAGGGAGTTTGGTGGCGCGCGTCGGCACGGCCACATACCTTGCGCCGTCTGATGCGCCGTCTTTCACTCGTTCTTCTCCTGGCGTTGGCCGCGTGTGCCCACCGCGGCGCGCCCCCGACGCAGGCCCTCGATGACGCGGCCGCGCGTGCGGGCGCCGGCGCCGATGCCCGCACCCAGGCGCTGGCCGGGTTCCGCGCGCTCCTGATCGACGGCGACGCGGCGAAGGCCACCGCGCTGCTCGACGACGCGGTGAAGAAGAACCCCGGCGAGCCCTACGCGCTGATGGGCCAGGTGTTCCTCGCGCAGCGCACCATGCAGCCGCAGAAGGCGCTCGCCGCGTCGCTCGCGTTGCTGGAGCGGTCTCCGAAGCACCCGCTGGCGCCGGCGGCCGCGCGCGTGGTGCTCGACACCGCGGCGCTCTCGCAGTCGACCATCGAGCTGGTGCGCGCGCGCGCCCCGGCAGTGCTCAAGCTGGAGCA
>CAMLFP010000357.1 GCA_946479335.1 uncultured Archangium sp.
CACTGGCACTGCAGCTTGAGCAGCTCGCCGTCGAACATCTTCGGCGCACCGGCGCCGCCGAAGGTTCCGATGACCTCCGTGCCGCTGAGGACCTCGATCGTCGCGTCAGCCCCACCGACCACGCCCGCGTCGGTCGCAGGAGAGGCCAGCAGCGCGCCCGCGTCGGGCGAGGTGACGTAGAAGCCGAACGTCTTCCCTGCGGGGATGGAGATGCCCTGCGGGAACGGGAGCGCCACGGTGGGGCCGGTGCGGTTCGCGTACGTGCCGAGCAACCGCCAGGCGTTCATGTCGGCCTCCGCGCCCGCCGCGCTCTCGGTGCGGAAGTACACCGCGTAGTCGTACGGGCCCGTCGCCGTGCGCACGCTCAAGCCCGACAGCCGCGTCGCTGAGATCGCGTGCACGTCGAAGGTGAGGCCGTCGACGACGTCGCTGCCGGTGCTGGGCACCGCGAGCTGCGCCGGCGTGATGTAGCCGAGCGTCCCGTTCCAGATGCGCGGCGTGTAGAAGGCGCCGGTGCCCTGCGTGAAGGGGTACTCGAGGCCGACGCCCTGGTAGATTTCGAGGTTGGCGTCGACGGCGTTCAGCGCGCCCTCCTGCGTGCCGTTCGAATAGTTGAGGCTCACGGCGGTCGAGTTGCTGGTCACGTAGAGACCGCGCGAGCCGCCCGCCTCGATGGGGATGTTGAAGGTGTACGGCAGCAGCGCGCCGCCGCCCGTGTACTGCACCGGAACCGAGGCGAGGAGCGTCCACTGCGAGGGGTCCGTCCCCTTCCCCTGGTAGCTGCCCGGCGTCACGTAGACCTCGACGGTGGTGTTGCCCATGGGCGACGCGGTGATCTCCGTGATGACCAGCGCGTTGAGGGCGTGCACGTCGAACATGTTGCCGCGGTGGTTGTTGCCCGCGTTGTAGCTGTTGATGAGCGAGGTGGCCGCGCCGAGCACGCAGGTCGACTCGCCGCACGTGCCCGCGTTGCAGAGGTCGCACTGACCGACGCCGCCGTCGCAGTCGCTGCACGCCACGCCGTCGGCCACCGAGAGCACCGTGCACGAGCCGGTGCCGTCGCAGCGGTCGGCCGGGTTGCACTCCACGTCGGTCGCGTCACCGCAGGCGTAGCCGGGCATCGCGTAGTTCGGGTTGCACAGGCCCGTGAGGCAGGTGTCGGCGAAGTCGCACTCCGTCGCGTTGGCGTTGCCGCAGGGGGTGCCGTCGGGCGCGTCGTTGGTGAGGCACGCGCCGAGCCCGTCGCAGGTGTCGGCCACGGTGCACTCGGTGTCGGCGAGATCGCCGCACGGCGCGCCCGCGTCGGCGATGTGGGCGAGGCACAGGCCGTCGACGCACGTGTCGGCGCCGTTGCATTGCGAGTCGGCCGGGTCACCGCACGCCGTACCGTCGGGGAAGTTGCGCGGCACGCAGATGCCGGCGCCGTTGCAGGTGTCTGCGCCCGTGCAGTCGGTCGCGCTCTGATCGCCACACGGCGTCTCGGCCGGCGCGAGGTTCGCCTGACAACGGCCGAAGCCGTCGCACGTGTCGGCGTCGGAGCACGCGGTCACCGAGGCATCGCCGCACGCGACGCCCACCAACTCGTAGCGGGGCTGGCACACGCCGCTGAAGCACTGGTCGGGGAGGTCGCACTCGCTGCTCGAGCTGTCGCCGCAGGCGGTGCCGTCCGCCACCGAGGCCGCCACGACGCACTGCCCCTCCGCGGAGCACGCGTAGGTGTTGCACGCGTCGTCGACGGCGGGCGCACAGGCGCTGCCTTCCGCGGCCTGGTTCACGACGCACTGGCCGTTGAGACAACTGTCGGCCGCGTCACAGGCGTGGGCGTTCAGATCGCCGCACGGCGTGCCGTCGGGCTGCCCCTCGCAGACGCCCGCCATGCCGCCGCCCGTGGCGCCCTCACCGCCGCCCGTCACCGCCGAGCCGCCGCCGGTGCCCGCTGAGCCGCCGCCCGAAACCGTCGAACCGCCTCCGGTCGAGCCGACGCCGCCGCCGGTCGAGGCGGAGCCTCCACCGGTTCCACCCCCGCCTCCCGGGTTACAACCCGACAGAACAGCGATCACCACCGACACGACGACGCCTTTGTAAGTATTTGAAATCATGAAATCCCAAGGTTTGAGTTACCGGGCTTTTGTATCAGCAATTCGACCACCGCGAGTGCGTGAAGTCGGCACTCGACGGTCTCGCGCGGGAGTTGCGCGGGCGAAGCGGGCCCAGAATTGACAGCCACGGCGTGGGCGGGCGCGCGCGCCGCGGCGAGAAGAGAGGCATGGCGACCTACTCGGTGAAACCCGGTGACACGCTCTGGGGCCTCGCGCAGCGCTTCCACACCACCGTCAGCGCGCTGGCGGCGGCGAACCACCTCGCGAACCCCAACGTGTTGATGGTCGGGCAGAAGTTGAACATCTCGAGCTTCAACCCGACGCCGGTGAAGCCCGCTGCGCCCGCGAGGCCGAAGCCGGCGGCGAGCACCGCCACCACCTACAAGGTCCGCGCGGGAGACACGCTCGGCGCCATCGCGAAGAAGTTCGGCACCACCGTGTCGGCGCTGGCGAAGCTCAACAACCTCAAGAACGTGAACGTCATCGTGGTCGGCCAGGTGTTGAAGCTGGGCACGACGAAGCCCACCAGCGCGCCGACGCCGGTGACGAGCCCCACGCCGGCGACTCCCACAAATGGGAATACGATTCCCGCGAATGCGAAGGTGGCGTTCATCGGCGACAGCCACACCGCGGGCGTGTTCGGCGCGCGGCTGAAGAGCAAGCTGGGCAACTACCTGTCGAACGGCGGCGGAGCGCTCACCACGTTCAAGGGCGTGCCCAGCGCGACGACGAACAACTTCCTCAACGGCACGCAGACCAACGCGGGCGGCACCATCTTCTCCACGCCGAGTCTCGCGAGCGTGCTCTCGAAGAAGCCGAAGGTGCTGGTGGTCGCGCTCGGCACCAATCAACTGAGCGCCTCGAAGACGTGGAACAAGGCGCAGATCCGCGCGGTGCTGAAGCAGGCCGACGCCGCGGGCACCAGGGTGGTGTGGGTCGGGCCTCCGGACGTGCGCGGGTACAGCAACGAGTTCGTCGACGGCACGCGTGAGGCGGCGTTCTACGCGGCGCTCAAAGAGGTGAACGCGGAGCGCACCGCGGCGGGCAAGAAGGCGATGACCATCGTCGACTCGCGCAAGTACACGAACCAGAACAACACCGTCGACCGCGTGCACTTCTCCGGCGCCGCGGCGACGAAGTGGGCCGACGAGGTCTACCAGCAGCTCACGTGAGCGACGCGGAGACGGCGGCGATGCCGTCGATGACGCGGCTCCACGACTGGAAGTTGCGCGTGTACGTGACGCCCGCGTCGGTCGGCCCCGGCGGCGCGACGACGGAGAGCGGCCGCAGCTCGTGCCCGCCGATGCGGTGACGTTCGAGGTTGAGCGCCTGCACGTAGGCCTGCGGCTCGGCGGCGACGAAGCCCATCAGCGCGAAGAGCGTCATGTTGAGCCGGTCGGGCGTCTCGACGAGGTGCGGGCCGTCGAGCAACGTCTCGATCCACGGGCCGATGGCGGCCTCGCGCTCTGCGTGCCGCTGCAGCGAGGCCCACACCACCACGAAGCCCTGCACCACCTGCACCCGCGCTTGCGCCTCGGCGGCGCCGTACATCTTCTCGCGCATCGCGAGGTGCTCTTCGGCGTCTTGCGCGAAGGGGCCACCGAGTGAGGACCACTTCTGTTTCGTCTTCTCCAGCGTCCAGGTCGCGTCGCGTGCCGTCAGCAGCACGTGCGTGAAGTGCAGCGCGGCGCTCTCGAGTTCCTCAGGGCTGCCCCACATCCGCGCGGTCTTCGTCATGCCGCGCAGACGGTCGCGGAGGTCGTTCTCGAGGATCACAGCGTCACCACGTGTTCGTGTTCTCCGCCTTCAAGGCACGCGCGCACCAGCGAGGGGATGGAGCCCTTCCCCAGCACCCACTCGGTGGCGACGTCGACCATCAACACCGCTTTCGAACCGTCGGGCGAGACGATGGCCGGGTTCACCGAGCCGTCTTCGCTCACGCTCATCCACCGCCACCCGCCGAGCTGCACCACCTGATCGCCGACGATGAACGCCAGCGACGAGACCTGCCGCGCCTGCGCCGACGCGCCGGGGTTGCGGCGGAGGAACAACAGCACCCGCTCCATCGCTTGGAGGATGACCTGCGGCGCGAAGATGTCTTTGGCCCACTGCTGCAATGCGCGCTCGGTGGCGAGCTGCAGCTCGGCGAGGTGCTTCTCTGACAACGGCTCGGCGCGGAGGGTCATTGCGCGATGAACCTCTTCGCCTTGCGGTCGTAGACCCAGACCATCGTGCCGCCGTCTTGCACGCCGGTGAGCGCCACGCCGCCGTCGACGTCAGTCACGCGCAGCCCGTCGGCGATGAGCAGCTCGCGCTCGGAGCCCGACTTCAGGTTCTTCTCCACCGCGTGCGCCGGGGCGTTGATGTTGTGCAGCAGCACCAACCCTTCCTTGTCGTCGGTGAGGTCGATGACTTCGAGCGTGAAGTCTGCGCTCACCTGCATGAACGGCCGCCACTTCGCCTTGGCCGAGTCGCGCACCTTGAGCACGCGCGCGCCGTCTTTCTGCACGGTCAGCGACGCGCGCTCCTGCACGTCGGAGACGCCTCCGTCTTGCGCCAGCACCGCCGAGACCACGAGCGCCATCAACATGCGCCTGTGTCTAGTCAGTTTCGGCTATAGGCGCGCGCATGTCTGACGCCGCCAAGCAGCCCGCTCCGAAGAAGGGGAATGACAACCTCAAGCTCCCCGCCCGCGCTGAGGATTTCAGCGAGTGGTACATCCAGCTCGTCAAGCGCGCGAAGCTGGCGGACAACTCCGACGTGCGCGGCTCGATGGTCATCCGCCCCAACGGCTACGCCATCTGGGAGAACATGCAGCGCGTCCTCGACGGCATGTTCAAGGACACCGGCCACCAGAACGCGTACTTCCCGGTGCTGATCCCCGAGTCGTATCTGGCGAAGGAGAAGAAGCACGTCGCCGACTTCGCGCCGCAGGTCGCGGTCGTCACGCACGCCGGTGGCAAGCCGTTGCCCGAGGGCGAGCGCTACGTCATCCGCCCCACGTCGGAGACCATCATCAACCGCAGCTTCACCAACTGGGTGCAGAGCTACCGGGACCTGCCGATCCTCATCAACCAGTGGGCGAACGTGATGCGCTGGGAGATGCGCCCGCGCCTGTTCCTCCGCACCACCGAGTTCCTCTGGCAGGAGGGCCACACGTGCCACGCCACCGAGGCCGAGGCGACCGAGGAGACGCTGCGGATGCTGGACGTCTACGAGCGCTTCGCCGTCGACTACATGGCGATGCCGGTCATCAAGGGCCAGAAGACCGAGAGCGAGAAGTTCCCCGGCGCGGTGAACACGTACTCCATCGAAGCGATGATGCAGGACAAGAAGGCCCTGCAGGCCGGCACCTCGCACATGCTCGGGCAGAACTTCGCGAAGATGTTCGACACGCAGTACCAGTCGAAGGAAGGCACGAAGGAATACGTGTGGCAGACCTCGTGGGGCGTCTCCACGCGGCTCATCGGCGCGCTGATCATGACGCACTCCGATGACGCGGGTCTGGTGGTGCCGCCGAAGCTCGCGCCCACGCAGCTGGTCATCATCATCATCGGCAAGACGCCTGAAGAGCGCGGCCCGGTGCGCGAGAAGGCGCACGCGCTGGCGGCCGAGGCGAAGAAGCAGGGCCTTCGCGTCATCGTCGACGACGACGAGACCAAGGGCCCGGGCTTCAAGTACGC
>CAMLFP010000358.1 GCA_946479335.1 uncultured Archangium sp.
GGGGTGGCGTGTTCTGAAAAGAATCTGCATTTGCGATCTCCTGAGTTGAGGATGACACCGTAGCCCGCAGCTTGGCGGCCAACCAGCAGGAAATTTCTTCGTTGAATCTCTGAAAACTCTGTGCTTTGGCTGCGATTTCGCTGCCGATGAATCACATCGGTTTTCTGGATGTGTATGTCAGAGAAAACCTGCTTCTTTTCAGCGGGTGGGGGGCACACATTCAAGGCTTCTTCCTGTTCGCAGTTTTCCGCCTCAAAGGAGCCGTCCGTGAAACCCTGGTCTGGAATCTCTTCGCTCATTTTCTCCCTGCGTCATCGCCTTGTGCGCTGGCTCTCCCGTGTTGCCGTGGCTCGGGCACCCGTGCTGCGGCGCGTGCCGGTCAAAGTGCCGCTGCGGGTGCAAGCCCAATACCGCGACGGCTGGCAGCCGCGTTCACGCTATCGCCGCTAGGGCGGCGCGCTGGGTCAACCATTGCTTGCTTGTCACCTTTGTCATTGCACGTACCCCATATCAAGGAAATCAGAAATGCGTAGCTATCCCCGCAATAGCCCCGAAGCGGTAGCCCGAGTCATCGCCTTGCTGTTGATATCGGATGGCCATGTCAGCCGGTCCGAGCTGGATGCCTTGCATGGGCTTCACATAGAGCAGGACCTGGGCTTGCCGCGCGGCGGCTTTGCCAAGGTGTTGCACGGCCTGTGCGAGGACCTGTGGATGGGCTGCTCCCCGGCGTCGAGCTGATGGGCAACGGCCGCCACCCGTGGGAGACGAACTGGCGCCAGCCGTCGCTCACCGTGAACGCGATCCAGGCCAGCTCGCGCAAAGACGCGCGCAACATCGTCTGCGAGTCGGCGTGGGCGCGGGTGGGCATCCGCGTGGTGCCGAACCTCGACGCGAAGGAAGTGCAGCAGGCGCTCATCGACGCGATCAAGAAGGCGACGCCGTGGGGGCTGGAGTGCGTGGTGACGCCCGACTCCGTCGCGGGCTGGTGGTACACCGACCCGTCGGGCCCCGCGTTCCAGGCGGCGTTCCGCGCGCTCGAGAAGGGCTACGGCACCAAGTCGGTCGCCATCGGCTGCGGCGGGTCCATCCCCTTCGTGGAGCCGTTCAGCAAGGAGCTCGGCGGTGTGCCCGCGCTGCTCATCGGCGTCGAAGACCCGTACACCAACGCGCACTCCGAGAATGAGAGCCTGCACCTCGGCGACTGGGAGAAGTCGGTGAAGAGCGCCATCCACATCTACGAAGAGCTCGCCGGCGCGCTGAAAAAGTAAGAGGCGCGGAGCACGAAGCTCCACGCCTCTCACCTCACTCGAGTCTCGGGGGGATTACGGGCAGGTGCAGACCGGCGGCGTGGTCGTCGGCAGGCAGTAGCCGATGCTGCACGCGAAGCCACTGCCGCAGTCAGCGCTGGTGGTGCAGTGGTCGCGGCAGTTGCCGTCGACGCAATCCTGGGTCGACGCGCAGTGCGCCGCGGTGCTGCAGCTCCCCGCCGGGCGGGGACGGCACAGGCCACCCTTGCACGAGTCGGTCGACGCGCAGTCGGTGTCGGCCGCGCACCCGAGGATGCACGCGTTGTTGATGCACCACGAGCCCGCGGCGCAGTCGCTGTTCAACGTGCAGGTCGAGGGGTTGGTGCCGCCGTCCGTGGTGCCGGTGCCGCCGCCAGTGCTGCCCGCGCCGCCGCCAGTCGTCGCGGAGCCGCCACCCGTGGTGCCGGTGCCACCGCCCGTGACTGCAGAGCCGCCGCCGGTCACGCCCGAACCTCCGCCCGTCGAGCCAGCACCACCGCCGGTCGTGCCGCTGCCGCCGCCGGTGCCCGCGTCGACCGTCGAGGTGTCAGCCGCGCAGTAGCCATTCACGCACACCGTGCCGGTGCCGCAGGCCGAGTTGTCGCTGCACGGGCGGATGCAGTAGCCGTTGATGCAGGTGTCGAGCCCGCACTGATTCGACGTCGAGCAGGCGTGCGAGCCGGGCGGCACCGCGTGGCAGCGGCCGGTCTGGCAGAACTCTCCGTAGGCGCACTCGCTGTTGTCGCTGCACGACGCGCGCTGCTCGCAGGTGCCGTTCTGACAGCTACACGTGGAGTGGCAGTCGGTGTCTGACGTGCACGAGGTGCCGGGGCAGCCCCACGTACATTCTCCCGCGCGCTGGCCATCGGTGTTGATGAGGGTGCAGCCGCTGGCGACGAACGTCGCGGCGAGCAGGGTGAGGCTTCGAACAGTCATTGCTTTCATGTGCGTGGCTCCGTTTTCCAGGTGGGAAACACGCAGTTCGATGCCGCACCTATTTTCGTTGATCATCGGGGCGGAAGCGGGCGCGGCCGTTTTGATCACGTGGCGGGGCACCGGCAACCAAGGTGACATGACGCAGCTGCTCCCCGGAAAGCTCCGTGTTTCGCCTGAATACACGGAGGAGCTGCGCCGTACTGAGGCGCAAGCCCGGAGGTCTCCCGTGACAGCTCAAGCGTTGCCGTTGCCGAGGTTGGTCCCCACGCCGCCGCCGGCAGGGCAGCACGAAGCACGGCTGCTGCGGTTGGTCGATCGCATCAAGAAAGACGACGCGCTGGCCTTCGAAGAGCTCTACCGCCTCACCCGCGACGACGTGGCGCGCACGCTCTTCCACCTCGTGGGCAATCGCCCCGACATGGAAGACCTCATCCAGGAGACGTACCTCAAGCTCCTGAAGGCGGTGCCCAGCTTCCGCGGCGAGTCGCAGTTCCGCACGTTCCTCTACCGGGTGTGCGCCAACGTCGCGCTGATGAACCTCCGCTGGTGGCGCCGCAGGAAAGAGGACCTCACCGCGGAGCTGCCGGAGGGCGTCGACTTCGGCGCCGACCCGGAGCGCGCCGCGCAGGCCGCCCAGGCCGCGAAGCTCGTGCACCGCGCGCTGGAGCAGCTCGGCGCCAAGAAGCGGATCGTGTTCGTGTACCACGAGCTGATGGGCATGGGCCCGGAGGAGATCGCCCAGACCGTCGGCACCTCGTACAACACCGTGCGTTCGCGCCTGCACCACGCGCGGCTTGAATTCGCCGTCGCGCTCCGCGCACTGACCCAGCAGGAGGTGGCGTGATGAAGCCACACGATCAACAGCTGTGGGGCTTCGCCGCGAAGGAGCTGGAGCTCGGTGAGCACCGCTTCGTGGAGGCGCACCTGGAAGACTGCCCGGAGTGCCGCGAGCAGGTCGCCGCGATCCAGGTGGCGAAGGAGGTGCTGGAGACCGCGCGCGACGCGCAGCCGGCGGTGAACTGGCAGAAGGTCGACGAGAAGATCGGCGCGATGGTCGAGAAGCGGCTCCGTTCGCAGGCGCGCCGCCCGCTGTACCGCAAGCTCGCGTTCGGCGGAGGCCTGGCGTTCGCCGCCGCGGCCGCGCTGTTCCTCACCACCCGGGAGAAGCCGGTCATTCAGGAACTCCCGCCACCGCCTCCGGTCGCCTCGGCGCCCGAGTCGTGGGCGCGCGTCGATCGCGCGCAGGGCCTCTCGCTGGTGAACGGCGGCGGGGAGATCGCTGACGGCACCGAGCTCCGCGGCGGAGATGTGCTGCGTACCGGCGCGACCGGGCGCGCGTTCCTGCACCTGCCCGACCAGAGCCACATGATGGTTGGCGCGCAGTCGCAGGTGACGTTGACCCGCGCGGCGGCCGATGACGTCGCGTTGACGCTGGAGCGCGGCTCGGTCGCGGTGCGCGCGTCGCACCAGCCGCGCAAGGGCTTCGTGGTGCACGCCGGCGGCGTGTCGGTCTTCGTGGTGGGCACCGTGTTCGGCGTCGAGAACAGCGCCGACGCGGTGGAGATCTCCGTGACCGAGGGCAAGGTTCGCGTCGAGCTGCCCAACGGCGACACCACCTTCGTCGAGCCCGGGCAGCGCCTGCGGTTCGACACCCGCAGCGAGAACTCGAAGCACCTCAAGGTCACCGCCGACGAGCGCCGCGAGTTGAACGAGGTCGCCGAGGTGGCCGACGCGACGGCTTCGGCCGAGCAGCGCGCGCTGGTGCCCGCCGCGGGGGGCGCGCCGTCGAACCCGCCGATGCTGGCCGCGAGTGGAACGCCACGAACGCTGCCGCGCATCACCTCGACCGACGCGCGGTCGCGCCAGGTCACCGCGCCCGAGCCGATGAAGGCCGAAGAGGTCGAGCTCCCCACGCAGCTCGCGCTCAACGACACCCGCGCGCGTCAGCCCTCGGCGGTGGAGCCGATGTCGGCCGACGATCTCGAGCCCATGCCGCAACCCAAGACGGCCGCCGCGCCGCAGGTGGTGGTCTCCGCGCCGGTCGACGTGTGGCCGACGCTGGGCGGTGACGTGGTGCGGGGCGTGCCTCCGCCGCGCGATGCCGAGCCCGTCGACGATGAGTGGGCGACGATGCCCGCGCCGCCCAGCGCCGCGAAGCTCTCGAATGATGACGAAGCCGTCTCCCCGGCGCCGGTGGTGAAGGTGCAGGTCGGTGGGGGCGCGCCGCCGAAGGCGCTGGTGATGAACCTCGAAGGCCAGTTCCTGCAGCGCGCCGACGCCGCGTTGAGCAAGGGCGACTGCGACAAGTTCCTCCCCGGGCTCGAAGACATCGCGCAAGACGAGGCGCGCAGCCTGCTGACCGAACAGGCCCGCATCCTCAAGGCGCGTTGCTTCGACTCCCAGCTGCGCCCGCGTCAGGCGATGGGCGAGTACGCGAAGTACCTGAATGAGTACCCCGCCGGCCGCTTCCTCAGCGAGGCGCGCGCCGCGCTGGGGAACTGAGTCACAGCTTCGCGACGACCCTGGTCAGCTTCGCGCGCACGTCTTCCGCCAGCGTCTCGAGGTCGTCGGAGTGGAAGGCCTTCACCGACTCGCGCGGGTCGACCGCCCGCACCCGCACACCGTCACCTTCGGCGTAGAGCAGCACGTTGCACGGCAGCATCAGCCCGGCCGACAGGTTGAGGCTCACCGCGCGGTGCGCGAAGGGCGGGTTGCACGCCCCGAGGATGACGTAGGGCTGGAACTCCGCGCCCAGCTTCTCCTTGAGCGTGGCCTGCATGTCGATGCGGGTCAGCACGCCGAAGCCCTCGGTCTTCAGCGCCTCGGTCACCTTCTTCTCGGCGTCGGCCAGGGGCCCCGCCACCACTCGGCTCAGTTCGTTGTTCATGTCGGTTGAGAGCCGGGGAGGGAAGGGAAGGGTTCCCCGGCGAACCGAATCCTAACGCGCTGGCTCTCACCGGGCATGAGTGGCCGCACCACAGGGTTCCGCACTGCGGGAGGTGCGCGGTGAACGCGTTGACGCGGATGCCGCCGCATGTCGACACGGCGCGGGTTATGAGTTGGCTCGTGTCGACTCCCGAACTTGACCTGGTGGCTGCTGCACGTGCTGGTGAGCAACGCGCGATGGACGAGCTCCTCGCGCGGTACGAGCCGCGCATCTACCGCTTCGGCCTGCGCATGTGCGGCAACGAAGACGACGCCCGCGAGGTGTTGCAGGAGACGCTGCTCTCCGCGTTCCGCAACCTGGGCAGCTTCCGCGGCGACGCGCGGCTCTCGACGTGGCTCTTCCAGATCGCGCGCTCGTTCTGTCTGAAGCAGCGGCGCCTGCGCGAGGGCGAGCCGGCGCGCCATGAAGAGCTCGAGTCGCGCGAGGTGCGCGCGGTCGAAGAGCCGTCGACGCCCAGCGATGAAGCCGCCCACGCGCGCATGGTGGGCGAGGTGCTGCAGGTCGCGGTGGCGTCGTTGCCCGACGAGTATCGCGAGGCGGTGGTGCTGCGCGACGTCGAGGGGCTCGACACGCGCGACGCAGCGGAGGTGG
>CAMLFP010000359.1 GCA_946479335.1 uncultured Archangium sp.
GCGCACGCCGACAAGGGGCCGCACACGATGACCACCGCGAGCGCTCACGGCGCTCCGTTCTGATGCGACGCCGCCGCGCCGGTCAGCGAACTCGTGCGGAGCCTCCGTGGGCGGAGGCCCGAGGCGCGGCGTTACCTTCGGCGCGAGAGCCACCGCTGATACTCGCGGTACATCACCGGGAGCAGCACCAGCGTCAGCGCACACGCCGACAAGGTGCCGCACACGATGACCACCGCGAGCGGCCGCTGGGTCTCGCTGCCCATCGCGCGGCTCATCGCGGCGGGCACCAGGCCCAGCGCGGCGAGCGCGGCGGTCATCAGCACCGGGCGGAGCCGTTCGCGCGCGCCCTCCAGCACCGCGTGGTCGAGCAGCATGCCGTGCTGCTGCTTCTCGGCGATGCCCGACATCACCAGCACGCCGTTGAGCGACGCCTGGCCGATGAGCGCGATGAAGCCGACGGCCGCGGCCACCGACACCGGCATGTCGAAGAGCCACAGCCCGACGAGGCCGCCGGTCAACGCGAAGGGCACGTTCAACATCGTCAGCACCGCGCGCGGGAAGCTCTTGAAGGCGTTGAAGAGCAGCAGCAGCGTCAGCACCAGCGCCAGCGGCACCGTCTGCTGCAACCGCTTCATCGCGCGCTCCTTGTTCTCGAACTCGCCGCCCCACTCGATGCGCTGGCCCTGCTGCAGCGGCGCCTCCTTCTGCACGCGGCTGCGCGCTTCTTCGACGAAGCCGCCGAGGTCGCGGTCGCGCACGTTCATGCGGATGCCGATGTACCGGTGGCCGTTCTCTCGCGTGATGGAGGCGCGGCCGGTGCCGGTGCCGATGCGCGCGAGGCTCTCGAGCGGCACGGTGACGCCGCCCTCCACCGCCACGCGCAGCTTCTTGAGCTTCTCCACGTCGTCGCGCTCCACCGCGGGGAGGCGCAGCACCACGTCGAAGCGGCGCTCGCCTTCCCAGAACTCGTCGACCGGGCGGCCGCCGACGGCGGTCTGGAACACGTGCTGGAAGTCGCCCAGCGTCAGGCCGTAGCGGGCCAGCGCGGCGCGGTCGGGCTCCACCTGCAGCTGCGGCACCTCGCCGCTCTTCACGATGCCGAGGTCGGCCACGCCGCGCACGGTGGAGATGACGGCCTTCACCTTCTCTGCCTGCTGCTGGAGCGCGCCGAGGTCGTCGCCGTACAGCTTCACGGCGATCTGCCCGAACTGCCCGGAGATGCTCTCGTTCACGTTGTCGCGGATGGGCTGCGAGAAGTTCACCTCGATGCCCGGCACCTCCTCGATGGTGTGCTGGAGGTGCTCGATGACATCGCTCAACTCCGGCGTGTCCTTCGGCCACTGCGAGGCGGGCTTCAACTTCACGAAGAACTCGAGGTTGTTGGTCAGCGTGGCGTCGGTGCCGTCTTCGGGGCGGCCCAGCTGGCTCAGAATCGCCTCCACCTGCGGCGCGGTGGAGATGAGCTCCGTCAACCGCGGCACCATGCGCCGGCCCTCGGTGAGCGAGATGTTCGAGGGCAGCGTGAAGGTCATGTAGAGCGCGCCCTCGTTGAGCTCCGGGAGGAACTCGCTGCCCAGCCGCGTGGCCACCGCGCCGGAGCCGACGAGCAACGCCAGCGCGAACCCGAACACCAGCTTCGGCCGCTTCAGCGCCGCGGCCAGCGTCGGGAGGTACACCCTCTCGGCCAGCTTCAGCACCGGCGAGTCACGGTGCTTCGCGCCCTTCGCCCACGCCCACGAGGCCAGCGCGGGCACCAGCGTGATGCCGAAGACCAGCGCGCCCACCAGCGCGGCGGCGACGGTGTTGGCCATCGGCGAGAACATGCGGCCCTCGACGCGCTCCAACAGGAAGATGGGCACGTAGGCCGCGATGATGATGAGCATCGCGAACACCGTGGGGCGGGTGACGGCCGACGCCGCCTTGCGGATGCGCTCCTGCACCGGCCCGGGGTTGTGGTCGTGCAGCGCCAGCGACGCGAGGATGGCCTCCACGATGACCACGCCGCCGTCGACGATGACGCCGAAGTCCACCGCGCCCATCGACAGGAGGTTCGCCGACATGCCGCGCTGCTTGAGGTAGATGAACGCCACCGCCAGCGACAACGGGATGAGCGTGCACACGATGAGCGCTGCGCGGAGGTCCAACAGGAAGATGAAGAGCACCAGCAGCACCAGCACCGCGCCCTCCACGAGGTTGTGGCCCACCGTCTCCAGCGTGGCGTCGACCAGCTCGCGGCGGTCGTAGAAGGTCGAGATCTCCGCTCCGTCGTCCTTGAGGCGCGCGTTCAACACGTCGAGCTGGTCCTTCAAGCGCTCCAGCACCAGCGAGGGGTTCTCTCCGCGGCGCATCAGCACGATGCCCTCCACGGTGTCGTAGTCGGTGCCGCGGCTCACCACGCCCTGGCGCGGCGCCCACGACTCGGTGACGGTGGCCACGTCTTTCACGAAGACCGGCGTGCCGTCGCGCTCGGCGATGCCCACGTCGCGGATGTCGTCGAGCGACTTGAAGAGCCCCGCGCTGCGGATGACGAACTGCTCGCTGCCGCGCTCGAGGATACCGCCCGACGCGTTCTGCGAGCCGCGCTGCACCGCCTCCTCGAGGTCTTGCAGCGTCAGCCCGAAGCCCGCCAACGCCTGCGGCCGCGCCTCGACCTGAATCACCTTGTCGAGGCCGCCGTAGCTGACGACGTCGGCCACGCCGTTGACGCGCAGGAGGCCGGGCCGCACCACCCACTCCTGCAGCGTGCGCAGCTTCATCGGGTCGCCGCCCGCGCCCTTGAGCGTGTAGCGGTACACCTCGCCGATGGGCGTCGCGAAGGGCCCGAGCTCGGCCTTCACGCCCTCGGGGAGCTCCGCTTCGCGCAGCTTCTCCAGCACCTGCTGCCGCGCCCACAAACCGTCGGTGCCGTCGCGGAAGGTGAGCGTCACCATCGACAGGCCGAACATCGAGAGGTTTCGCAGGCGCGTCATGTTGGGCGTGCCGTTGAGGGCGCGCTCCAGCGGGAGGCCGATCTGCCGCTCCACCTCTTCGGTGGGCTGGCCGTCGAACAAGGTGATGACGTTGACCTGCGTGTCGGTGGTGTCGGGGAAGGCCTCGATGGTGAGGCTGCTGAGGCTGATGACGCCCCAGACCAGGATCACCAGCGAGAAGAAGACCACCGCGACGCGGTTCTTCAGGCTGAAGGCGACGAGTTGTTCCATGGCCTACAAGTCCGCCGCGAGGTCGACCTGGTTGAGCAGCAGCAGCGCGCCGCGCGAGACGTAGCGGGTGCCGGGCACCAGCCCTTCGCGGATCTCCGTCTGGCCATCGCGGCGCCGCCCCACCTTCACCGCGCGCGACTCGAGGCGGCCCGGCGCCGACACCACGAAGACCGCGTTCGACGTACCGCGGGTGACGACCGCCGCGTCGGGCACGCGCACCACCGTCTTGCTGGCGTCGGGGTGCAGCGAGACCTCCACGAAGCCGTTGGGGCGCAGCTGGCGGTCGACGTTGTTGGCGCGCACCCAGACCTCCACGGTGCGGCGGCGCGGGTCGACGACCTCGCTGATGTACTCGACGGCGCCTTCCTTCTCGCCGACCTGCGACTTGATGGTGACGCCGCCGTCGAGCGCCACGCCGGCGATGTCGTTCTCCGGCACGTCGGCGATGACCAGCACCTCGTCGAGGTCTGAGAGGCGCGCCAGCGGCGCCTCGCGCTCGGGCACCACCTCGATGCCGGGCGAGACGTTCAAGTCGACGATGGTGCCGGCCCGCGGCGCGCGCACCCAGAAGAGGCCGTCGCCCTCGGCGGTGACGGCGAGGCTGCGCTGCTTCGACTCCGCGGCCTTGAGCGCCAGGCGCGCGGCCTCCAGTTCGGCCTCGGCGGTCAGCACGTCTTTCTGCGGCGCGGCCTTGAGCTCGTAGAGCTCCCTGGCGCGCGCGGCGAGGCGCTCGTTGACGGTGACCTGCGCGCGGGCCAACGCGGAGTCGCGGTCGAGTTCCACGTAGGCGCCCGACTTCACGCTGAAGAGCTTGTCGCCCTTCTGCACGCGGCTCCCGGCGCGCACCAGCACCGACTCCACGCGACCGGGCAACGGCGTGCCCACCGCGGAGCTGCGGCGCGGGTCGAGTTCCACGTGCGCGGGCACCGGCAGCGGCGCCAGCGGCGGGCCCTCTTCGGCGACGGCGATGGTGAGGTACCGCCACTGCGGCGCGTCGGCGTTCAGCGTCACGCCCTGCGCGTCGGCGATGGGCGTCTTGAGCTCCGCGTCAGGCGGCTTCGAGCAACCGCACACCAGCGCGAGCAGCACCGCGCCGCTCGCTGCGTGAGACCTATTCCACATGGATTTCGACTCCTGATTGCCGCGCGCGCTCCAGCCGCAGCTCGTAGACGCGGCGGTCCAGCTCCGCGGCGGCGGCGATGAGCTCCGAGAGCGTGCGGCGCGCCGACAGCAGCTCCTGCAACGAGGCCGAGCCGCGCGTCACCGCCTGGGTCAGCCGGTCCACCACGTCTTCGGCGAGCGGCAGCGCCTTCTCGCGCAGCTCCGCCTGTTGCACCTCGACGTCTTGCGCCTCGGCTTCGGCCTTGGCGCGGTTGAGGCGCGCGGTCTCCAGCACGTGGGTGCGCGCGTCTTCAGCGGCCCGGGCGGTCGCCGCCGCGGCCTGCGCGTCGTCTTGCCCGTGGTCGAAGATGCGCAGCGGGAACGAGAGCCCCGCGAAGAAGCTGTTCTGCTGGTTGCCGGAGATGACGAACTGGTCGCGCATGTACCCGAAGCGCACCGTCACGTCGGGGAGCCACTGGTTCTTCGCCAGCGTCTCGTCGAAGCGCGCGGCGCGGGCGGTGGCCTCCAGGGCGCGCACGTCGGGGCGCTCCTCGGGGTCGCGCTGCGCCTGCTCGAACTTGAGGTTCAACCACTCGGTGGCCTGCGGGCTGCCAGAGAACGGCTCGCACGGCTGGGCGAAGAGCGCCCCGCACGCCCGCAGCTGCTTGCTCAGCTCACCGCGCGCCTGCAGCAGCGCGGCCTGCACGTTCACCGCGTCGAGACGCGCGCGGTCGGCGTCGAGCCCCGAGGCGTCGCCGGTCTTCGCGCGCGCCAGCTGCAAGCGCGTCAGCTCCGCGGCGTCGTCGACCAGCTGCGAGAGCGCCTCGACGCGCACCTGCGCGGCCGCGATGTCACCCAGCACACCGTACGCCTCGAAGAGCTTCCCGCGGAGCTGGTCCAACGCCTGCTGCGCGGCCACCTGCGCGCGCTGCTCGGCGGCGTTCTGACGCGGCTCGCGCTTGCCGAGCTCCACCAGCACCGACAACCCGACGCTCACGTTGGGGACGTTGAGGTACGGGTCCTTCAAGCCCGGCGGGTTCAGCTGGCCCACCGGCAAGGTGCCGACGTTCAAGTCGAGGTCGGGGTTGGGGAGCCGCTGCGTCTTCTGGAAGTCGGCCTGCGCCTGCGCCACCTGCGCGCGCGCCAGCTGCAGGTCGGGCGAACGCCGCCACAGCAGCTCGGCCAACGCGTCACCCCGGCCCACGCTCGAGAGCTGGAGCGTCGGGCCGCTCGCGCACAACACGACACTCACCACGGCAGACCACATCACCGGCGGCGGCATTCCAAACCGCGGGCCAACGCCAACCGGTTGGAATGCGTGAGGCGCCGGGCGCGCGGCTGAAAAACGCTTTCAGCCGGCGCTGAAAGAAACTTCGACTCTCAGAAGCGCCCGGAGAGGCCGACCGACGCGCCGTTGGGGCCGATGGCGACCTCC
>CAMLFP010000360.1 GCA_946479335.1 uncultured Archangium sp.
CGTCGCGCGTCTGGCCCTCGAGACGGCAGCCCACCTCCTCTTCGTGAAGCAAAATGAGAAGCAACCATCTGGTTGCTCCTCAAATTCGCCCGAGTGGAGCGGCGACGCTTGAGAGAGCGCGCTCGAAGTCGAGCGCCCGCGCGACGTTCGGCACAGCGCCCTGCATCACCCCCGACGCCCTTCAAGCCTGATGCAGATGGCCGCCGCCCTCTTTCGCGGCGAGCTCACGGTGCAGTTGCACGAGCTCCACCTCGCGGGACTGCAACAGCTTCACCGCTTCTGCGCCGTAACGCGCCTCGAACTCGCCGACGTCACCGAGCTTCGGGAGCTCCTTCTGCGCGCGCGCCAGCTTCTCGCCCTGCAGCTCGCCTGACTCCACGCGCGCCTTCACCTGCAGGTACGTCGAGCGGCGGCCGCAGAAGTCAGCCACCAGCGCCTTGAGCTTCCCGTACTCCACGAGGTCGAGCTTCGAGGCGGAAAGCGCCTTCGCGTGGGCGAACGCATAGCGGCCGCTCCAGTCGCCGGGCGGGGCGGAGACGAGCTCCTTCAACATCGTGCGCTGGTAGGTCACGAACGCCTCAAGTCGCTCGGGCGAGAGCTGGAGCGACGCGAGGCGCAAAGTCTTCAAGTCCATGGCGCGCGCGAAGGTACACTCTTCTCCAGCGTGAGTACCGGCCTTGAAGACACCGCCGTCACCGGCGAGCACCTCGACGACACGCACGTCTCCGGGGAGCGCAAGCTGACGACGTCGGGGATCCAGAAAGGTGAGGCGCTCGATCGCTACGTGATCCTCAACCGGCTGGGCGCGGGCGGGATGGGCGAGGTCTACGCCGCGTGGGACCCGGTGCTCGACCGCAAGGTGGCGGTGAAGGTGCTGCGGCCCGACATCGAAGACACCGCGCTGACCGAGGAGCTCAAGCAGCGGCTGCTGGGCGAGGCGCAGGCGCTGGCGAAGCTCTCGCACCCCAACGTCGTCACCGTGCACGACGTCGGCCTCGCGGGCGACCGCGTGTACCTCGCGATGGAGTTCGTCGAGGGCCGCACGCTCAAGGACTGGCTGGCGCAGGTGCCGAGGCCGTCGTGGCAGCGGATCCTCGAGGTGTTCCTGGCCGCCGGCGAGGGCCTCATCGCCGCGCACGATCAAGGGCTCACGCACCGCGACTTCAAGCCCGACAACGTGATCATCGGCCGCGACGGGCGCGCCCGCGTGATGGACTTCGGGCTCGCGCACGGCAAGGCGCGCAAGAAGCCCGACGGCAAACCGCACCGCACCATCACCGCGCCGGGCGCGATGATCGGCACGCCGGCGTACATGTCTCCCGAGGCGCTGCACGGCGAGCCCACCGACTTCCGCAGCGACGAGTTCAGCTTCTGCGTGTCGCTCTACGAGGCGCTGTATGGGTTTCGCCCGTTTACCGGCAACTCGCCGGCGGCCATCGCGGTGGAGATCGCGGCGAACCGCGTGCAGCCGCCGCCCGGCAACACCGGCGTCCCGCGGCGGATCCACGCGCTGATCCTCAAGGGGCTGCGCGCGGCGCCCGCGGAGCGCTTCCAGAACCTGCGCGCGTTGCTGCTGCAGCTCGGGAGGACCCGCAGCCAGAAGGAGCAGCGGCTGGCGCTGGCGATCATCGCCGGGCTCTCGGTGCTGGCCGCGGTCGTCACCGGGCTCGCGATGTACAAGGAGCGCACGCGGTGCGACGAGATCCCGCTCCGGCTCAAGGGCGTGTGGGACGCCGACGTGAAGCGCGCCGCGGGCGAGGCCTTCGCGCGCACCGGGAAGAGCTGGGCGTCAGCCGCGTGGCGTGACGCCGCGGGCCGCCTCGACACCTACGCCGCGCAGTGGGTCGCGGAGCGCCGCGCGATCTGCGAATCGACCCCCACCGGCGACGACGAGCGCTTCGGTGAAGAGCTGGTGTGCCTGAGCCGCGCGCTGTCTGACTTCGAGGCCACCGCACAGTTGTTCGCGCACGCCGACGCCGACGTCGTGGAGCGCGCGGTGAGCTCCGCCAGCGGGCTGTTGCCGATCGACAGCTGCAAGCGGCCGCGTGAGCGGTTGGTGAAGGCGGAGATCTCCGACTCCGATCGCGGGCGCCTCTCGAAGATCCGCGCGCTGATCGACGCGGGGAAATACAGCGACGCGCTGGCGTTGGCCTCCGCGCTCGCAGCCGAAGCGGGGGCCAACCGGGGCGTGTTCGCCGAGGCGCGACTGCAGGGGGCGATCGCGCGCAAGCGGCTGGGTGACGCCACCGGCGCCGACACCTGGGCGGAGGAGGCGATCCTCGCGGCGGACGAGGCCCACGATGACGAGCTCGCGGCGCGGGCGTGGGTGGAGCGCGTGGGCTTCGCGGCGTTCGCGACGCCGGCCGAGGCCGACCGCTGGGCGCGCTTCGCGAGGGCGGCCATCGATCGCGCCGGCGCGTCTGACGAGCTGCTGGCCGGCCTCGCCACCAACCTCGGCACCGTGAAGTACATGCTGGGTGACTACGCGGGCGCGGAGGCGGCGCACCGGGAGTCGCTCCAGCTGCGCGTGAAGATGCTGGGGCCGTCGAACCCCTCGGTGGCGCGCGCGCACTCGAACCTCGGCGCCACCCTCGCCCGCCTGAAGCGCTACGACGAGGCGCGCGCCGAATACGTGCAGGCGCTGGCCATCGAGGAGGCGCTGCTCGACTCCTCGCACCCGCAGGTCGCCGACACGCTGAACAACCTCGGCAACGTCTTGCGCGATCAAGGTCAGCTCACGCGCGCGCGCGACACGCTCACGAGATCGCTGGCCATCAAGGAGTCGGCGTACGGCGGCGACTCGCTCCCGGTCGCGGTGACGCTCAGCAACCTGGCGTTGACGCTCATCGACCTGAAGGACCTCGACGAGGCTGAGAAGTCGCTCACGCGCGCGGTGTCCATCAAGCGCGCGCGCGCCGGGGAAGACGCGCTCACCGTCGCCATCTCGCTGACCAACCTCGCGGAGCTGCGCCGCGCCCAGCACAAGTGGCAGGCGTCGGTCGACGCCGACGCCACGGCGCTCGCCATCCGCGAGCTGCGGCAGGGCCCGAAGCACCCTGACCTCGCGCTGAATCTCAAGGGCCTCATCGCCGCCGAGACGGAGCTCAAGGACCCCGCCGCCGTGAAGCGCGCCCGGGAGCAGCTCGCGGCGCTCGCCTCTCCGTAGACCCGTGGCGTGACGCGGCGGGCTGTGGCATTGCCGCGCCGCAATGATTCGCTTCGACAACATCTCCCTCCAGCACGGCCAGCAGATCCTCTTCATCGAGGCGTCTGCGGCGCTCCACAAGGGCGAGAAGGTCGGCCTGGTGGGCCCCAACGGCTCCGGCAAATCGACCCTCTTCCGCTGCGTGATGCGGGAGGAGACGCCCGACGAAGGCCAGGTGTCGATCGATAAGGGCATCACCATCGGCTACTTCCGCCAGGACGTCGGCGACATGGCCGGGCAGACGGTCATCGAGGCCACGTTGGACGGCGCCGGCCCGGTCGCCGCGGTCGCCAAGGAGTTGAAGCGCCTCGAGCACGCGCTGGCCGACCCCGAGCAGGCCGATGACATGGAGAAGAACATCGAGAAGTTCGGTGAGGTGCAGGCGCGCTTCGACGAGCTGGGCGGCTACGCGCTCGATGGGCGGGCGCGAGAGATCCTCGCGGGCCTCGGCTTCCGCGAGTCGGTGATCGACGGCGACGTGGGCGCGCTCTCCGGCGGGTGGAAGATGCGCGTCGCGCTGGCGCGCATCCTGTTGATGCAGCCCGACGCGATGCTCCTCGACGAGCCCACCAACCACCTCGATCTCGAGTCGCTCATCTGGCTGGAGAACTTCCTCAAGCGCTACGAGGGCGCGCTGCTGATGACCTCGCACGACCGCGAGTTCCTGAACCGCGTGTGCAACCGCATCATCGAGATCGACGGTGGCGTGCTCACCACCTACTCGGGCGACTACGAGTACTACGTGAAGCAGCGCGCGCAGGCCGACGAGCAGCAGCAGGCCACCTTCGAGCGCCAGCAGGCGATGCTCAAGAAGGAGCTCGCCTTCATCGAGCGCTTCAAGGCGCGCGCGAGCCACGCCGCCCAGGTGCAGTCGCGCGTGAAGAAGCTCGAGAAGATCGACCGCGTGGAGCCACCGCGCCGCGCCGAGAAGGTGCACTTCGACTTCAAGCCCGCGCCGCGCTCCGGTGAAGACGTGGCGAACCTCAAGGGCGTGAACAAGGCCTACGGCGATCTCACCATCTACAAGGGGCTCGACTTCCTGCTCCGCCGCAAGGAGCGCTGGGCGATCATGGGCGTCAACGGCGCGGGCAAGTCGACGCTGCTCAAGATGATCGCCGGCGACGCCCGGCCCGACTCCGGCACGGTGACGGTCGGCGCGTCGGTGAAGCTGGGCTACTTCGCGCAGCACGCGATGGACGTGCTCGATGGGGAGAAGACCGTGTGGCAGACGCTGGTCGACGCATTCCCCCGCACGTCAGAGGGCACGCTGCGCACGCTGGCCGGGTGCTTCGGCTTCCCCAAGGACGAGGTCGACAAGGTGGTGCGCATCTTGTCGGGCGGAGAGAAGGCCCGCCTGGTGATGGCGCTGATGCTCTTCGACCCGCCGAACCTGCTGGTGCTCGACGAGCCCACCAACCACATCGATCTCGCGACCAAGGAGATGCTGATCGAGGCGCTCAAGAGCTTCGACGGCACGATGATCTTCGTCTCGCACGATCGCCACTTCCTCTCCGAGCTGAGCAACCGCGTGCTGGAGCTCACCCCCGAAGGCCCGGTGCCCTACGGCGGCGGCTACGTGGAGTACGTGCAGCGCTCCGGCCACGAGGCGTTCGGCCTGCACTGAAAATGCAAAACCCTCTCCCGGTGGGGAGAGGGTTTCGGGTTCAGCAGAAGTTCGAGCGGATTACGCCGAGAACGACGAGCCGCAGCCGCACGACGACTTCGCGTTCGGGTTCTCGAACTTGAAGCCCGACTGCGTGGCGGAGGTCAGGTAGTCGACGATGGTGCCCTTGAGGTACTGCGTCGACATCAGGTCGGTGCACATCTTGACGCCGTCCTGCTCCCAGACGAGGTCGCCTTCCTTGATGTCCTTGATGAGGTTCAAGTCGTAGCCCAGGCCGCTGCAGCCGGCGGGCACCACGCGCACCGTGAGCAGGTGCCCTTCGAGCTGCTGCTCGGCGATCACCTGCTTCACCTGCGCGATCGCGCGTTCGGTGAGCGTCATCACCGCGGGCTCGGAGGTGACGGCAGGGGCGGCAACGGGGGCAGCGGTCAGTGCGTTCATGGGGGCCTCTATAACGGCGTGGCTACTTTTTCTTCAAGCAGGGGGTGACATCGACGGTCCAGTCGATCGACGAGCTGCCGTCTTGAATGCGCACCTCGAAGGGGCACGGGTCGGCGAGCTGGTTGGAGCGGATCTCGAGCTTGTGGAGGCCCGGCATGAGGTTGAGCGGCAGGTTCGGCACGCCGGCCTTCAATTCGCCCCGGTAGATCTCCGCGTCTCGCAGCGCGGGCTTCACGCGCACGCGCACGCCCACCTCGCGGAACGTCTTGTCGATGACGATCAAGCTGTTGGGGGCGGGGTTGGTCTCCTTCGAGACGACCGGCACCTCGAAGTAGAGCCCGCGGTCGGGGTTCTTGAGCACCACGATGTCGCCGATGAACGCGCCCGACTGCTCGGTGATCGGCGTGCGCCCCAGGCTCTGCGGCTTGCGGCCCTTCGCGGTGGGCCCCGGCATCACCACCA
>CAMLFP010000361.1 GCA_946479335.1 uncultured Archangium sp.
GTGTCGGAGGGTGACTTATGGTTGGTGGTGGCGTTGCGGATGGGCAACGGCAGCAAGGCCACGGCGTTGCTCACCGTGCACGTCACGGGCGGCGCGACCTGCACCACGATGCTCAACGACGCGCCGGTGGTGACGCGCCAGTTCGTCGCCGCGGCCGCGCCCTCTCCGCAGGGCGGCACGATGGGCGACGGCGTCTGGGTGCTGCGGCAGTCGACCGTCTACACCGGCGTGGGCGGCCGCACCGGGCCCGACGACAGCTCGCGGCAGAAGCTGTCGCTGGCGGGCAGCGCGGTGGAGACGGTGAACCAGCGCACCGGCGAGGCCAGCGAGGGCGCCAGCGGCACGGCGGCGTTCTCCGGCACGCAGTTCACCCTCACCCGCAGCTGCCCCTCGGCGTCGACGGTGACGGGCGGCTACACGGCCACCACCGACTCGGTGTCATTCTTCGTGCAGGGCGCCGACGGCCTCGAGGTGTCGCTGTGGCTGCGCGAGGGCGCCACCTTCGACGCGGGTACGCTCCCGGAGCCCGACGCGGGCACCACCGACGCGGGCAGCAGCGTGGAGGCGCTCACCACCGGCCTGACGGACCTCGTCGACCTCACCTCCGACGCCACCACGCTCTACGCGCTGGGCGACGGCAAGGTGGTGTCGTGCCCGCTGACGGGCTGCACCACCGCCACGCAGGTGACGCCGGCCTTCGCCAGCAGCATCCTCGTGGTCGGCTCCACGCTGTTCGCCACCACCAACTTCAACGAGGTGTCGAGCTGCACGCTGCCCTCGTGCACCCTCGCGCAGTTCGTCAGCACCGGCGCCAACACGTACCCGGCGCACCTCGCGGTGGCTAACGGCACGCTGTACTGGCTGGCGGAGAACGGCGCGAACAAGGAGATCCACGCGTGCGCGCTGACGGGCTGCGCTTCGCCCACCGTGCTCTACAGCGGCACCGCGTGGAGCTACAGCTCCGGGCTCGCGGCGGGCCCCACCGACCTCTACGTGTCGTCCTTCACCGGCGGCGTCTTCCACGTGCCGATGACCTCCGCGCTGGTGGCCGACACCGCGAACATCGCGCAGCTCTCGGGCAGCGCGTACGGCACCGGCGGGCTGCTCCTCGACGGCAGCACGCTGAAGTGGGCGGAGGCCAACGACAACCTGGTGCGCAGCTGCACCCTGCCCGCGTGCAGCGACGTCACCACGGTGCTCTCGGGGTTGAGCACGCCCTCGGGGCTCGCTGGCGACGCCACGTACCTCTACGGCGCCGACCGCGGCACGCCCAACGGCAGCGGCGGCTACGTGGCCGGCACCGCGCGCTTGTGGAGAGCCGCGAAGTAGGAGGCCTGAGGTACGCTCGGGGGCATGGCGACGTCCCCACTCGCGTTGGCAGTGAACGAGGGCCGGTTGGTGGAGCTCCGAGGTGAAGGGCACCTCTCGCTCTCGGAGTTCAACGCGTTCCGCACGCACTTCACCGACACGCTGGTGAAGCTGGGGCGGCGCGTGGTGATCATCGCCGACCTCCGGCGGCTGAAGGTGAGCGACCCGGCCGTCTACGACAGCCTCGGGCGGCTGATGAAGATGGACTCGCCGCTCGTGGAGCGCTTCTCGTACCTGCTGGAGCCCGGCTCGCTCTTGGCGGTCAACATCGCGCGGGTGATTCAGGAAGTCGGCAACCCGGTGCGGAAGATCTGCTCCACGCCGCGCGAGGCCATCGACTGGGTCACCGGCTTCATCGATGACAAGGAGAAGGCCCGGCTCACGCAGTTCCTTTCGCGAAGCGAGGGGTGAGGGGCGACCGGTGCTGCGGGGGCCGCGGGTGCGCCCGGCGCGGCGGGAGCGGCCGGTGCCCCGGGGTGAGGGGCGCAAGCCCTCGAAATCACGTCTCTACCTGTAACTCCCCAATACAACTGCAGGGGTCCCCGGACCAACTGCAGGGGTCCCCGGACCGACTGCAGGCCTCCCCGGTCCGACTGCAGGCCTCCCCGGTCCGACTACAGGCGGCCCCGCTCCAACTGCACGCTTCCCCGGAACAACTGCGGGAGGCGTCAGCCCAACAGCAGGGGCCGGCGCCTCAACCGCCTACTGCCGCGCGATCTTCACGACCTCCAGCGCGCGCACGTCATTGCGCGCCATCGCGGAGAGCAGCCGCGACACGGACGACCAATGGAGACTCTGCGCGCTCACGGCGGCCATCTCTTTGGCAGTCGCAGCCTTGCGTTCAGCGGCGGAGGCGACGCGCTCTTCGACCTTACCGGTCAATGCCTCGGCGCTGATCTTGAGGGCCTGGAGACGAGCCGTATCGACACGGCGCGCAGCGAGGCGCGGGGCAATCGCGGTGAAGTCGAGGAGCGACTGCGCATCACGCACGATCTCCGCGCGCAGCGCTTCTTGCGTCACCAGGCGGCGGGCCTTCTTCTTCTGGGCGCCGTCGACGTCTTTGAGGCTGAAAGCGGTCTCTGCCTCGGAGGCCATGATGGCCTTGAGGCGCTGCACGCTCTCCTTGTCACCGGCGAGGGTGAGCTCGGCGTGGAGCGCGGCGACGACATTCATCACGGCGGCGTATTCGCGTTGAACGGCGGCGAACGCCTCCTGCGTGCGCGCGGCGGCGGCCGACTTGTCGCGCGTGAGCGCGCCCTGCGATTGATTCAGCGCCTCTGCCTCTTTGCCGTGCGCGACGATGGCCTCGAGATCTGACTTGAGCCCGCCGACGGCTTCGAACTGCGTCAACAACTCCGCCGTGTTCAGGATCTTCGACGCCGCACTGGTACGACCCGCAACCTCAGAATTGAACGAAGCACCACGACCCATATACCGACCTCCTGTTGTGAGTTGGACAGCATTCGGCAACAGAAACTCCTACCGCTTGAATCGCACTGCATCAATTGCCTCGCGCATTGCATCAGCGAGTGGCTTCAACTGTCGCGCAGCGAGCGCACATCCGACCGTCGCAGTGATCATCAGCGACTTTGTCTCAATCGACGATGACGTATTCCACCCGGCTTTTTTAAGAACGGACGCACTTTTCTCCGCCGCGCGGCCAATCCACTTCGCAAGGTCTCGCCAGTCCGACTGACCGTGGTCCTCCCAGCCGATGCTAAGCGTAATTTCCTCGTCAACCTCGTCTCCAACGATTCGAAAATGCGCACCGCTCGCAAACGCATGAGTTGCAAACAGGTGATTTTCGTCCCATTCGTATTCCGGATCAGCATTACACGCGAGTTCTTCAGCCAGCAACTCAGAAAGCCTTACAGAGGAAGGATTGACGTGCGCCGCCCTAATATTAGACAGCTCATTGAACAACTTAGACGGGTCCAATCGGCGATGCTGCTCGTGTCGAGTCGCATCAACGATCAGTCGCGCAAGTCGATTTCGCAATGACGCCCACTTCGACGAAACATCAACAGACCGACGCACTTTGTCGGGCCAATCTCCAGCTCGATGCTCACCGGGCTGAGGATCAAGCCCCGTAAACACATAATAGATGGTCATGCCAAGACCAAATGAGTCCACCATCGCGGTGCGAGTAGACGCGCCCGGAGTCTCACGACTCTGCTCTGGAGCGAGATACCCGTTAACAGATATTGAATCTATAACAGACATCTCAGCCGCATCAACATGCCATGACAAGTCGAAATCCAGAACCACAACGCCATATCCTGCAGAATCGGTCTCCTGAAGCATCACATTTTGAGGCCGGATATCGCGATGCAACACTCGCTCAGGAAGCATGTGCGCCCGCCGAATCACCTCCGTTAAACGAAAAACAACTTCGAGCTTTTGCTCGAAATCTAGCGCCTTTCTCTGAATGGCCTTATGAAGATCCATGCCAGTCACACACTCCATAATTACCAACGCCGGAATTTCTGACGCTCCGTAGTATCCAACCATTCCGGGAACGCCCCGGTCCGAGAGGATCTGCAGTGATCGTATTCCCCGCCGAAAACTCTGAATTCTCTCGGAAGACTCAAGAAGCGATTTGTGCAACAGCTTCACCGCGCGCTCTTCGCCTTGAGCGTTGTAGGCTTTATACACAGTCCCAAACGCGCCCTTTCCCAACTCTTCCACTAAGTCGTGATCAAGAATTCTATTTTTTCCAGCCCTTAGCGATACATACCACGCACGATGAATAGCTTCATCGTAGTCTTCGCGGAACTTTTCGAACTCTTCATAAGCAAGATCATTCTTGCCTGACAACAACTCAGCAGCCTTACTGTTAAGGAGATTCCGAATCTCCTCCGACGAGGGAATCGACTCAACCTCCTTGGGGGACGGAAATTCAAGAGTACGGGGAGCAACGGGAGGAGCGACCGGCGGTGGCGTATCGTCTACCGACCTATATTTCCGCAGATCCTCGAGAAACTCCATGACCTCCGCATGATTCTTTGAGGCATTCTTGTAGACAATTGATCGGACCCCAACCGCCTCCATTGTCGCCTTGTGTTGGAGATAAACGCCAGATTCCGTGAACCAGTAATGCGAGCCTGTCACAACCCCCCACTGCTTCAACTGCTGCAGGTGGGCCACCACGGATTCATCACTGGCCGTTATTCCCATAAATAGAATAGTGAATGACGAGAAGCAGGCCGTCAAGAATGTGCGGTATGCATCATTGCCAAGAAGATCGCGCAGTTCCTGACGGGTAAATATCCACGTCGATTCGTCTTGGAGCGCGCCGTGAAGATTGGCAACAAAGGTTTGATTCGACTGAAGAAGGCGGACGTGTTTCCCTGCGGTATTTCCGGTGAACTCCAACACACTCGGAATACGCGGAGCGTGCGCGCGCGCAGCAAGCCGGTCCAGATTAAAGTTGATCACTCCCCGCACCCCGAGCTCCCATATTTTATTATAAGCAACGGGCGGGCTCGCCGTGTCGCCCGGCGATAGCGCCTCTCTCACCGTGTCCCGGTATGTGGTTGCGCCCAAGAGTTCCTTTAATTGCGCGAACACGTTCCAGAGGTCAGCTTCGGACTTCAATGTCTGCGCGCGCCTCGTGAGATGCTGCCGATCGTTCGGCGGCAGCTGCCGAGCCTCGCTCTCCAAAGCCTCACAAAGTATGTTTCTTAGTCCGGACCAATTAGGCAGCCCAGCGGGCATGCTCAGTCCGGCTCCAGCCCAGATCAGTATCGGGTTCGTGCGCTCGGAATAGATTTTTCGAAGTGAAACGTGCGCCGCCTGATTGGGATCGAACATGTGTGGCGATTGATGTTAGCCGAGCCCGCTTTTCGGCGAATAGATCTCTTGGTCTCGCTACTGAATGGCAACGTCAGAGATTCCCGCGTCATGCGGCGCTCGTCAGCCCAAGCGGCGCGACGGGTCACGTGGGGACGCGGCATTCCCCGTGGGCGGCAACGCGGCTGAGAGAATGCTCGGGCCTGCTGCCGCTGAGCTGGCATACAGGCGCGACATGACTCCACCCCGTCTCGTGCTGCTCCGCCCGCGCAACGCCGACAACCTCGGCGCCGTCGCGCGCGCGATGAAGAACTTCGGTCTCACCGACTCTGTCGTCGGCGGTTTTTGCGGCCATTCGAGCGTTACTCCAACTCCGTGAGCCTCGCTTTTACGATGCCGATATCGTGCGACGCGTGAAACGGGCTACGACGATTGTGCTGGCGGTGCTTTCCGCGTGCGCGAGCCGACAGGACACTCGTGCGCGCGCGAGTCTGAGCGATGAGATCGCGGTGTGTCTCGAGCAACAGCCGAGCAGCGAAGAAGCCGAAGACTTCAAGGTTCAGGT
>CAMLFP010000362.1 GCA_946479335.1 uncultured Archangium sp.
CATCCACGCCTTGAGCTGGGCGACGGTCTTCGCCCAGGTCTTGCCGGTGCGCTCCTTCACGAAGGCCTGCACCAGCGCGTCGATGAGGGCCGAGGCGCGCGTGGTCAGCTCGAGCCGCTCGGTGAACTTGTCGTCTTCGCTCTCGGTCAGCAGCGCGGGGAGCTTCACCGCCTTCAGGTCGAAGAACTCCGCGTCGACCGTCACCTCGAACTGCTGCTCGCCGTGCGTCAGCTGCAGCCGCGCGGTGTGGATGAGCAGCCCCCGCTGGAGCGCCTGCTTCACCAGCTTCGAGTACGGCGCGGTCACGCCCTTCACCGACGCCTCCGTCACGTCGCCCGCGCCGGCGCGCAGCAGCGCCTTGCCGTGAAAGACCACCGTCACGTCTTGCCCGTTGAGTGACAGCACCGCCTCGGTCGACTCGCTCTTCCACAACAGCCACGTCAGGCACTCGCGGCCCAGCCACGTGCGGCCGCGGAGCAGCGCCTCGCGCGACTTCGCCGCCTCCACCTGCGCTTCGTCTTGCGTCTCCTCGGTGGCCTGCCCGTCGACGCCGACCTCACCGCGCAGGAACGCGCGCTCTTCCTTCTTGCTGGCCATGGTCAGCGCGCCTCCACGAAGAGCTCGGGCGTGGGCGCGAGCGTGTCGATGAGCGACGGCGCGATGAACGCCGCCGGTACGCGCGGCACCAACCGCGTCTCCAGCGCCGACTCGAGCACCGCCTGCACCTCGTCGATGACGGTGCGCGAGGTGGCCCACACGAAGAGGTCTCTCGACTTGAGGTCGAGGCTCACCTCGAAGGTCTTGGTCGTCGGCTCCTGCTTCGCGCGCAGCATCTGCTTCAAGCCTGCCTTCTGCTCGGCGCGCTCGGCGCGGCCCGGCGCGCGGCCATTCTTCTGCTCGAACTGCTGCGCCCACTGCAGCAGCGCGGCGCGCAGCGCGTTGTTCGGCACCTTCAACTTGTCGACGCGCCAGGCCCACAGCGCGTGCTCTCCGAAGAACAGCGCCGCCGACGAGAACTCGGTGAGGTCGGTGCGCTCCAGCTCCACGAAGCCCGCCGAACGCTCGTCTTCTCCCTTCGGGTTGATGGGCTCGAAGGCGGCCTTCGACAGCCCCTTCTGCAGCCAGCGCTTCACCTCTTTCGGCACGTCTTCTTCAAGACGGAAACGCGCGACGTTCACGGCCCCACGACGAATCGGCATGCGCGGCTTGTCGTCGTTCGACGCGCTCAGCGTCAAGCGCTTTGCGTGCCGGTCGCGCGCGGCGTCGATTTTCTGCAAGGCAGTGCTGCGAAGCCGCGGCCTCGCCGGTATGCACCACAGATGTCCGTCGGTGCCACCACCTCACGCGACACGCTGCTCGCGGAGCTCGCCGAAGCCCGCCGTGCGACCGACGCGCTCTTCGCGCTGGTGAAGCCGGAGGCCCTCGTCGAGCGCCCCATCTCCGAGCGGCACCGGCTCCTCTTCTACGTCGGGCACCTCGAGGCCTTCGACTGGAACCTGCTGTGGCGCGACGCGCTGTCACGCCCCTCGAAGCACGCCGCGTGGGAGCAGCTCTTCGCGTTCGGCATCGACCCCGTCGACGGGCAGCTCCCCACCGACACGCCCGACGACTGGCCTGCGCTCGACGCCGTGAAGTCGTGGAGCGCTGCGCTGCGCGCCGACGTCGACGCGGTGGTGCGCGACGCGCCCTTCGAAGACTGGCTCGAACACGGCTGGGCTGTGCGCATCGCCCTCGAGCACCGGTGGATGCACGCGGAGACGCTCGCGTACCTCCTGCACCGGCTGCCGCACGACAAGAAGCAGGGCCGCGAAGCGCTTCACGACGTCGCGCGCCCCGCGCCGCAGAACACGCTCCTCGCCATTCCTCCCGGGCGTGCGCGGCTGGGCCGCCCCACGACGGAGCGCCACTTCGGGTGGGACAACGAGTACGGCCCGCACGAGGTCGACGTGCCGGCGTTTCGCATCCAGCGCTACCCGGTGAGCAACGCCGACTTCCTGCGCTTCATCGAAGCCGACGGCTACACCCGCCGCGCGCTGTGGACCGCCGAAGACTGGGCGTGGAAGGAGTCGCAGCGCGTGACGCACCCCGCCTTCTGGGCGCGCGTCGAGGGGCGCTGGGTGTGGAAGGCGATGTTCGAGAACGTGCCGTTGCCTCCGTCGTGGCCGGCGTGGGTGAGCCTCGCCGAAGCGCGCGCCTATGCACGCTGGGCCGGGCGCACGTTACCCACCGAAGCGCAGTGGCACCGCGCCGCGTATGACGCCGGCCGCGCGTACCCCTGGGGTGATGAAGCGCCGCGCCCGGGCCATCACGGCAACTTCGGCTTCGCGCGGTTCGAGCCCGCGCCGGTCGACGCGCACCCGCACGGCGCCAGCGTGTTCGGCGTCGAAGATCTCCTCGGCAACGGCTGGGAGTGGACCCGCACGCCCTTCGCGCCGTTCGACGGCTTCGAGCGCCTGCCCTTCTACCCCGGCTACTCGGCCAACTTCTTCGACGGGAAGCACTTCGTCATGAAAGGCGGTGGCCCGCGCACCGCGCTGCCGTTACTCCGCGCGAGCTTCCGCAACTGGTTCCAGCCGCACTACCCACACGTTCACGCCGCGTTCCGGTGCGTGGAGGAATGATGTCGCCGCTCGACGAGTCGATCCGCCGGGGTCTCACCATGCCGCAGAAGCAACTGCCGAGCGCGATGCTGTACGACGCGCTGGGCTCGATGCTCTTCGAGGCCATCACCTTCTTGCCCGAGTACGGCGTCACGCGCGCCGGCGTCGAGCTGCTGCAGCGGCACCGCGACGAGATGGTGGCGGGCGACGGCGAGCTCGAGCTGGTGGAGCTGGGGCCGGGCGCGGGGCGCAAGGCGCGGCTGCTGGTCGAGGCGGCGTTGAAGCGGCAGCCCACGGTGCACTTCGTGGGCGTCGACGTGTCGGCGCAGGCGCTCGATGACTGCCAGTTCACGCTGGAGCAGCTCGACGGCGTGACGGTGGAGAAGGTGCAGGCCTCGTACCTCGAAGGCCTGGAGCGCTCGGCGCACAGCCGCCGGCCCGGCGTGCGGAGGCTGGTGCTGTTCCTCGGGAGCAACCTGTCGAACTTCGATCGCCCGGAGGCGCAGCGGTTCCTCCAGGAGGTGCGCGCGCGGCTGCGGCCGGGCGACGCGCTGCTGCTGGCCACCGACCTCGACAAGGACCCCTCGCGGCTGTTGCCCGCCTACGACGACGCGCTGGGCGTCACCGCGGCCTTCGACAAGAACGCGCTGGTGCGCCTCAACCGCGAGTGGGGCGCCGATTTTCCCCTCGATGCGTTCGTGCATCGCTCGCGCTGGAACGCGCAGGCCCGCCGCGTGGAGATGCACCTCGAGGCGCAGCGCGCGCTCACCGTGCGCATCGGCGCGCTCGACCTCACCGTCACCTTCGCGCCCGGCGAGACCATCTGGACCGAGTCGAGCCACCGCTTCTCCCTCGACGAGCTGCGCACCTGGGCCGCGGAGGCCGGGTTCTCCATCGCGCGCCAGTGGCTCAACGACGCGTGGCCGTTCGCGCAGACGTTCCTCACCGTCACTTGAAAGGAGCACCCCATGAAACGCGCTGAATGGAAGGGCACCGTGCTGGCCGAGTCGGACGACATCGTCACCGTGGAGGGCAACGCGTACTTCCCCGCGGCGTCGCTGACCCGCGCGCACTTCAAGGACAGCCCGCAGCACACCGTCTGCCCGTGGAAGGGCACCGCCAGCTACTACGACGTGGTGGTGGGCGATGACGTGAACGCGGGCGCCGCCTGGTACTACCCGACGCCCAAAGACGCCGCGAAGCACATCACCGGCCGCGTCGCGTTCTGGAAGGGCGTCACCGTGCGCGACGTGTGAAGAGTGGCGATCTGGACCTCGGGCTGCACTCCCACACGTCGAGAACCCGCCTTCGCTGCACGCTTGATCTCGCCCGGGGCGGGCACGCTATGAGCGATGAATGACCACCCGCCTCACGCGCAACGAGTTCACGACCGCCCTGCAGGACAAGCGCATCGACGTCGCCGAGGCGAAGGCTGACCCGAAGCTGGCGGGCCTCGACGTCGCGAAGGCAGACCTGAACCACGACGGGAAGATCTCCGGTGCGGCCGAGGCGAGCGCGCTCTTCAAGGAGGTCGACCGGTACGACCGCAACGGCGACGCGGGCTCCATCGACACCACCAACGCGCAGAGCCCCGCGGCGGCGTTCGCGACGGCCGCGATGGCGCGCGCGGTGTTCGATGTCGTCGAGCCGGGTGCACTCGCTCCGAAGGACGCCGCCCTCAAGAACGGGTTGCCCGCCGCGGCGCTGCCGGTGAAGCGCGGCGCGAACGGCGATGCGGCCGTCGCGGTGCAGTACGCGCTGGCGCGGCTCGGCGTCGACGTCGGCACCGTCGATGGCCAGTTCGGCCCCGGCACCGAGCGCGCGGTGAAGGCCTTCCAGACCTCCGCGGGGCTCACCGCGACCGGCGTCGTCGACGCTGCGACCGTGAAGGCGCTCGACGCGAAGCTGGCGGCGACCGACCTCCGCGTTCCCGCCGCGCGCAGCGGCGACGCGCTCGCGTTCCTCCAGAAGGCCGCGGTCGACCTGCCGAAGCTCTCGCCGCTCACCGGCCCCGCGACGTGGAGCAACCCCGCCGTGCAGCAGAAGTACGGCGAGTTCGTCGCGGCCTACTGGCCGGTGCTGAAGGACAACCGCTTCGAGTCTGACTGCAAGACGCTCTCGCTCTTCATGATGGATGCCTTCCGCGTGAAGGTGCAGAGCGACCTCGGCGTGACGCTGCCGAAGCCGAAGGGCCTGCCCGACGTGAAGTGGGACGTGGGCACCGCCGCCAACCCGCGCGGGTACTTCAGCCGCTTCGAGAACCTCCGCACCGTGCGCCCCGGGTACGAGCACGCGCAGGCGATTCAGCGCCTCGACCCCAACGCCTCGATGCTCGCCGGCGTCAACGCGCGCTACCCGAACGTCGACGCCAACATGGCCTCGCGCGCCGTCAGCGTCACCGCCCCGTGGGACCTCGCGCACGACAACGGCGGCGACGAGACCATCCCCGAGGTGCCGGTGCAGAGCATGAAGCCCGGCGACGTCATCTTCATCGACCACACCGGCGACGGGCACGTCGACCACATGGCCAACGTCATCTCCGTGAACCGCGACGCCGCGGGCCAGGTGACGTCGATGGTGCTGGCCACCGGCAGCTACGACGACATGAAAGACGCCAACGGCGCCACCGCGCCCAACGGCCTCGGCGAGGTGAACAACTACGCCGAGGAGGTGACGGTGTCGTTCGACGCCGCCGGGAAGGTGACGGGCTCGAAGGTGACGTGGAGCTCCGAGCCCTCGTGGCTGGTCGACGGCCGCTACTCCGCGCGCACCTTGCTGATGGAGATGCGGCCCAACGGGCGCATCTCGGTGGGGCGCTGGGCGCAGCCGGGCTGAGTCAGCGCTCCAGCACCTCGAGCTTGAGCGTGTCTGACGCGGGCTTGCGCGATGACCGCGACCAGGTCGCGCGCACCAGACCGCGCTGACCGGAGTTTCCACGACACGAGAGGAACGCCTCGGCCGCGCACGCGTCGAGCGACAACAGCTCGCAGCGCTGCCACTTCCGCTCGCTCGCGAACTGTGCGCGCTGCGCCGCCTCGCACCGCGCGCGCTCCTGCTTCACCCGGGTGTCGGAGCATTCCAAGGCCGCTGCGGGTGCGCCC
>CAMLFP010000363.1 GCA_946479335.1 uncultured Archangium sp.
ACCCGGCTGCGCGAGTACGACGGGCCGTAAGCGACGGGCCGCGCGGCGCTGCAGAGTAGACGCGCCGGGGTCGGGAGCACGCATCGACACGCGCGCCGTCCGGTCGCCTGACGACAACGCCGCGTTCGCGCAGCGTGGAGTTGCTCAAGCGCACGCGCTGCGAGCGTGACGGCCCCGTGCCGTCGGGTTGCCTGACGCCGGCGCCGCACTGCGCACCGTGGAGTTGCGCACGCCTGCGCGCCGCGGGCGTGACGGAAGCGCGTCGACCCGCGCGCCGTCGGGTCGCCTGACGCCAGCGCCGCGTGGCGCACCTGAGGAGTCGCTCAAGCGTACGCGCTGCGAGCGTGACGGCCCCGTAGCGTCGGATCGCCTGATGCCGGCGTCGCGTCGCGCAGCGTGGAGTTGCTCAAGCGCTCGCGCAGCGAGCGTGACGGAAGCGCATCGACATGCGCGCCGTCGGTGGCCTGACGCCTGCGCCGCGGAGTTGCTCAAGCGCGCGCGCCGCGAGCGTGACGAAAGCGAATCGACCAGTGAGCTCGCCTGACACCAGCGCCGCGTCGCGCACCCGTGGAACTGCTCAAGCGCGAGCGCCGCGCGCGTGACGACGAAGCACTCCGTCGTGCGTCACCGCGCGAGCAGCCCGCGCCTCGGCACCGACCACACCGGAAAAGTCCGCACGCCGGCGTTCCGGCACAGCACGTTCGCCGCCATCACGCCGGAGGTGTGCGCGCCCTCCATCAACATCGAGGGGAACGGCAGCGCCACCCAGTCGCCGGCCAACACCAGGCCGGTCGTCGTCGTCTCGACCGACGGCCGGTGCTTCGCGAGCCCGAGGTGGAACGCAGTGAAGTCGTCGCGCAGCTGCAGGTGCCGCGAGGTGATGGACGACGCATCGAAGTGCGGCACGTACCGCTTGAACTCCTCTTCCAGCACGCGCGTCACGTCGGCGTCCGCCAGGTCGTCAGGCAGCGCGTAGCTGTGGAGCTCCAGCACCTCGTCGCTCACGGGACAGAACGCGTCCAACGCGCGCACGCGCTCGGTCGCGACGAAGGCCGGCAGCTTCTCGCCACCGAGCGGCTTGCTCAGCCACAACCGCAGCACCGCGTAGCGTTGCCCGGCCGTCAGCGCGTCGAAGCGGCCCGGCAGCAGCGCCTTGGCGGCGGTGACGTTGGCCGCCAGCACCACCGCGTCGAACTGCTCACCGTCGACCGCGAAGCCGCCCTCCACCTGCAGCGACTTCACCGCGGTGCCCACGCGCAGCGTGACGCCCTGTGCCCGGAGCCGCGCCGCGAGCGGCCCCATCACCGCTTCTTCCGCCGTCGAGGTGAGGCGGTCGAAGGCGAGGCCGCGGTCGTGGCTCAGGTAATAGAAGTGGAAGCTCTTCACCAACTCCGACATCGAGAGCCGGTCTTCGTGCGCGAAGAACGCGCGGGCGAAGGCGGTGAAGATGACCATCAACGACTTGGGGATCCGCGCCTTGCGCGCGTACTCGGCGAAGCTCACCTCATCGAGCTGCGCGGGGATCTTCTGCGCATCCCACTCCAGGAAGCGCTGCAGCGCCTGCCCCGTCGTCGGGTTCGCCACGTCCACCAGGCGGAACAGCCCCTTCCCGTACAGCGCGAGGAGGTTCAGCAGCGGCGTGTTCTCCACCTCCTGAAACGAGTACCGCCGCCCGTCGGCGCCGATGACCAGGTAGTCCTCGACCGGCTCCAGCGCCTTCGACAAGCCCGTCTCCTCGAGCCAGTGGTTGAAGTTGTAATAGTGGTGGAAGAACGCGTGGAAGCCGTGCTCGATATCGCGCGACTGGCCGTCGACCTCCTCCTTCCACGACGAGAGCTTCCCGCCGAGGTACGCGTTCTTCTCGAAGACCGTCACCGCGAAGCCGCGCCGAGACAGCAGCTCCGCCGCGGTCAACCCGGCCAGCCCACCGCCGATGACCGCCACGCGCGAAGGAGACGACACGCGCTCGGGCTTCGACGCGTCGGGCACCTCCACCGCGTGCCGGTAGCCGCCGAAGCGCTTCTCAATCAGCCACGTGAAGAGCGACGGCGCGAAGCGTCTCGCGCGGTTCGACTGGTAGATGCTGGCCGCCAACATGCCCAGCGCGACGCCGAAGCCGTAGTCCTCGATGGGAATGGTGAAGACGCGGAACGGCAACTGGTACGCCTCGTCGTATTGAACGATGGGGCGCCCGGTGAGGTAGCCGTTGAAGACCGTCGTCAGCGCGCCGACCGTCAGCAGGTACGCCCAGCCCTTCACCATCGTGTAGACGCGCGAGCCGTTGAGCAGGTCCCACAGGGCGGAGAAACCGACGCTCCACACCGAGAACGCGGAGTACTCGCGGCCCGTCGACCACGCCCACGCGCCGAGCACCGCCGTCACGCCCATCACCGCCCACGGCGCGAATGCCAGCCACGCCACCGGGCGCGCGCGCTTCGCGGCGAAGGCCAGCTCCCAGGTGAAGATGCACGCCAGCGGCACCACACAGAAGAAGAGGTACTCCTCGAGGGGCAAACCGAAGACGCGCACCGGCAGCACGTACGCGGGGTTGAACCACCAGTGCCGGCCGACGACCTGCGCGTCCCACACGATGAACGGGAGCGACGCCGCGATGGTGGCCTTGAGGCCCGGCCGCAACCCGCCTTGGAACCACTGCGGCCGCAGCAGCCCGACCAGCACGAGGGGCGCGAGCATCACCAGGTCGACCAGCAGGTACTCGTACATGGGGAGGCTTACACCTGACTCCCCGCGATGTTTCTCCTCGAAACGCCGGCGCCGTCGGTCACCGCTCTGTCACACGGCGTCGCGCGCCCTGCTTCCCGGCGCTACGCCCGCGACATGGCCCCGCTCTCTCCAGACCTGCGCGCGCGGTACGCGACGACGCCGGTGCCCCGCTACACAAGCTACCCGTCAGCCAACCTGTGGGGGGCGCGCGACGCCGACTTCGGCCGCGCGGTGTACGCCGACGCGGGCCAGCGCGCGCTCTCGCTCTACGTGCACGTGCCCTTCTGTCACAAGCTCTGCTTCTACTGCGGGTGCAACATGGAGGTGGTGCACCGGACGGGCATCGTCGAGCGCTACCTGGCGGCGCTGGAGCGTGAGGTGGCGATGGTGGCGGCGCTGGTGCCGCGCGGCCAGCAGGTGGTGCAGGTGCACCTGGGCGGCGGCACGCCGACCTTCCTCGACTCCGCGCAGCTCCGGCGACTGGCGGGCCTGGTGCGCGCGCACTTCGACTTCGCGCCCAACCTGGAGATGAGCCTCGAGGTGCACCCGCCGGTGACGACCTTCGAGCAGCTGCAGACGCTGGCGGAGCTGGGCTTCAACCGGCTCTCGATGGGCGTGCAGGACTTCGACCCCGTGGTGCAGGAGCGCATCAACCGGCTGCAGCCCTTCGAGCAGACGCGCGACCTGATGGCGGAGGCGCGGCGGCTCGGCTTCCGCAGCCTCAACGTCGACCTGATGTACGGCCTGCCGTCGCAGACGGTGGAGGGCTTCGGGCAGACGCTGGAGCTCCTGCTGGCGCTGCGCCCGGAGCGGGTGGCGGTGTTCGGCTACGCGCACATGCCGAAGCTCATCAAGCACCAGCGGGTGCTCGACGGCCCTGACCTCCCCGCGGCCGACGCGCGGCTGGCGTTGCTGGAGCTGGCGCTGAGCCGGTTGCAGGGCGCGGGCTACGTCTCCATCGGGTTGGATCACTTCGCGCTGGAGGGCGACGAGCTGGCGGTGGCGCGCGGCGACGGCACGCTGCGCCGCAACTTCATGGGCTACACCACCTGCGCGGAGAGCGACGTGTTGGCGTTCGGGCCGTCGTCCATCTCCGAGGTCCGCGGCGCCTTCGTGCAGAACGCGCGCGAGGTGCGCGACTGGGCCACCCGGGTGGAGCGCGGCGAGCTGCCGGTGGTGCGCGGCTGGGCGCCGACGCCCGACGATGACCTGCGGCGGGAGCTGATTCAGCAGCTCTTCTGCCAACTGCAGCTCGACACCGCGGCCTTCGCGCGCGCGCACGGCATCGACTTCGAGGCGACCTTCCAGCCCGAACTCGAGGCGCTGCGCACGCTGGAGGCCGACGGCCTGGTGGAGCGCGCCGGCGCGCAGCTGCGGGTGACGCCGGTGGGCCAGCTGCTGCTGCGCAACGTCGCCTCGGTGTTCGACGCGTACCTCCGCGCGCCGGCCGGGCCGCGGCACCACTCGACCGCGGTGTGAGTTCCGCGCTAGGTCGCGCCCCGCCGTGACCGCCGTTCCCATTCCTGTCCCTCCCCTCCTCGAGCTCGACCTCGAGGGCTTCGAGCGCGAGCTGCGCGAACTCAAAGCCGAGGTGATGGCCTCGCTCGGCCCTGAAGATCTCGCGCACCTCCAGAAACTCGAGCGCTGGGGGCGGTGGAGCACGCTGGCCGGCTACGCGACGGCGTGGACGCTGCCCAACCCGGTGACGATGGCGCTGCTGTCGACCGGCTCCATGGCGCAGTGGACGATCATCGCCCACCACGTGCTGCACAAAGGCATGGACCACGTGCCCGGCACGCCGGAGCGGCTCACGTCGAAGGGCTTCGCGCGCGGTTGGCGCCGATGGCTTGATTGGCCCGACTGGCTCGTGCCCGACGCGTGGCACCACGAGCACAACGTGCTGCACCACGCGTACACCAACGAGCCGGCCGACCCGGATCTGGTGGAGCTCAACCTGCAGACGCTCCGCGAGTCGAAGGTGCCCAAGCTGCTCAAGCACCTCGCGGTGGCGTGGTTCTCGCTGACGTGGAAGCTGACGTACTACGCGCCGAACACGCTCCAGGTGTTGGGGCGCAAACGCGGCCGCGCGTCAGGTGACATTCGCAGCGACGCGCGCGGCGCCGAGTCGTTGCTCGACGGCTTCGACCCGCGCAACGCCGAAGGCCGCGCGCTGTGGCTGAGCTCGATTCTGCCGTACGGGCTGGGGCGCTTCGTGGCGGTGCCGGCGTTGTTCGCGCCGCTGGGGCCCTGGGCGATGTTCTCGGTCTTCGTGAACTCGGTGGGCGCGGAGCTGCTCACCAACCTCCACACCTTCGCCATCATCACGCCCAACCACGCGGGCGACGATCTCGAGCGCTTCGCGGGCCCGCCGAAGGGGAAAGGCGAGTGGTTCGCGCGGCAGGTGCGCTCGTCGGCGAACTTCACCACCGGCGGCGACGTGAACGACTTCCTCCACGGGTTCTTGAACTACCAGATTGAGCACCACCTCTTCCCCGACCTCCCGCCGCGGCAGTACCAGCGCCTCGCGCCGCGGGTGAAGGCGCTGTGTGAGAAGTACGGCGTGCCCTACGTGCAGGAGCCGCTGTGGAAGCGCGTGCGGCAACTCTGGGGCATCGCCGTCGGCGACCGCAGCATGAAATGAGTGAGCCGAGCGGTTGCTGGCCGCTCGGTCTCACTCGCCGGACTCACTGCCAGAGCCAGAACGTCGCGAACGAGCGCGAGACCCCAGGCGACACGCGGTAGTCGCCGAACGCGCCCGCGCCGTCCATGGAGAGCACGCCCGGCGTCGTGGCCGCGGTCCTCACCAGCTGCGTGCTGGTGCCCGCGAACTCGGTGAGGAACACCTCCGTCGGCACGGCGAAGCGCATCTCGGGCAGCAGGCAGTTCGACGGCGGCCACTGCCCCTCATGGCGGAGCTGGAAGCGCTCCGTCTGCCAGTTCGCGAAGAAGCGCTGCGCGTGGGCGACGTAGC
>CAMLFP010000364.1 GCA_946479335.1 uncultured Archangium sp.
ACTCCGAGTCGTTCACCGCGGTGACGCTCGAGACGCGCTCGCCGGGTGACATGCCGGCCATCATCGCGACGGTGAAAGACATGGGGCTGCGCGTCGACGACCGCGAGCGCAAGCTGGCGGAGAGCGCCGGCGCGGCGGTGACGCTCACCACCTCAGCGATGGCGCTGCTCTCGGTGCTCATCTGCCTGCTCGCGGCGTTCAACATCGCGCACGCGCTCTCCGCGGCGACGCGGGCACGTGAAAAAGAACTCGGCGTGATGCGCGCAGTGGGCGCGCGGCGCGCCGACATCTTCCGCCTGGTGCTGAGTGAGGCGTTGCTGCTCGGCTTCGCGGGTGGCGCCGCGGGTACGGCCTTGGCGCTCGGCGCGTCGGCGTTGCTCGACGTGCTGTCTGCGCGCGTGCTGCCCGACTTCCCCTTCAAGCCCGACTCGTTCTTCTTCGTGCCGTGGTGGCTGCCGGTGCTCGGCGTGTCGCTGGGCATCCTCGCGGCGCTGGCGGGCGCGTGGCTGCCGGCGCGGCGCGCGTCACGGGTCGACCCGTCGCGCGTGCTGGCGGGTCAAGGCACCTGAGCTTCGCCGCTTCGGCTCAGCGCACGGGAGCCGCGCCGGTCACCAGCTTCGTGGTGGGCCGGTTCGTGCCGACCGCGGTCATCACCACGCCGGGGATCCCCAGCACCACGCCGGGGGTGATGAGCATCAGCAGCCACGCCGCGAACATGTAGGGGGCGATGGCGATGAGCACCGCGCCGGCGATGAGGGCGGTGGCGCTCAGGCCCATCAACACCGCGCCGGTGATGACCAGCGGCGGCGAGTACGAGCGAATGAGCACCTGGCTCTCGCCCTCGGGGAGCACGAGGTCTTGCGTCAGCGAGTGGCCGGTGCGCGTGATGGTCAGCTCGATGGCGTCGGCGTTGAGCTTCACGGCGCACGGCGTGCGGCAGCGCTCGAGGCCCCCGTTGATGGAGACGTCGTAGTGGCGCTCCTTGTCCGTCGCGAGGAAGGACACGCGGTGCGCGAAGGACGCGGTGAACCCGGTCTTCGGTGCGTCCTCGGTCGCGCGCGGGAGCAACGGCTGCGGCTCCGACGGCGGCGGCATCGGCGGCGGCGTGGGCTCCGCGGCCCGTGCGGCGAGGCCCAGCACCAACACACCCACCACGACGAAGCGCATGGGGCGCTTCTAACGCACTCCAGGCCCCGCGTGGTTTAGCGTCCGCGCCGTGTCGGGTGACGTCTCCAGCAACGCAGAGAAGCGGTTGCAGTTCGGGCTCCAGCTCGCGAGCGCGGCTTTCCTCCTGTGGCTGTACGTCGGTGACCTGCTGCGGCTGGTGCGCGCACAGTTCGCGAACGTCGCGGTGTTGCACGCGCTCCCGTCGCTCCCGCTCTCGCTGGTGGGCAGCGCGGTGGCCATCGCCTTCGCGGTGACATTCTTCCTGGCGCCCCGGAAGCCCGCAGGGTGGAGGCCGCGCCGGCTCGCCGCCATCGCCGCGGTGGTGCTCATCTTCATCGACTTCCTCGTGCTCTCGCCCCGGCGCACCAGTGAACTCCCGGAGCTCGAGCTGGTCGGCGCGCTGGGCCGGCTGACCGACGCGCTCACCCAGCAGGCCACGTTGGAGCGCGTGCCCACCGACGCGCGGCTCTTCGAGAAGGCGCTGGCCTCGCTGGGCCCGGTGCCGGTCTTCGTGAAGGGCGAGCGCGTGCCGGCGTGGAAGCTGGAGGTGCACCGCAACTGCACCGCGCCGGAGTCGAAGCCCGCGGCGCCGGGCACCTTCGTCTTCTGCGTGGCGCCCGACGCGACGCATGGCTGGGTGACGCTGACGGCCACCGGGAGCGCAGCCACGTTCGGCGAGCCGGGCGTCATCGGCGTTCAGCCGCCGTGGGTGGGAGAGGTCACCGTCGCCGAGCCCCGGCCCCCGGAGCCGCCCGAAGACGCGGTGTGGCAGCAGCCCACACCCGACGACGAACCCTAGAAATTCTCCCATCGGCTTGGGGCGCGAGGCGTTACGCTCCGCCCGCTGTGGCGACCGCTCCTGCTCAGAAGAAACAGCCGATTCCGTTTGGAAAGTACCTGCTGCTCGACCGCGTCAACATCGGCGGCATGGCCGAGGTGTGGCGCGCCAAGACGTTCGGCGCCGGAGGCTTCGAGCGCATCGTCGCGATCAAGCGCATCCTCCCGAACATCGCGGAGGACGAGGAATTCATCTCGATGTTCCTCGACGAAGCGAAGATCACCGTTCAACTCAACAACGCGAACATCGCGCAGATCTACGAGTTGGATAACAAGGTCGGCAGCTACTACATCGCGATGGAATACGTGTCCGGCAAGGACATGCGCGCGGTGTTCGACCGCTGCCGCAAGCGCGGCGAGCCGGCCCCGATTCCCCTCACCTGCTACATCATCGCGGAGTGTTGCAAGGGCCTCGACTACGCGCACCACGCGAAGGACCGGCAGGGCCGCGACATGGGCATCGTGCACCGCGACGTCTCGCCGCAGAACGCGCTGCTCTCGTACGACGGTGAAGTGAAGGTCATCGACTTCGGTATCGCCAAGGCCGCGGGCAAGGCGACCAAGACGCAGGCCGGCATCTTGAAGGGCAAGTTCGGGTACATGTCGCCGGAGCAGATCCGCGGGTTGCCGCTCGACGGCCGCAGCGACCTCTTCGCCATCGGCGTGTGCCTGTACGAGATGCTCACCGGCGAGCGCCTGTTCGTCGGCGACTCCGACTTCTCGGTGCTCGAGAAGGTGCGCAAGGTCGACGTGCTGCCGCCCTCGCACTTCAACCGCAAGATCCCCGCGCCGCTCGAAGCCATCGTGATGAAGGCGCTCGCGAAAGACGTCGACGATCGCTACCAGCGCTGCTCCGACCTCGGCGAGGCGCTCATCGCGTTCATGTATTCGACGGGCAACACGTTCGCCCGGAAGGACCTCGCGGCCTTCATGAAGGCCACCTTCGCGGAAGACTTCGAGAAGGAGAAGGTGCGCCTCGCGGAGTACGTGGAGATCAAGGCGCCCGAGGGCATGCTGGCCGCCATCGAGATGGGCTTCGGCGTCGGCGCGGTGCCGCAGCCCGGGCAGAGCGCGTCGGGCTCGACCTCCGCCACCAACGTGCCGACCTCGGTGCCCATCAACGCGGCGCCGGGCGGCTCTCCGTCGGGTATCCGCGCGCCGCCCACGCTGGCGCCGGTGTCGTCGCCGTCGCGGCCGCCGAGCCTCACCAGCATGCCGCGGCTCACCGCCGTCGCGCCGATGCTCACCAGCGGCAAGGAGGAGCACGAGTCGACGGTGCTCGCCGACGCCTCGAACCCCTTCGACGAGTCGGGCACCAACCCCAGCGGCGAGAACCTCAACATCCGCAACCGCACGGGCATGCAGCAGGAGCTCGCCACCGACCCGGGCCGCCCCGCCGCGCCGGCGCGTCAGCCGCCGGTGATGACGCCGATGCCGGAGCGCAAGCCGACGCGGAACATGCCCGCGGCGCCGATGATGGCGAACGCCGTCGACGCGCCGAACAGCTCGCCGACGTTGGCCATGGTGCCGCCGCGCGTGCAGGCGCAGAAGGTCGCCGCGAGCCAGACGGTGGCCGACGCGCAGCCGGTCAGCGGCGGGTTCCTCCGGGACAACCTCAAGCTGCTCATCGCCGGTGGTGCGCTGGTGGTGGTGCTCATCATCGGCCTCGCGGCGATCATCGCGCTCAAGCCGCCGGCGACCGGCCTGCTGATGGTCAGCGTGCCCGACGGCGCGATGAAGACCGCGAAGCTGAACATCAACGGCAAGGTCGTGGAGGTCACCGAGTGGCCGTACATCGACCAGGTGCCCGTCGGTCAGGCCACGGTGAAGTTGTCAGCCGACGGCTACGAGACCGTGGTCGAGGTCGTCGACGTGAAGGAAGGCAACGCGCCTTCGCAGCTCACGCACGAGCTCAAACGCAAGCAGCAGTAGGGGGTTCTCCAGCATGGCTCGCAAGAAGACCGACGACCCGTTGGCGGGGCTCCCGCCGTGGGCGCAGAAGCTCGCCCAGCGGTACTACACGCGCACCGTCAGCACCTTCGTCGTCTACGGCGCGGTGAGAGACCTCCAGCCCATCACGCGTGAAGACGGCGCGCGCGACTTCGCGAACCTGAAGACCTTCTTCTCAGAGGAGCTCTTCGGCGGGCGAGATCACGTCGTCTTCTACGACCGCAGCTCCGGCATCCGCGCCGCAGACCCGGAGACACAGAAGGACCTCCAGCGCGTGCTGTCGGGCTACGACACGCTGTACGGCACCGACTTCGCGAAGGTGATGCCGCGCGACCCGGGCCGGGCGCTGCAGGTGCTCGAGAACTACCTGCGCATGAAGCTGAGCGACGGAAAGTCGCTCGCGCTGGTCATCGACTTCGCCGAGACGATTGCGCCGGCCGGCGAGATGGCGGGTCTGCAGGCCGAAGACCGCTTCGTGCTGGCCACGCTGGTGAAGTGGGCGAGCGACCCGCAGTTCTTGAATGGTGATTTGAGCATCGTGCTGGTCAGCGAGAACCTGGCCGATCTGACTCCGCGCCTCTCGCGCAACCCGTACGTCGCGAACATCGAGCTGACGCTGCCCACCGAAGACGAGCGCCTGGAGTTCGTGAAGTGGAAGCTCGAGGGCCAGAAGCTCTCGTCGGTGAGCGAGGTGCCGACCGACGCGCTGGCGAAGATGACCGCCGGCCTCTCGCGCATCAACCTCGACCGCCTGCTGACCGAGGCGATGGAGCTCAAACAGCGCATCACCGTCGAGACGCTGAAGGAGAAGAAGAAGGAGACCATTCAGGCCGAGTGTCACGGGCTGCTGGAGTTCATCGAGCCCGAGTACACGCTCGACACCGTCGCCGGCCACGCGCGCGCGAAGAAGATGCTGCGCGATGCCTCCGGCATCCTGAAGAAGGGCCGCATCGAGGTGATGCCCATGGGCTACCTGGTGAGCGGCCCGGTGGGCACCGGCAAGACCTTCATGGTCACGTGCTTCGCCGGTGAAATCGGCGTGCCGTGCGTGAAGTTCCTGAACTTCCGCAGCCAGTGGCAGGGCGTGACCGAGGCGAACCTCGAGAAGATCTTCAACCTGCTCAAGGCGCTGTGGCCGGTGGCGGTGATGATCGACGAGGCCGACGCGTTCCTGGGCGACCGCGATTCGGGCGGCGACTCCGGTACCGGCAGCCGCATCTTCGCGGCCATCGCCAGCTTCATGGGCAACACCGCCTACCGCGGGAAGATCGTCTGGTTCCTGCTGACGTGCCGGCCCGACCTGCTGCCCATCGACCTGAAGCGCCAGGGCCGCGCCGAAGAGCACCTCGCGCTCTTCTACCCGCAGACCGACGCCGAGCGCGTGGAGCTGTTCCACGCGATGCAGAAGAAGACGAAGGTGAAGGTCGACTTCCCCGACTTCGCGAAGCTGACCAACAGCCACCCGTATTCGGGCGCTGACATCGAGGCCATCCTCGTGCGTGCGAAGTTCCGCGCGGTGAACGACGGGCGCGAAGAGGTGACGCCCGCCGACGTCGAGGCGGTGGTGCGCGACTTCGTGCCGCCGAGCTACCCGCTGGAGATCGAGCTGCAGAACCTCGTCGCGGTGCAGGAGTGCACCAGCCGCGAGCTGCTGCCCGAGGGCTTCCAGAAGCTGGAGCGCGACTACGTCACGCGGCGGGTGAAGGAGCTCAAGCTGCTCCTCGAAGAGCGCTGAC
>CAMLFP010000365.1 GCA_946479335.1 uncultured Archangium sp.
GAGGAACTGCCCGACGTCGTCGAGCTCCGCGCCGCCGATGGCCTGCCCTGCGCGCTCGCCCACCACGGTCAGCAGCCGCACCAGGTTGGGGTGGAGGTCTTGCGTGCGCACGATGGCGCAGGCGACCGCGCGCACCGCGGAGAGCCGCCCCTCGGCTGACAGCACCGGCGTCTGGGTGAAGAGCAGCTCCATCAGCTCGCCTGCCGCCGACGGCCCGATGGCGCGGATACGCGCCTCGAGGAGCACCATGAAGGTGACGATGCCGTTCCACGCCGCGGTAACCGGCAATGAGACGAATGGGAGATACCGCAGCGCTCCGCGCACCAGCACGCGGCCGAGCACGCGGCGAATCAACAATTTCACGATGAAATTGGTGACGCCGATTTTGGCTTTGTAGGCGAGTGACGCGGCGATGAGTTGCCACTTCTTCGCCTCGCGGTGCGGGTTGACGCCGATGCCGAGGTCGACGGGGTTGGGCAGCTCCAGCGCCGCGCGGGCCAGCGCGTCGACGAGCGCCTCGTCGCTCTTCTCGCGGTCATTGCCGAAGAGCTCGAGGCCGGCGACGCGCGCCAGCTCGTGCACGCTGCGCAGCGTGTCCCAGTAGATGAAGCCGATTTCGAGCACCGACGCCACGAGGGTGACGCCGCCCAGCACCGACCAGTACATGACCGGTGCGTCGGGCCAGTGGGCGTCGGCGAAGACCTCCGCGGCCGCGCAGGAGCCACCCGACAACGCGCCGGCCAGCGCTGAACGGAAGACCGCGCCGCGTTCGACACGCCGCAGGCCTTTGCGCTCTTCGGGGTTCAGCACGTGCACCGCGTCGCCCGACTGCAGCGCCTTCACGCGCGAGGAGCGGTTCGCGAAGTAGCGGCGCCCGACGCGCGCCATGAACGGCGGCGGAGGAGTCTTGCTCACGGCGCGCGGGTTCTCCGCACCTGCAGCACGATGATGCCGACCGCGGCCAGCCCGAAGATGGCGGAGGCGACGTTCGACGCGGTGGCCCAGGTCGCGTCGTCCATCAGCGGTTTGGCGGTGCCGGCGAGGTACTCGGCGCGCGTGCCGATGTGCGTGTACTGGTCGAGCGTCACGTAGAGCAGCAGCGCGAAGCCGACGATGGCCAGGGCCGCGGCGGCGAAGGCGGCGCCGGTCTTCTGCAGCAACAGCAGCGCACCGGTGCCGAGCGCGCCCAGCACCGCCCACGCCGCGCAGACCACGACGAAGGCCGCGTACACCGGCAGCAGCGGCACCTTCGAGGTGTCGAGCGCGTACGAGAACATCCAGTCGGTGCGGTTGAAGAAGAACCAGCCGACGCACAGCGCGTAGAGCGCGCCCCACGCCGCGGAGAGCTGCGCGACGCGCCACAGCTCGCCCTGACCGCGGGTCTGAATCAGCTTCATGGAGACCAGCGCGAGGATGGCGCCGGCGAACAGCGCGGTGGGGGGATCGATGATGACTGTGGCCAGCGTCATGGAGCGCGGACTTCAGCCGCGCGCTGGGGCACCGTCAACGTCCGCCTCGTGGCGACGTGATGGAAGTACTCGCACGCGGGCGTCCACTCGCGGGCCATGGTGGCGCGGTCGACGCGGTACAGCCCGAAGCGCGGCCCCCACGCCTCGAGCCACTCGAAGTTGTCCATCAGCGACCAGTGGAGGTACCCGCGCACGTCGACGCCGTCGGCGATGGCCTGCGCCACCTGCGCGAGGTGCTCCTGCAGGTACGCGACGCGGCGCGTGCCGGTGCGGTCATCGAGGCCGTTCTCGGTCACCCACACCGGCTTGCCGTAGCGCTTCACCTGGCGAAGCGTTTCGCCGAAGCCCTCGGGGAACCACTCCCAGCCGAGGTCGGTGAGGCCGCGGCCGAGTTTGTCGACGAACTCGAAGTGCACGAAGGGCGGCGCGGCGACGAACTTGAGGTGCGCGCGCGTGTAGTAGTTGACGCCGGTGAAGTCGGTGGAGTCCTTCGCGCCGGTGATGACCTCGCGGCCCGCGGTGAAGCCCGGCATCTGCAGCCGCAGCACGCCGGTCTGCAGCGCGTCGAGGAACGCGTGGTTGTAGTTGCCCTCGGCCAGCCGGGTGAGCGCCTGGTCCAACGGGTGCCAGCGGCGGGAGGGCGCGAAGCGCAGCAGGTTCTGCGCGATGCCGACGGGCGCGTGGTTTCCGCGTTTCCGCAGTGCTTCCCGCGCGAGCACGTGTGCGCGCACGAGGTTGGCCATCGCCGCGAAGGCCTTGCGCCCATCGGAGATGCCGGGAGGCATCAGCCCGCTCAGGTACCCGCCGAGCAGCAGCACGTTGGGCTCGTTCAACGTCGTCACCAGCACGTCGAGGCCGTCGAGCAGTTGTGCGCAGCGGTCCACGTAGCGGCTCCACGCGCCGAGCGACGAGGGCTCGTGCCACGGCGTCTCGGCGTGGAACCACCGCGGGTGCGTGAAGTGGTGGAAGGTGACGACCGGCTTGATGCCCGCGGCCACCAGCGCCTCCAGGCGTTGGCGGTAGCCGCTCCATGCCGCTTCGTCGAACTGGCCGCGCTGCGGTTCGACGCGCGCCCACTCGATGCTCAAGCGGTACGCGGTCGCGCCGAGTCGTTGAATCAACGCGACGTCGTCGAAGAAGCGCTCCCAGTGCTGCACGCCGTCGCCGCAGCGCGCGTCGGGGTCCTTGAGTTTGCCCGCGCGCTCCCAGTAGCTCCAGTCGTTCTCGATGCCGCCCTCGACCTGGTACGCCGACGTCGCGACGCCGAAGGTGAAGTCGCTCGGGAACTCAGCGGTCGAGGACATGCAGCACCCGCATCGCCGCGCAGGCTGCGCCGTACCCGTTGTCGATGTTGGTGACGAGCACGCCGGGTGAGCAGCTGGCGAGCATCGAGTGCAGCGCGGTGGTGCCGCCGGTCGAGACGCCGTAGCCGGTGGAGGTCGGCACGCCGATGAGCACGCCGCCGAAGAGCCCGCCGACGACGGTGGGCAGCGCCGCGTCCATCCCCGCGACGACGATCGCGACCTTGTGGTGCTTGATCTCATCGATGCGCGCCAGCAGCCGCCACAGCCCGGCGACGCCGACGTCGGCGATGAGCGTGGAGGGGATGCCGTGGAACGACAGCGTGCGGCGGATCTCGCGCGTGGCGTGCGCGTCTGACGTGCCGGCGGCCACCACCGCGATGCGGGCGGCGCCGGTCTCCGGCCTGGGCTTGCCGAAGTACGCGGTGCGGCTGACGGGCTCGTAGTCGAGCGCGTCGCGGTCGTGAGACGGCAGCCCTTCGAGCTGCGCCATCGAGAGCCGCGTCAGCAGCAGCGGGTGCGACGCTTCACGGCCGCGCGCCAGGATCTCCGTGAGCTGCTCCACGGTCTTGCCCTGGCAGAGGATGGCCTCGTCGAGGCCGATGCGCTCGCCGCGCTTCAAGTCGAGGGTCACTTCATGGGTCGACATGGAGGTCGCCTTTACTCAGCGGCTGGCGCTGGTGGTGGAGAGATCCGCCGCGGGGCCTGGCCAGACGGTGATGGCGGCGCCGACCTTCAGGCCGCGCGGGCTGCCGAGCGCCGGGTTCCATTCCTTCAAGTCGGTGACGTGCACGTCGAAGCGCCGCGCGATGCTCCACAGCGAGTCGCCCTTGCCGATGCCGTAGGTGACGCGCGTCTTGCCGTCGACCTGCGCCAGCGACACGGTGCCCGCGACCGCCACCGCCTTCGACGACGCAGTCTGCGTACCCGCCGGCACTTCATCTTCAGGGCGCGTGGCCTTGATGCCGCTGCGCCGCGCGCGCGCCACCTGGCGCTCCAACGCGGTGTCGGTGGTACCGTTCTTCAGCGCCTGCGCTGACGGCACGGGCACGATGAGGTCGCTCCCCAGCTTCAGCATGCGCGCCGAGGTGAGGTGGTTCATGCGCAAGATGGCCTCGGTCGCCGAGTGGTACTTGAGCGCGATGGCCGACAGCGTGTCGCCCTTGCCCACGCGGTGGATCTTGAAGTGCAGGCGCTCCGCGGGCGCGTACTTCGCGAAGGTCTCCTCGAACTGCTGCTTGCGGCCCTTCGGCAGGCGCAGCGTGTACGGCTCCTCGGGCGAGGCGGGCGGGGTGCACCAGCGCTTGAGCTCCGGGTTGAACTCCTGGATCTCGGCCAGCGGCGCGCCGGAGGCCTGCGCGATGACCTCGAGGTCCACCGAGTCGGTCAGCTTCACCTCGTCGAACTCGAAGGGCGCCTCGGGGGTGAACTCTTCGGGCGAGAAACCGAACGCCTCGGGGTGCTTGGCCACCAGCGCGCACGCGATGAGCTTCGGCACGTAGTGCTTGGTCTCCTTGGCGAAGGCGTAGCCTTCCTTGCGCTCGTGCTCGGCGAGCGACCAGAAGTCGGTGGTGCCGTACTTCTCGACCAGCTTGCGCACGCGGCCCTCGCCGGTGTTGTACCCGGCCCACGCGAGGTACCAGTGGCCCAGCGTGGAGTGCATCTGCCCGAGGTACGTCGCCGCCGCGTACGTCGACTTCACCGGGTCGCGGCGCTCGTCGACCCAGAAGTCGTCGCGCAATTTGAACATCTTCGCGGTGCCCGCGATGAACTGCCACGGCCCCACCGCGCGCGCCCACGACTTGGCCTGCGTGTTGAAGCCGCTCTCGATCATCGAGAGGTACACCGTGTCGCGCGGGAGCCCCTTCTCTTCGAGGATGGGCTGCATCAGCGGGATGTACCGCGTGCTGCGCGACATCCACCTCCGGAACCACTTGCGCCCGCCGCCCTGGAAGAAGTGGATGTACTGCGCCACCAGCGGCTGCATCTCCACGGGGATGTCGTAGCGCCCGGCGACGCGCGACACGTCGAAGGCCTCCACGTCGGTGACGCGCTCCAGCTCGAAGGCCAGCTCTTCACCCTCGAACTCCGCCTGGTCGAGCGCGTTCTCGAGGCGATCTCTCGTCAGCGAGACGGCCGCCAGCTGCGCGGCGTCGTCGCGAAAATTGATGGCCGGCGCGGGCGGAGGCGTCGGCGCGCCCTCGGGGTCCATCACCGCGTCTTCGAGCGCGCGCATCTCTTCCAGCTCGTCATCGTCGGCGTCAGGTGCGGGCGCGGAGAGCGCGACGCCCGCGTCGAAATCGCCTTCACCCGCGTCGAGCGGTTCAGCGGCGAGGGCGAGGAATGCGAGCGTCGTCAGCAGCATCGGAGAGCGCGGAAAGTAGACCCCATGTCACGCACGTCAAACAAAGGGAAGACCGCGGGAATTTCACACCCGCGCTACCAGCGGATGCGAAAGACGAACGCGTGGCCCGGCGCCTCGGTGACGCTGTCGATGATGACCGGCGTGCCGAGGAGGTCGCGCGTCACGCGGAAGATGCCGCGCCAGATGGCCTCCATCAGCGCCAGCGGCTGTGGGCTCGGGTAGCGGATGGTCAGCGTGCCGCTGGTGTCGCTCTCCTTCGCCCACGTGTGCGTGCTGCCGCGCGAGCCCGCGCTGGCGAGTTGGTCGAGCCGCGAGAAGAGCGTCGCAGGCGACGCGCCGGCGAGCAGCGTCGCCATCTTCAACACGGGGCCCAGCACCGGCCCGAGCGAGTCGCGGACGATCTCATGGTTGAGCGTCTCCACCGCTTCGAGGCCGCGCAGCTCTCTCACCACCTGCCAGATGGCGAGCAGCGCGTTCCCGTCGTGCCACTTCGCCGAGTACGGGTCGGTGAGCACGGCCGCCACCTCGGGCGTGAGCCG
>CAMLFP010000366.1 GCA_946479335.1 uncultured Archangium sp.
GCCGATGACGGTGTGGGTCGCAAAGGCGCCGCGGGTACGGCCGATGACGGCGTCGGTCGCAAGACCAAGACGGGCACGGCCGACGATGGCGTGGGTGCGAACCTCGCGCAGATTCGTGACGGACTGTTCGCTGACACGCCGCAGGCCGCCACGCAGCGCCAGGCGCTCTACGCGAAGCTGGAGACGCCCAGCTTCGTGAAGCCGGGCACGTCGGTCGCCGCGCAGGTCACGAAATTCGCGGCGGCGGCTGGGCTTTCGGCGGCGGAGCAGGCGCAGGTCGCGACGGTGCTCAAGGGCGCCAGCGATTCGACCGCGAGCCTCCTCGGCGCACTGCTGGAGAAGAACCCGGCGGCGCTCAAGTCGGCCGATTCCAGGGGCCAGACGCTCTTGTCGAACCTCGGGCGCCTCGCCACGGAGCCGCTGAACGCGAAGGCGAACGGCACCACGCGCGGCGAGATCCTCGAGTCGGTGCTGCGCGATGTCGTGAATCCGCAGCGTGTCGATCAAGGTGACGCGCCGACGTGCACCGTGACGTCGATGCAATACGAGCTGGTGCGCGACGAGCCCGCGGAGTTCACGCGTATCATCGCCGACCTCACCGGCCCGTCAGGCAGCGCTGCGATGCGCGGTGATGGGCGCGGTCAGGGCAAGCTGGTGCTCGACGCCGGCGAGACCTCCGTGCGCGACGGCCGCTCGGTCGCCGACACCATCTTCCAGAACGCGGCGATGGAGTACGCGAACGGCACCGACGCGACGTTCGACCCGGCGGCGCAGAAGTCGGTGAACGAGAAGACCGGCGCGGAGCAGCGCGGCCTCAAGCCGACCCAGCAGTCGCACATGCTCAGCGAGCTGTTCGGCGTCTCGTACCGCCAGTCGCAGTTCTACACGGAGCAGGAAGGCGTCTCGGCGCTCTCGAAGCTGCGCAGCTACTCGGCCGAGGGCGCGCAGAACCGCCCGGTCATCCTCCAGGTCGATCAAGGCAGCTTCAACCACGCGGTCACCTTCGACAAGGTGCAGGACGGCCAGGTCTTCTACCGCGACCCGTACGGCGTGCTGCGCTCGATGCCGGAGGCGCAGTTCCCGAAGTTCGTGGTCGCGCTCAACGCGCCGACCTCGCTCGGCCTGACGTACTGAAAAACGCGCCGCGTGCGCATCACGAGAGCCGCTACGCTTTCACGCGTGCGGCTCTTCGTGTTTCTGACGGTGGCGATGCTGTGCGGCTGCGGTTGCCGCTCGAAGTCGAACACCGACGCCGGCCCGCCCGTCTCGCAGGCATGGCTCGATGGCCGACTGCCCGCAGAGACGGGAGCGCCCATCGACGGCGGCGCGCTGACGGTGCGCGTGATGAACGAGCCCGCCGGCCTGAACCCGCTCGACGACGCGTGCCGCGACGCGTGGGTGCTGCGCATGACGCGCGGGCTGGTGCTGGAGACGCTGCTGGAACTCGCCCCCGACGGTGCGCTGCGCCCTGCCCTCGCGGCGACGTGGCGCGACAGCGAAGATCACCGCACCACGACCTTCACGCTTCGCGACGCGACGTTCTCCGACGGCACGAAGTTGCGCGCGGCCGACGTCATCACCACCTTTGACGCGCTGATGGACCCGAAGAAACCCACCGCCGGGCTGCGCGGCGAGTTCGCGGGCCTGGGCGCGTGGAAAGCGCTCGACGAAAAAACCGTGCAGCTCACCTGGAGCCGGGCGTCTCCGTTCACGCTGCGCGCGTTGACGCGGTTGCCGATCTTCTCCGCGGCACAACTGGCGGGCGACTGGGCGGAGACGCTGCGCAACCCCATCGGCTCCGGGCCGTTCGTCATCGCGAAGTGGGAGCGCGGGCAGTCGCTGACGCTCAAGCGCCGTGACAGCGGCGCCGCGCACCTCGACACCATCACCTTCCGCTTCGTGAAGGATCAGACCGCGGCCTTCACCATGATGGAGCGCGGCGAGTTCGACGTGATGACCGCGCTGACGCCGCAGCTGTGGCGCGCGTTGGAGTCTGCGCGCTGGGCTCCACCGACGTGGAATCGCATCAAGAGCCCCGACAACAGCTACTCGTACATCGCGTGGAACGAAGCGAACCCCGCGTTCGCCGACGTGCGCGTCCGACGCGCGCTGGCGCACCTCTACGACGCGAAGCTGATCTCGAAGGTGGTCGACCTCGATCTCGAGCTGCCGACGTCGTGCCCGTACCTGCGTGGCAGCGAGTCGTGTGACCCGGCGCTCGCACCGCCCGTGTTTTCACCCGACGACGCGCGCGCGCTGCTGACCGACGCGGGCATCAGCCCCGAGAAGCCGCTCACGTTCCACCTGTTGATCCCCAGCGCGTCGCAGCGGCTCGCGAAGCTGGTGCCGATCCTCCAGGAACAGATGAAGCCTGTCGGCGTGGAGCTCGAAATCGAGAAGGTCGAATCGGCAGTGCTCTCATCGCGCGTCGCGAAGCGCGACTTCGACGCCGTCAGCCGGCTGTGGACCGAGTTCGACACCGAGCAAGACGTCTTCCCGATGTTCCATTCGTCGCAGCTCGACGGCGGCGACAATTGGGTGGGCTATTCCAGCCCCGACGCCGACCGGCTGATCGAGCAGGTGCGCACCGAGTTCGACGCCGAGAAGCGCCACGCGCTGCAACGGCAACTCCACGCGCAGCTGCAGCGAGATCAACCGTATCTCTTCATGACGTCACGGCAGTCGCTCGACGCCGCGAAGAAGCGCGTGCATGGGCTGACTCCCTCGGTCGGCTGGTACGACTTGCGTGTCGTGTGGGTGGAGCGCTGACTTTTCAAGGAGCGCTCGCTTCTGCTTTCATTCTCTCGAACTTGATTCCGCCCCGCGCAGCACCCGCGGTCCCAACCCGCGGCGGGGCAGAACCTGACTCACGAGAGAAGGAAGGCACATGAGCACGAGCTGGTCAGAGAAGATCGCCGCCCTGCAAGACAAGCGCGAGTACCAGACGTTGAACTGGGAAGGCAGCTTCGACGAGTACCTCGACATCGTTCGCCAGAACCCGCGCGTGACGCGCACTGCGTACCAGCGCGTCTACGACATGATTCTGAGCCACGGGAAGACGGAGTACATCGACAACAAGAAGCGGCTCGTGCGCTACCACTTCTTCTCCGACGAGAAGAACGGCGGCCGCGACGCGGTGTTCGGGCTCGACGTGCCGCTGATGAAGTTGGTGAACGTCTTCAAGGCCGCGGCGCACGGGTACGGCGCGGAGAAGCGCGTCATTCTCCTGCACGGGCCGGTCGGTTCGTCGAAGTCGACCATCGCGCGCATCTTGAAGCGCGGCATCGAGGACTACTCGAAGACGCCCGAGGGCGCGGTCTACACGTACTCGTGGAACTTCCCGGAGAAGCTGACGCTGCTCGACGGCTCGGTGCTGTCGGGGCAGATCAAGTCGCCGCTCAACGACGAGCCGCTCAAGCTGATTCCGCGAGAGGCGCGCGCGAAGCTGTTCGCGGAGCTCTCGCCTGCGGCCTCGGGCTACAGCGTGCCCGACGTCGGCGAGCTCAACCCGCACTGCCGGCTCATCTTCAAGCTGCTGCTGCAGCACTACCAGGGCGACCTGGCGATGGTGCTCAAGCACGTGCGCGTGCACCGCCTCATCTTCAGCGAGAAGGACCGCATCGGCATCGGCACCTTCCAGCCGAAGGACGAGAAGAACCAGGACTCCACCGAGCTCACCGGCGACATCAACTACCGGCGCATCGCGGAGTACGGCTCCGACTCAGACCCGCGCGCGTTCAACTTCGACGGTGAGTTCTGCGTGGCGAACCGCGGCGTCATCGAGTTCGTCGAGATGCTGAAGCTCGACGTCGCGTTCCTCTACGACCTGCTCGGCGCGACGCAGGAGCACAAGATCAAGCCGAAGAAGTTCCCGCAGACCGACATCGACGAGGTGATCATCGGCCACACCAACGAGCCTGAGTTCAAGAAGCTCGAGTCGAACGAGTTCATGGAGGCGCTGCGCGACCGCACCATCAAGATCGACATCCCGTACATCACGAAGCTGTCCGAGGAGATCAAGATCTACGAGAAGGAGTTCAACGCGCAGCGCATCCGCGGGAAGCACATCGCGCCGCACACGCTGGAGATGGCCGCGATGTGGGCGGTGCTCACGCGCCTCGAGGAGCCCAAGAAGCACAACCTCTCGGTGATCCAGAAGCTCAAGCTCTACAACGGCAAGACGCTCCCGAATTTCACGGAGGACAACATCAAGGAGCTGCGCAAGGAGTCGCTGCGCGAAGGCCTCGAAGGCATCAGCCCGCGCTACATCCAGGACAAGATCTCCAACGCGCTGGTGAGCGACAAGAGCGAGTCGAGCATCAACCCGTTCATGGTGCTCAACGAGCTGGAGACGGGGTTGAAGCAGCACTCGCTCATCTCGAACGAAGAGCTGCGCAAGAAGTACCGCGAGCTCTTGAACGTCGTGAAGCAGGAATACGAAGACATCGTGAAGAACGAGGTGCAGCGCGCGATCTCCGCTGACGAAGACGCCATCGGCAAGCTCTGCAGCAACTACATCGACAGCGTGAAGGCCTATACGCAGAAGGAGAAGATCAAGAACAAGTACACCGGGCTCTACGAGGAGCCCGATGAACGCTTGATGCGCTCCATCGAGGAGAAGATCGACGTCGCCGATTCGCGCAAGGACGACTTCCGCCGCGAGATCATGAACTACATCGGCGCGCTCGCCATCGACGGCAAGACGTTCAACTGGCGCACCAATGAACGTCTGCAGAAGGCGCTCGAGCTGAAGCTGTTCGAAGATCAGAAAGACAGCATCAAGCTCAAGACGCTCGTCAGCTCCGTGGTCGACAAGGAGACCCAGGAGAAGATCGACGTGGTGCGCGGCCGGCTCATCAAGAACTTCGGCTACGACGAAGAGTCGGCGACCGACGTGCTGAACTTCGTCGCTTCCATCTTCGCGCGCGGCGACGCCAAGGAGTAACGAACGATGCAGCTGATTCGCTCGGTACATATTGAGCGCTTTCGCTCAATCAAAGAGGCCGGTCTTGAGAGCGTCGGGGACTTCTCGACTCTCGCGGGACTCAACAACGCGGGCAAATCGAATTTTCTGCGCGCGCTGCTGGCCTTCTTCACAAACGAGAGCGAACCCAAGCACCCACTGAGTATCGACACCGACTTCTATCGCCACGAATTAGCCTCAAAAAAGAAGAAGCAAATCCGCATCAGCGTCGAATTCAATCTGCCGCCAACATTCAAGTTCCGAAAAGAACTTGAGCCAGCCAAGGCGCTGCTCAACGAGCGCGGCTTTGCGATTACAAAAGAATGGACTCGAAGCGGCTCACTCATTCTCCTCAAGAACCACGAATGCTCAACATTGGAGCGCGAACTAATTGAACGCTTTCTGCAACTAATCACGTTTCGATATATTCCAAACAGAGTCCTGCCGGGCGATGTCGTTGCGTCTGAACAATCCGCATTGCGCGATGTAATTGTCAGACGACTTGCAAAATCAAAAAAGGAAGTCGACCACGTCTTCAAGGAACTGGAGAGCATCTCTGGTGAACTCGCCAAGCCGATTTCCGAAGCAATTTTACCCGCACTGTCTAAAAACAGCTCTGTCAAGCTGCAGACAGCGAGCACATTGGCCGATCTCATATTTAGATTTGGATACGTCCTCAATGAGG
>CAMLFP010000367.1 GCA_946479335.1 uncultured Archangium sp.
TCGATGGTGCAACCGACTGGAGACCGGGCGCTGGCTGCGCTCCGACCGGGGCTGATTCATCAGGGCGCGAAGCTCGACGGCTTCTTCTCACTGCACCCCGCGATGAAGAGCCTCCTGCCGCTGTACGCGAAGAAGCAACTCGCGGTGCTCCACGCCGTCGGCCAGGCGAACGCGAGCCGTTCACACTTCGAGGCCCAGGACTTCATCGAGTCTGGCCTCGCGGGCATGAAGCGGCCCGACGGCTTCTTGAATCGCGCGCTCGCCAGCGTCTCGTCAGGGAGCGCGTTTCGTGCGGTGGCGGTGCAGAACGCGCTGCCGCGGTCGCTCGCGGGTGATGCGCCGGCGCTGGCGTTCCCCTCGCTCGCGCAGTTCCGCGTCGGTGGTGGCGGAGGCACATTCGAGTCGCTGTACGCGGAGGCGGTCGACGAGGCGCTCCGCACCAGCGGCCACGAAGCGTTCGAGAGCCTCGACACCGTGAAGTCGCGCAACCTCGCGAAGCAGGAGCCGCAGAACGGCGCGCAGTACCCGAAGGGCGCGCTCGGCAAACGCCTCGAAGATCTCGCGCGGCTGATCCACGCCGACGTGGGGCTGCGCATCGGCGTCACCGAGATGACCGGGTTCGACACGCATCAAGGGCAGGGCGCTGATGCGGGGCAGCTCGCGAACCGGCTGCAGGAACTCGGCGATTCCCTCGCCGCGTTCGCGACGGATCTCGGGCCGAAGCTCGACGACGTGGTGGTGGTGACGATGACGGAGTTCGGGCGCACCGCGCGCGAGAACGGCACGCGCGGGACGGATCACGGCACCGCGTCGGCGTCGTTCGTGTTGGGCGGCGGCGTGCGTGGCGGTCGCGTGATTTCGCGCTGGCCCGGCGTCGGTCCGGGGAAGCTGTTTGAAGATCGCGATCTCGCGGTGACGACCGACCTGCGCGCGGTGCTCGCCGAAGCCATCGCCGCTGCGGAGATCCCCGCGAAGGCGAGCGACGTCTTCCCCGACTTCACGCCCGCGAAGCTCGGGCTGTTCTGATCTACCGTGGCTGGGCGCGGTACCAGGGCACGCCGGCTTGCGGACCATCGGGCGCGCACTGCAGCGAATTGTTCCCACGCACGCCGTAGCGCTCGATGCCGCCCGCGGAGACCACGGTGATGCCGCCATCACTGCCGCGCGCAGGCCACGTGATGTCAGCCGCGTGAATCATCTCGCACGGCGCTCCGACGACGATGGGCACGGTGATGGCCGGCGTCGCGCTCCCACGCAGGAAGACGCGCACACTCGCCGGGACGTTCGCGAGGCAGCGGCCCGCGCCCGACGGCGCGACGTTCGCCGGAGCCGCGTTCGCCACGCACGCCAAACCGCTCGGGCAGTCGCACGTTTCACCGTCGAGACAGCCCACGCCTCCGTCGATGAAGCACGGCGTGGCGCCTGCCGCAGAGCGCGAGTCGCGGAACGCGTGCACGTACACCGCGTAGGTGCAGGCGCTCGTCGCGCAGTCGTCGGCGTCTTCAGGCCCATTGAGCGAGATGTTCTCGAGCAGCGGCCCGGTGCCGGTGTCGTCGAAGTTGAGCTGCGGGTCGTCGAGTGCGCCGGTGAAGCCCCAGTCGAACGTGCCGCCGTCGCTGCGGCTGGTCGCGGCGTAGCCGTTCATGTCGCCCGAGACGGAGCCGGCGTCGGGCTCCGCGAATGAGGCGAAGGGCGCAGCGCCCGGCCGCACGAGGTGCAGGTCGAGGTCGACGTTCGCCGAGCCGGTCCAGTCGAGCTGCGCGACGAGGTCGTTCTTCACCGCGACCTCGAAGGTCAGCGTGCTGACGCCGACGTTGCCCTGGCTGTCGGTGACGCTGAGCTGCGCGGTGTAGCTGCCGGTCGCGTAGGGCCGCAGCGACGGGCGCGGTGTCGCCGCGTTCACCAGCGTCGCGGGTGTGCTGCCAGCAGGCTGGGCGAGCAAGGTCCACGCCCAGGTGAGGCCGAGGCGGCCGTCTTCCGGGTCGGCCGTGCAGGTCGTCTCGTCATCGCTCGACAACGCCGACAGCACCACCTCCGCGCGCGGAGGCACGTCGCGAATCGCCGAGACGTCGATCGCCCCGCCGTCGAGCGAGACATCAGCCCAGTCGTAGTCGTGCGCCGGCAGGCCCGGGGCCGTCACCTTCACGATGTTGGTGCACACCGTCGGCGCGAAGTTGGGCCGCAGCGCGCCTGAGAGCGGCACGTTCACCGCGAGCGCGGTGGGGTCGTCGGTGTTCACCGTGAGCTCGCCCGCGTACGTCGTCTGTGTATCGCTCGTCGGGCGGAAGCGCAGCGGCACGGTCGCGGTCTCACCGGGGAGCAACACGATGCCGCCATCAGGCAGCGCGGCGTTGCCGACGAACGAGAACGCGGTGACGTCGATGCCGCCGAGCGCCAACCCGTTGAGCACCGCGGGGACCTCACCGATCGAGCGCACGGTGAGCTGCGGCAGCTCCGGCACCGTGAGCGGGCGCAGGCGCACGAAGGGCTCTGGAGCAAAGGTGATCGCCAGCGGCGCGGCGCTGACCATCGCTTCACAGTGCGTGGTCGTGTCGCAGCCCAGCTCGATGGCCACCTGCGGGTACGCGCCGCGCCCGGTGATGGGGAGCCGCAGCTCCGGCGCGGCCTCGTCGTTGCTGCGAATCACCAGCGTCGCGGCCTCCGCCATCGCCGCGGTGGGCGCGAAGGTGAGCACCACGTCTTCCGTGGTGCGCCCGCGGATCATGCCCGGCGGGGCGTCGAGGGTGATGGCGCTCGAACCCTCCACGGTCATCGACGAGATGACGACGTCGGCGCCGTTCGCCGCGGTCACCGGCACGGTCAGCGTCTGCGTGGTGTCGACGCGCACCACGCCGAAGTCGTACGTCTTCACGTCGACGCTGAGGGTGGGAGGGATCTGCTGTGCCTTGTTCTCGCGGCAGCCCAGCGCGATGCACAACACCACGGCACACGAAGTCAGTCGCATCATCACTTCTGCTCGATCTGCGCGGGGACGGGGGAGAACACGCACGCTCGAATCTCCGTGAGCTGGCCCGACGAGAGCTTGAGCGTGGTGGGTTCGCAGGTGGTGCCGTTGGCGCAGCTGCTGTCGTTGCAGCACACGTCGACGCAGATGCCGCTGGTCTTCTCGCAGATGCCGCTCTTGCACTCCGCGCTGGTGGTGCACGCCGCGCCCGACACGCGCACCGAGCTCGCGGTCGTCGCCAGGCACACCGGTACCACCGACCACAGCGGCACGCCGCCGGTCTGGTAGCCGCTGGCGATCTTCGGCCCGTTCACGCTGCATACGTACCCCGCGCCACAGTCGGCGTTGCTGCAGCACGGCTCGGTGCAGGTGCCGTTGAAGCACCCGTACTGCCCGCTGCGGCACTCGGTGCCGGTGCACGCCTGGCCCAGCGTCTTGCTCGCGGTGATCTTCGAGTCGCTGCGGCACCAGCCGTAATAGTTCGACAGCGTCACGCCCATCTGCGCCGATTGGCTCAAGGCGATGTTGCACGTCGCGCTCGCGCCGCACGCCTCTTCATGCGTGCAGCCGTCGGAGCAGGACGACGTCGTGCCGTCGAGCCGGCAGTCACCGGTGCGGCACTCCGAAGACGCGGTGCACGCCTGGCCCGCGGCCTTGGTGCCCACCGTCGTCGCGCCGCAGAGGTGGAGGTTCGTCGAATACAGCAGGTTGAACATGCAGCCCTCGGAGGCCTGGCAGCTGTCGTTGAGCCCGATGCCCGTCGTCTGGTTGCAGTACGAGCCGCAGCGCAGTTCCTGGGTGGCCACGTTCTGCGCGCAGATGAGGTCGGGCCGGCAGCGGTCGGTGCCCGTCGGCCACGGCTGCCACTGGCCCATCTTCTTTTCGCCGCACAGCTCCGAGACGCCGCAGTTGTCGACGGTGGCGGTGTTGCAGTCGTCGTCCTTGCCGTTGCAGATCTCGGTGGCGCCGGGGTGGATGGCGCCGTTCGCGTCGTTGCAGTCGCCGGTGCACGCCGTGAAGCCGTCGTTGTCGTTGTCAGCGCTGGAGCAGCTGCAGGTCTCGTCCTTGTACCCGTTGCAGTTGTCGTCGACGTTGTTGGCCACCGTCGGGGTCGCCGCGTTGCCGCAGTCGGCCGCCTTCAGGGGGAAGATGAACGCGTTGGTGTCGTTGCAGTCGATGCGGGTGGAGTCGACGCCTCCGCCGGACTTCGTGCCGCAGACGGTGAAGCCGTCGTTGTCGAGGTCGAAGCCCTCGTCGATGGCGTTGTCGCAGTCGTCGTCCTTGCCGTTGCAGGTCTCGCCCGCGTCGGGGTGGATGGTGCCGTCGTTGTCGTTGCAGTCTTCGCAGGCGCGGTAGCCGTCGAAGTCGACGTCGGCGGTGTTGCCGCACCCGCAGCCCACGCCGTTGTCGACGATGCCGTCGCAGTTCTGATCGACGCCGTCACCGCACACGTCAGCGCTGGGGAAGACCGTCTGCGTGCAGCCCAGCGTGCCCGCGCTGCAGGTGGAGAGGCCGGTGCGACACGGGCCCTGCAGTCCCGACAACGTGCAGCCCGCGTCGGCCTGGGGGAAGGTCTCGTCGGTGCTGCCGTTGCAGTTGTCGTCGAGGCCGTTGCAGATCTCGGTGCTGCTGGGCTTCGGCGAGCAGCTCTGCGTCACGCCGCTCGCGCACGCGTAGACGGCGTTGGCGCACGCTCCGACGCCGCAGGTGAGGACCCCCGCGTCGAAGTTGTCCACGAAGCCGTCGCAGTTGTTGTCCTTGTTGTCGCAGCTCTCGGTGGAGGGCGCGTTCGGCGTGCAGGTCTGCGCCACGCCGCCCACGCAGTTCTGCACCGTCCGCGCGCACTCGCCGACGCCGCACGGCGTGGAGCCCAGGTTCTCGTCGGCCGCGCCGTTGCAGTTGTCGTCGAGGCCGTTGCACAGCTCGGCGCTGCCGGTGTTCTGGCCGACACAGCCGCCCCACTGGCCGAGGCCGTTGCAGGTCTGCGTGCCGCTGACGCACACGCCGACGCCGACGGTGCCGGGCGTGCCCGTGTAGCAACTCTGCGTCGCCCCCGGCGCGCACGCGCAGATCTGGTCGATGAGCCCGTCGCAGTCGTTGTCGAGGCCGTCGCAGAACTCGAAGCCCGCGTCTCCAGGCTGGCACCCGCCGGGCGCGCAGGCCGCCACTGTGCGCGCACACTCGCCGACGCCGCAGTGGAGGTCGGGCAGGCCGTCGTCGGTCGCGCCGTTGCAGTCGTTGTCGAGGCCGTCGCAGATCTCCGACTGCGCGCCGCCCGGCGTGCAGCTCTGGGGCACGCCGCTCACGCACGCCGGCACGCTGCGGAGGCATGCGCCCACGCCGCACGTCAGGTTCGCCAGCCCGTTGTCGGCGGCGCCGTCGCAGTCGTTGTCGAGGCCGTCGCACACCTCCGCCGAGGCCGGGCCCGCCGCGCAGGCGATGGCGACGCCGCCGACGCAGCTCTCCACGGTGCGCGCGCACTCGCCGACGCCGCACGAGACCGGCGCGAAGCCGTCGTCGATCTCTCCGTCGCAGTCGTTGTCGAGGCCGTCACAGGCCTCGGCCGCCGGGTCGATGGCGCCCTCGCACGGGCCGAAGGTCAGCGCCCCCTGGAGCGCCACGCAGGTCTGCGTGCCGAGCCGGCACTCACCCAGCTTCGAGGTGCC
>CAMLFP010000368.1 GCA_946479335.1 uncultured Archangium sp.
GGCGTTCGAGCTTCATGGCCTCATTCATGCCGGGCGCCGGCCTGATTGACGAGCCTGTCAGCACGCACAGAGAATGTGCGTTCATGCACATTGACTGGAGCGGGTTGCAGACCGTCGAGGCGCTCGTGCGGCTGGGGGGCGTGCAGGCCGCCGCCGCGGAGCTGGGCTTGCGACACACCTCGATCTCCCGGCGGGTGGCCGCGCTCGAAGCGTCGCTCGGCGTGCCCCTCTTCACGCGGGGCGCGCGCCTGAAGGCGACGCCGATGGCCCGGGCGCTGGCGCAGCGCGCGGGGGCGATGCGGCCCTTCGCGGGCGAGGTCGAGGCGTTGATCGCACAGACCCGGCGCTTCGCCGAGCAACGCCTGGTGGTGACCACCAGCGACGTGCTGGCGCCGCTGCTCTTCCGCGCGTTGGCGAAGGCGCGCCTCCCGAAGGTCGAGGTGCGCGTCTCCGACGCGGTCGCGGAGCTGGTGCCGGGCTCCGTCGACGTCGCGCTGCGGCCGGTTCACGAGCCGCGCGCCGGGCTCCGGGGCCGCCGGCTGGGGCGCTTGCGGCTGGGCGTCTTCCGCGCGGCAGGGGGCGACGACGCGTGGGTGCTGCCCTCCGCGAGCCTCCGGGAGAAGCGCTCGATGCGCTGGTGGCGGGCGGTGCCGGCTGACGCGGCGGCGCGCGTGTCGTGCGATTCGCTGTTGGCGATGCGTGACGCGTGCGCGGCGGGGCTGGGGCGCGCGGTGTTGCCGGTGTTCCTCGCGACGCCGGCGTTGCGGCTCGAGCGCGCGCTCGACGACACCACGCCGGTGTGGCTCCTCGCGGCGCCGGCCCGGAGCGACGCCGCGCGCGCGTTGCGTGACGGCCTCGCAGTCGCCCTGCGTGCGCTCGACGACGTCTGGGCGTGAGGTGCGTGAGGCGCGGGTTCAGATCACCGTCAGCTTTGCGTCGAGGCCGCGCGCGCGCAGCTCCTCGCGGATGCGCGACACCGCCTCGGCGCCCGGTTTGCCGTAGAGCTTCACCGAGAGCGCCTTCGGGCCGAGTCGCTCCAGCTCCACGCGGGCGCCCAGCGAGTTGTTGAGGGTGAGCGACAAGCCCGGCCGGTTGGAGCGCACGAAGTGCTCGATCTTCTCGATGAGCGCGGTGGCCTGCGCGGCCCGGGTCTCGGGTGGCGCGTCGGTCTTCGCCGGAGCCCCGGTCTGCATCGGCTCGAGCTTCATCGCGGGCGCCAGGGGCGGAGGCGGCGCCTCCTTCGAGAACTCGCGGTTGAGCGCGTCAGCCAGCTTCGCGGTCTGCTGCTCGTCGAGCTGCTCACCGCGCTCGGTGCGCGCGTGGGTCATCGAGGTCGCCGCGTGCGCGTGATCGCTGCGCACCACGTCGAGGCGCTGGGCTTCCCCGTCGACCTGACGCCGCGCGCGCGCGAGCTGCTGCGTGGCAGGAGCGATCGCCGCGTGGGTGGCCGCTGCGGTCGCGCTGGCCACTGGCGCGCGCGGTGCGACGGCGCCGTTCGCTGCCGCGCTCTTCACCGTCGGTGCGGGCGGCTTCGCGGGTGCGGTCGACTTCGGCGGGGTGTGCCCGGCCGGCAGCGGCTTCGCGGGCGTCTTCGGCGCGGCGACGTGCGCCGTCGGCTTCGACGTGCGGAGGACCTCACCGAACGGCTGCTTCGGGGGCTCGGGCGGGCGGAGTTCGTCTGCGCGTTCGACTTTCATCCCCCCGCGCAAAGCATCGGCCGTGCCGGGTGTTTGCCCAGGTATTCCGGAGGCTTGGCCACCTCCGACGTCTCACGCCGGCGACGCTTCAGTGCGCGAAGCCGCCGGTCTGCTGGGCGATGCCGGTGAGCTCGTTGATGGCCACCGGGCACATCGCGACGTCTTGCGGGCTGCCGAGCACCACGCCCTGGCTCCAGTCGATGTCGTTGAAGATGAGCCCGTCGCGGATCTCGAACTCCTTCATGTTCTTGGTCATCTCCCAGAAGCGGCCCTTCACCATCACCCGCTGGCCGCGGAAGAACTTCTCGATGTCGGCGTACTGCTTCGACTGGAGCCGCACGTAGACCACCATCGGCTCGAACTTCACCGGCGCCTTCGCGGTGAGGTCGATCTTGTCGCGGCGCGGATCGGGCGGGTACCAGTGGAGGATGGCGATCAGCTCCTCGGCCTCGGCGTCGCGGTAGCGCTTCTTCTTCTTGCCGCGCGGCTGGTTGATGCCGATCTCCACGAGCTGCATGCCGGTCCACGTGACGTCGCGGTCGAGGTACGTGTCGCGGAAGTCGGCCACCGTGTCGCGCGTGACGGCCGAGGTCGAGGCCATGGTCTCGATGACGTAGCGCTGCTTGAGCAGCGGCAGCGAGAAGTACGCGGAGTCGATCGGCGAGATGCCTTCGTTGAGCATCTTCAGCTTGGGGATATCGATGATCTTCGCGACCTTGTTGAGCGCGATCGCCAGCGTGAGCCAGTCATCGGGCAGGCGCTTCTCGATCATCATGCGCCGGTACATCGACACCAGGAACGCCATCGCGGGGAAGCTCGGCGGTGAGAGCTGCGTCTGCACCGCGTTCTGCAGCACCGGGTCGAGGATGAAGTTGTCGTCGCGCTTGTGGATGAGCGGGCCGATCTCCGCCAGCGCGAGGAACAGCCCGCTGTAGAGCTGCACGCAGCCGGGGTCCTTCATCAGCTCCTCCGGCGCGCCCATCGCCTTCGCGAAGCGGGTGCGCGAGAAGCGGCGGTCCATCGTCTCCTCGCGGAAGTTGGGCGGCTTGCCGTCGCCGAAGATCTCCTCCTTCTGCGCGAGCGCGGGGAGCGAGAGGGCCACAATCAAGAGAGCAGTGACGCGGAGCATGACGGGGCGAAAGGGTAGCACTTGCAGCCCGAGACGTTGGCCTCGCGCGGCGTATTCCCTGTGACGCTGCAATTCTGTAGAGGGCGTCCACGATGTCTGCCGAGACAACTACTGAAACCACCATCAAGCCCGTCAGCAGCGAGGGTGATTTGTTCTCGGCGCTCGCCATCCGCGAGATCGTCTTCATCGAAGAGCAGAGCGTGCCCGAATCACTCGAGCGCGACGCCGATGACGCGCAGGCCTTTCACGTGCTGGCGATGGAGAAGGGCCACGCCATCGGCACCGGCCGCCTGGTCACCATGGACAAGCCGCCCGAGGGCGAGGCGGGCACCTGGGGCCGCGTCGGTCGCATGGCCGTGCTGCAGGCGCACCGCAAGGGTGGCATCGGCTCCCGCCTGCTGGGGGCGCTCGAGGCCGAGGCGAAGCGGCGCGGCTTCACCGGCATCCTCCTCCACGCGCAGGTGTCGGCGATGGAGTTCTACAAGCGCCACGGCTACATCGCCCACGGCGCCATCTTCGAGGAGGCGGGCATGCCGCACCTCGAGATGAAGAAGAAGCTCTGAGCTTCAGCGCTTTCGCGGGTTGTGCAGCACGCCCTCGATGAGCGAGTCGAGCGCCCAGTTGAAGCGTTGCTCCCCGTCACCGCTGAGGAGCTCGTCGCGCGCGGCGTGAACGCGCGGCAGGTGCGCTGAGGAGGCCGCCCGGAGCGCGTGCGCGATGGGCCCCTGGTGCACCGGCGCGCGCTCCCACCCCTGCTCGGCGCTGATGGCGGTGACGTAGAGCAGCAGCAGGTCGACCGCCCAGGCGGCGGTGCGCGCGTCGATGCCGCCGGCCTCCAGCGTCTCCAGCAGCGCCTCGATCAGTCGTAACGAGTTCGGCCCCGCCGCGATGGTGCTCAACGCGAGCTGCGCGAGCCCCGGCGTCTTCATCAACACCCGCGCGTACGCCTCGAGGATGCGCTTGAGCTGGGGTCGCCACTTGCGCTCGCGCGTGATGACCACCCCCGCCAGCGCTTCGTCGAGCACCAACGCCCGCAGCGAGTCGAGCCCATCGACGTACGCGTAGAGCGACGCGGCGCCGGTCTCGAGGGCCTGCGCGACGCGGCGCAGGCTCATCCCCTCCAGGCCCTCTTTCGACAGCAGCTTCAGGGCCTCCGCCACGATGCGCTCCCGGCTCAACGGCGCCTTCACCTTGCCGCCACGGCGGCTCTTCACCTCTCGCCCCTCGAAGGGGTTGGTCTCGCGCATGCCGTGACTCTTTCCTGACGAACACAGTTCTTCAAGATTGCCGGTGTTGACGAACAGTGTTCGTGAAATATGGTGTTCTTGAACTCACACAAGGGAGCAGACATGGAGAAGGAAACGACGGACGTGCTGGTGGTGGGAGGCAGCCTCGTGGGGCTGTCTTCGGCGGTCTTCCTCGCGGCGAAGGGGGTGAAGGTGGTGTTGGTCGAGCCGCACCTCGGCAGCCACCCGCACCCGCGTGCGGTCGGTTACACGCAGCGCACGATGGAGCTGTTCCGCGCTGCCGGGCTGGGCAGCGTCATCCCCGAGGTGCCGAAGGGGTTCCGGCTGAAGCGCGCGGTCGTCGAGTGCCTCGCGGGTGAGTGGAGGCAAGACACGGAGTGGACCCCGCAGCAGGCCGGGGCGCTGGCGCCGGAGCTGGAGTACTCGCCGCACACCGGGGCGGCCATCGCGCAAGACCTCCTCGAGCCCAAGCTGCGCGCGCGCGCCCGGGAGCTCGGAGCGGAGCTGCGGCTCGGGAGCTCGATGACGCGCTTCGTGCAAGACGCCGAGGGCGTCACCGCGGTGATCACCGAGAAGGGCGGGCGGGCGTACGAGGTGCGCGCGAAGTACCTGGTCGCCGCCGATGGGACGAAGAGCGGCGTGCGCGAGGCGCTGGGCATCTCGCGGCGTGGCCCGGGGCCGTTGCAGACGGTGCACAGCGTGCTGTTCCGAGCAGAGCTCGAGGAGTACCTGACCACCGAGATCCGCCAGTTCGAGATCGAACAGCCGGGGCTGCGCGCGTTCCTCACGACGTATGGCGAGAAGCGCTGGGTGCTGATGTTCCTCGACGAGCGCGAGCGGAATGAGGCGGAGCTGCGTGAGGCGATCACGCTCGCGACGGGGCGGCCCGACGTGCCCGTGGAGATCATCACCACCGGCCGTTGGGAGCTGTCGGCGCTCATCGCCAACCAGTTCTCGAAGGGGCGCGTGTTCCTCGTGGGCGACGCGGCGCACACCTTGCCGCCGACGCGTGGGGGGTACGGCGCCAACACCGGCATCGCCGACGCGCACAACCTCGCGTGGAAGCTGGCGGCGGTGCTGAAGGGCGAGTCTTCGCCGGGCCTGCTCGACACCTACGACGCTGAACGCAACCCCGTCGCGTGGACGCGCCTCGAACAGACCTTCGCGCGCCCCGACTACGCCCGGTACGCGAAGGGCTTCGAGGCGGTGCCGCTCTTCGACGACGCCGCGATGGAGTTCGGGCAGCTCTACCGCTCAGCCGGCGTCATCGGCGCCGACGCGAGCCTGCCCGCTGCCGCGCGCCCTGAGGTGTGGGCGGGGCAGCCCGGCACGCGCGCGCCGCACGCGATGATGAACGGCGCCTCCACGCTCGACCTCTTCGGAGATGGCTGGGTGCTGGTGTCGCCTGACGCGCGCTGGGCCGACGCCGCGAAGGGGCTCCCGGTTCGATTCGAGCGACTCACCGCCGATGTGGCGCGCGTGTTCGGTTTGAGTGCGCACGCCGCGTCGCTGGTACGCCCCGACGGCGTCATCGCCTAACGCTC
>CAMLFP010000369.1 GCA_946479335.1 uncultured Archangium sp.
TCACTCGAACTTGCGGCGCTTCTTGTGGTTGCGCGGGCGCGCGTCGTCGAGCAGCGAGAGGTAGTCGATGTCGCGCACCTTCGGCGCTGGAGGCTGCGCGCCCAACGCCACCACGCGCTTGCCCAGCGCCGCGATGATGTCAGGCACCGGCCGCACCACCTGCGCCATCGCCGCGGGGCCCTGCAGCGCCTCCGAGAGCGACTGCGCGATGTCGGCGATGGGGAAGCCGCGGCGCAGCAGATCTTGAAACGAGTTCGAGAGCGTCAGCAGGTTGTACCCGGCCGAAGAGATCAGCTCGAGCATCACCTTGAGCACCTGCGGCGCCGTGAGGTGCTTGTCGCCCATCAACACCAGCGCCGCCTGGAAGTAGTTGAAGATCGGCACCACCCGCGGGCCGTAGTGCGCGAACGCCGCTGGCGGCGTGAGGCGATCGAGGTTGATGAAGATGCGCCGCACGGGGTCCGCCTGGGGGATCGACTTCCACACCCCGATGACGCGCTCGATGTCGTCTGAATAGACCTCTGCCGACTCCAGCACGCGGTACACGACGGGCTCCGACACGCGGCGCGCCACCATGTCGGCGTACAGCGAATAGATGAAGGCGTCGGCCTCCGCGTCGTCACCGAAGAGCACCTCCTCCGCCGCAGCCGGCGCGTTGGCGCGGCTCTCCAGCAGCACCGGCAGCTTGTACCCGACCTGCCCGCGCATCGCCTTGAAGCGCCCGCGCACCAGGTTGCGCAGGTTGTCCTTGAGCACCAGCTCGTCGAACTCCACGCCGTCGAGCGCCAGTTTCTCCATCAGCACGCTGCGCATCTGCTTCGGGCTGCCCGACACGATGCACAGCTTGGTGTCGCCGTTCGAACGCAGCTCGCGGATGAGCGCCGCCGCGCCCGGCACGGCCTTCTTCTCATGCGCCTTCTGGAACGCGGTGCGCACCAACTGCCGGAGCGTGTCGAACTCCGTCTGCAGGTACGTCTTGTCGAGATCCCACCGGTAGATGCGCACGATGCGCGGCACTCTACCCGAGACGCTCAGCGCGGCAGCAGCTCGGCGATGGCCTGCCCGAGGTTGTGGCTGACCGCCTTCGCGGCCACCTTGCCGGCGTTGGTGATGGCGCGCGCCTTCGACCGCCCGTGGGCTTTGATGAACAACTTGTCGAAGCCCAGAATCGGAGCGCCGCCGTATTGCTCCCAGTCGGTGACCTCCTTGATGCGCTCCACGCCCGACGAGAGCAGCGCCAGGCCCGCGCGCCACAAGAGCTTCTCCTTGTAGGCGTACTTCGCGAGCTCCATCACCGTCTCGCTCACGCCCTCCAGCATCTTGAGGCACACGTTGCCCACGAAGCCGTCGCACACCACCACGTCGGCCGTCCCCTTGGGGATATCGACGCCCTCCACGTTGCCGATGAAGTTCACGCCCTCGAGCTTCATCAGGCGCGCGTGCGCCTCCACCACCCGCGCGGGCCCCTTCTGCGCCTCGGTGCCGTTGGAGAGCAGCGCCACGGTCGGCTTCTCGTTCTTCGACACGATGCGCGCGTAGGCCGAGCCCATCACCGCGAAGGCCACGAGGTCTTCCGGCGAGGCGTCGACCGTCGCCCCCACGTCGAGGATCAGCGAGAACGGGTCGTTCTTCGCGCCGCGGCCCACGGCCGTCGGGTACACGGTGGCCAACGCCGCGCGCCGCACCCCGGGGATGAGCGAGAACGTGCGCGCGCAGGCCAGCACGCCCGCGCCGGTGTTGCCCGCCGAGACCACCGCGTCGGCCTCGCCTTCCTTCACCCGCCGCGCGGCCTCCATCACCGAGGCCTTCGGCTTGCTGTCGAGCGCCGCGCCCGGCTTCTCGTGCATCGAGACGTAGTCAGGCGCGTGGTGCACCGCCACCCGCTCGCCATGGTGCCGCGCGGTCTTCAGCGCGGCGTCGATCTGCGCGCCGTCGCCGACCAGCAGCGCGTGGAGGTGCGGCGAGTCGAGCGTCAGCTGCGCCGCCCCGCGCACGATCTCCTCCACGCCGTGGTCTGACCCCATCACATCGAACGCGATGGTGACCGGCCGTGCCGTCATGGAGCCTTATTCCTTCCGCTTGTTCGCCGACTCGCGGTCGATGCAGCCCTTGGTCAGCGTGTACTGGTAGGTGCCCAGCTCGTCGCGCCAGTACTCACCGACGTACGGCCAGTAGAGGTAATCGTCGCCCACCGAGGTGCGGTACTTGTAGGGCTTCACCACCGACTGCTTGCCGCCGGCCTGCAGCATCTCCTCGAGGAACTCCTTCTCCTTGGAGTTGGTCTCGAACTTGATGCGCAGCCCGCGCGCGCGCAGCTCGCGGAGCTCTCCCTGCTCGAACTCCAGCTTGGCCTTGGCCATCAAGCCGGCCTTCGCCACCAGCTCCTGGCGCTGGGCCTTCAGCCGCTCGATGAGCTGCTTGGTCATGTTCGAGTACTTGAACGAGTCGCCCTTGCTGCCGAAGGCATCCATCTCGGCCTCCAGCTCCGCGATGGAGTCGACGGTCTTCTTGAGGTCCTTGTCGGTCAGCGCGAGGTTCAAGATGCGCTCGAGGATCTCGTCCTTCCCGTTGAGCTTCTTGCCCTCCTTGTTCTTCTTGCGGACGTCGTCGAACACCTCGAAGTACTGCGCGGCCTCCATGTTCTTGCCGATCATCGCCACCAGCTCGTCTTCGACCGGCCCGTAGATGGCCTCGAAGTCTTCGATGATGGTCAGCGCCTCGCGGTAGCGGCAGTTCTCGAAGTACACCACCGCCTTCAGAATCAGTGCCTCGGGGAAGTACTCGTCGCGGAAGAACGGAGACGAGAGCGTGATCAGGTTGCCCAGCGCCTGCTCGTATTGGCCGATGCGGTAGTGCGCCCACGAGGCCTCGAAGAGCGCCTCCAGCCACTGCACGCCGCCGCGCTCCACCTTGTCGTAATAGAAAATCGCCGCGCGGTTCTGTTTGGCGCCGTAGTGCGTGCGCGCCAGCTGCATGAACGCCAGCTCACGCAGCGCCTGCAGTTGCTTGCGCTCGGAGGTCATCGGGCCCTCGGCCTGACGCGTCTCCTTCACCACGTCCTTCATCACCTCCAGCGCGGTCTCCGGCTTCTCCTCGCGGAAGTACGCCAGCCCCTCGAGGTACTTGGCGCGCGGGTAGAACGGGTCGCCGCGGGGGATCAGCTTCGCCATGCGCTTCACCTCTTCGAACGACTTGTCGGCCTCGCCCTTCTGGCCGTTGTCGTCGAGCGCCTTGCCGCGCACCAGGTTGTAGCGCGCCAGCAGGTAGCGGAACTCGTTGCGGAAGCGCTCGGGGAACTCGTAGTTCGAGTACTTCGCGATCTCATCGAGCACCACCGACTCGTTCACCGTCTTGCGCGCGATGAAGAACAGCCACTCCAGCGAGCTCTTGAAGAACTTGGTGGCCGGGCCGCGCGCCAGCACCTTCGAGAACATCTCCAGCGACGAGTGGTACAGGCCCAGCTTGTAGAGCGTCTTGCCCAGCCAGTACTCGTTCTCCACCGAGAGACCCGCGAGCGTGGGGTCTTGCGAGAGGTCGAAGAACTCCACCGCCGCCGGTTCGAACGCGTCGGCCTTGAACTTCGCGATCGCCGCGTCGACCTTCTGGCGGTCGGCCGTCTTGCCCGACACGTCGACCGCGTCGAACGTCATCGTTGGAGCCGCCTTGGTGTCTTTGGGCTTCTCCGCGGCCGCCGGCGGCGGGGCGCTCAGGTCGAGCCCCCCTTCAGGCAGCGGCACCTCACCCGACGACTTCTCTTCGGGCTTCTCGTCTTCTTCGGGCTTGGTCTTGCCCGGCGTCTTCTTGCCGGAGCTCTTCTTCTTCGACGACTTCTTGCTCTTCTTCGAGCCGCCGAGATCGAGCCCTTCGAACTGCGCGAACGCCGGCGCGGCCCAGGCCGTCACCAGCACCGCGATCAGGAGGCGTGCGAACTTCATTAGCGGCTCTCCTTGAACACGGTGGGGATGAACATCGAGAACCCGAGCTCCGGCATCAGCTGGTTGCGGATCGACGTCGGCGTCTTGCCGTCGCGGTCAGGCAGCGCGCCGACCTCGCCGTAGATGACGTCGCGCATCTCGAGCCGCACCGTCAGCCACGAGTTGATGAAGAAGCGGAAGCCCACGCCCACGTTGCCACCCACCGTCGGCGTGTTGTTCGGCCCGTACATGAGGAACGCCGGGCCAGCGAGGAGGTAGATGTTGAACGCCAGGAACTTCTCCGCGAACAGCGAGAGCTTTCCGTAGAGCGGGCTCCACTGCAGATCGAGCGAGGTCAGCAGCGACAGGTAGCCCCAGGCCACGTTGGCGGTATTGCCGAGGTACGTCGTCAGTTGCTCCCGCGTGGGGAACGAGCAACCCGCGCCGTCGGGGTCGCCTTCCGGGCGGCAGATCTGCGCGACGCCCGAGACCAGCGACAGGTTGTACATACCGCGCAGCGACAACGCGAAGTCGTCGTTGAAGTGGTACGTGAACGCCGCGCCGAAGCCCACCTTCTGCCAGAACGCGTCGCGCACCGAGATGTCGACGCCGGGGCTGATCTCGAAGCGACCGGCCATCAAGAACTGGTGGCCCGACACCGGGCGAATGCGATCGCGCAGCGGGCCTGAAGAGTCCTTGTCGACTTCAGACACGTCGCCGGCTTCGTCTTCGGTCGACTTCTGCGCGAAGGCGGGCAGCGCGAACAGCGCGAGCAATACGAGGAGGCGGTTCATCACTCGTCCTCCCGGTACGTGGACTTGAAGGGGAAGAAGATCGAAAGGCCGACGTTCACGAGCATCAGATTCTGGGTGATGGACTTGGTGGCGCCGGTCGGCACGTCACCGTAGGTGGTGTTGGTGAGCGAGACGTTCACCGCGAGGAAGTCGCGCGCCACGAAGCGGAAGCCGACGCCGAGGTCGAACGCCGGCTTGGGCTTGATGCCGCCGACAGACTTGCCGTCGGCGTCTTTCTGCGGGAGCGAGGTGGTGGTGGTGACGATGCCGCCGCCGCCCAGCAGGTACGCGTCGAAATGGAGGATGGTGTTGAAGATCGCCACCTTGCCGTAGAACGGGCTCCACTCGAGGTCGCCCATCACCGACCAGATCGGCTCAGAGAAGAAGATGCGGCTGTTCAGGTTGCGCTTGGCGGTGCGCACGTCGTCGGTGGGCAGCGTCGACATGATGTTGAAGCGCGCCGAGATGGCCAGCGTGTCGGCCGGGTAGAAGGCCGCGCGAATCGAGCCGCCGATCTTCGTGTAGTACGCGTCGTTGATGTTGACGCTGAAGGCCGGCGCCAGCTCGAAGCGCCCGCGCTTCAAGTACAGCTTGCGCTGCACCGACTTCACGCGGTCATCCTGCGTGGTGTCGCGCTCCACGGCGGGCGCGGCGTTCTTCTTGTCTGGCTGCGGGTTTTCCGCGGGTGTCGAAGTCGGCTCCACCGGCTTCGGCTCCGAGGGCGACGACAGGTCGAGGCCCTCGTCTTTCTTCTCATCCTTCTTCTCGCCGTCGTCCGACAGGTCCACCCCGTCGAACTGGGCGAAGGCAGGCCTGCCCGAGAACAGGAGCGCCAGGAGCGACGCCGCAACCAGATTCCGAGTCAATGTGCATCTCCGCGGCGCG
>CAMLFP010000370.1 GCA_946479335.1 uncultured Archangium sp.
CGTTCCGTTTTTTGCCAACCTGGGCATTGCTCAGGTGGAAGCTCTGATTGAAAAAGGCGAGACTAACGCTGGCCAGCGCCTTCGGGTCGGGGTCGACGTCGCGCTTCTCCGGGAGCTGCACCACGCCCGGCAGCGTCGTCTCGACGGACAGCTCCGGCACCGTCACGTCAGGCGGCGTCAGCCCGCGCGGCGGCTCTTCACGCGGGGCCAGCGCGCCGTCACTCCAGCGCAGCGCGGCCGAGGCCTTCACCACGCGGCGCTCGCCCGTCGCGGAGTCGAACACCAGCACTTCACCGCGCGCGACCTCGAGCGCCAGCTCCGCCGCGGCGCGCGTCACGCTGAAGAGCGCGTCGCTCGACGAGAAGCGCCGCGTGCCCGCCTGCAGCACCGTCGCCGTGGTCACATCGGCCACCGCCGCGCCTGCGCCCAGCGTCAACGTCGCCGCGCCACCCAGCGCCAGCTCGCCTTGCGTCTGGAGCGCGAGCTGCTCCGCGCGCATCGTCACCGAGGTGCCCGACAACGCGTCGCCTTCGCGCAGCGTCGCGCCGGCGGTCAGCGGCTGCCACGCGCCCGCCCCGCTGCGCACCTGCGCGTCGTCAGATGCGCGAATCACGGTGAGCGGCGTGAAGGCCACGCGCGGCAGCTCCGCCACCTTCGGCAGGTCGATGACCTCCCGCGCGGGCGCGCGGGCCACGAAGAACGCCAGCGCCACCGCGGCGACGGCCCCGCCCAGCGCCCACGCCCACCAGGCCGTGCGCGGGGTCTGCGCCGCTTCCAGCGCCTTCGCCTCCACCCGGCGGAACGCCATCGGCGAGAGCGTGTACGGCGTCAGGGCGCCCAGCAGCTTCACGCGCGCGCGGGCCGAGGTGAGCTGCGCACGGCACTCGGCGCACGCCTCGAGATGCGCTGACGCGTCAGCAGCCGGCGCTTCATTTCGCGCGAGCGCTTCGAGGGTCTCTGGCGTCAGGTGCGTCATCGGTCGCTCCCCTCACCCCGCCCTCTCCCCATGGGAGAGGGAGTTTCTTCGCGAGCGTCCTCGAAGAACTCCGCCAGCGCCGGGTCGCCCTTCGCCAGCGCCTCGAACTCGCGCCGCGCGTAGAACAACCGCGTTCGCACCGTGAGGATGTTGCTGCCCACCAGCTCCGCGATGCGCGCCGCGTCGACGCCCTGGAGGTCGTGCAGCACCAGCACCGCGCGCTTCTTGGGCGCCAGCTTCTCCAGCAGCGCCTCCACGCGGGCCTGGCGCTCGGCCGACAGCGACACCTCGTCCGGCTTCGGGCCCTCGTCGGGCTGCTCGGGCACGTCTTCCACCACGTCGAGGCGCGCGCGCGTCTTCTTGCGGCGGGCCTTCATCGCCACGTGCACCGTCAGCCGGTAGAGCCAGGTGGTGAAGGCGCTCTTGCCCTCGAAGCTGCGGATGCTGCGGAAGACCTCGATGAAGACCTCCTGCAGCACGTCTTCCAGCTCCGTGCGCGGCACGAGGAAGTTGAGCTGCCGCGCCACCTGCCGGTGATGCTGGGCGTACAGCTGCGACCACGCGCTGACGTCGCCTCGCCGGGCGCGCTCGACGGCATCAGCACCGGAGGCGGGCGAGGTCACGGCGCGCGGCTGTAGCCCCGGCCAGCGCTGGAAGTAAAGGTACTCCACAGCACCTTGGTGCCTGCCGCCTCGCACCCCATTCAAAACCTGTTACAGGGCGCGCCGTGGCGTCTTCAGCCCTCGATTTCGCAGGCAAAGTCATCTTCCGGCTGCGGAGCATCGCGCCCGTGGCGGTGGTCTTGTTGGTGGTTCCTTTGACCTGGCGCAGCCACGCCACGCCGGGCCCAGCCGACGCGCTCCTCAACTGGGTGGGCCTCGCGTTGGCCGTCTTCGGGCAAATCATCCGCCTGGTGACCATCGCCTCGGTGCCGAAGAACACCTCGCTGCAGTCGCGCACCATGCAGGCGGCGTCGCTCAACACCACCGGGCCGTACGCGGTGGTGCGGCACCCGCTGTACCTGGGCAACTACTTCATCACCGTGGGCATCCTCTGCATCGCCAACGAGCCGTGGGCCTGGGCGCTGGGCGCCGCCTACCTCGTGGGGAGCCAGTGGCTCATCGCGCGCACCGAAGACGCGCTGCTGCGCGAGAAGTTCGGCGCGGAGTTCGAGGCGTGGTCGAAGGAAGTGCACTCCATCGTGCCGCGGCTCTCACACCTCAAGGGCGTGACCGGCCCCTTCGAGTGGAAGCGCACCGTGCAGCGCGAGATCAACGTCATCGGCGCGTGGGGTTCGGGCGCGACGCTGCTGCTGCTGTGGGAGACCTTCGCGCGCGGCGGGCTGACCCGCGAACGCTGGTGGACCTTCGTCGCCGTGCAGGTCGCGCTGCTGGTGGTGCTGGCCGTCAACAAGCTCATCAAGAAGCTCAACAAGCCCAAGTGAGTTGCCGCGCGTAAGGCGTTTGTCTTACGTTCAACCCATGCCGAAGAAGCCGATGAGCGGGAGCCTGACGGTGCGCCTGGACGCCGGCACGCTGCGCCTGGTGCGGGCACGGGCGAAGGCGCGGAAGCAGTCCACCTCCGACGTGGTGCGCGAGCTCATCGAGGCCCAGCTGCAGCCTCCCCGCGCTGACGTCTCCGCGCTCGACCTCACGAGGGCGTGGGTCGGCGCGATTCATGACGCGAACCTGCCGCCCGGAGCCTCGGCGCGTGACGCCCTCGCCGACTGGGCGCCCGACCGTCGATGACGCAGCCGCCGAAGCTCCTCGACACCGGCTTCCTCGTCGCGCTGGTGAACGCCGCCGACCCCGCGCACGCCGCGTGCGTCGAGGCCTGGAGCACCGCGCGCGGCCCGTTCGTCACCACCGAGGGCGTGCTCACCGAGTGCGCGCACCTGCTCCGACGGTCGCCGGGGGCCTTTGAGAATGCGTGGAACATCGTCCGCGGGGTCGGTGCGCTGGTGATGCCCTTCACCCGGCCGCGCATGGAGCGCGCGTTGGCGTTGATGGCCCGGTACGCCGATGTCCCGATGGACTTCGTCGACGCGCTGCTGGTCGCGCTGGCCGAAGAGCTGGAGACGCCACACGTGTTGACGCTCGATGTGCGCGGCTTCTCCGCCTACCGGCTCGACGGGCGGGCCCGCTTTCGACTGTCGCCGGCGCCGCACGCATGGAAGAAGGGCGCGCGATGAGTCGACGGACCGAAGACCTCGAGCGCGAGTTCGAAGGCTACGACGTGTTGAACAAGCTGCTGGCCGAGTCGGGCGCCATCGCCGACGCGCAAGATGTCGCTGACGCCTTCGCGCAGGCCGCGAAAGACGGCGTGCCCGCCCCCGACGTCATCCACGACTTGTGGGTGGAGGAGCCCCGCTTCGAAAGGCCCGCGCACGCCGCGCGGCTGTTCGGGAACCTGCTGGCGCTCTTCGACCTGGTGGCCGCCGGTGAAGCGCCCGCGCCCGCCGCCGCGAAGGCGCCGAAGGTGAAGCGGGTGAAGGCCTCCAAGCCCGCACCCTTCGACGACGCGGGGCCCACGGCGGAGTTCCTCACCGCGGCCGACCGCTACTTCGACGACTCGCCGAAGGAGCGTGAGCGGCAGCACCACGCGTTCGACAACCGGCAAGACGCGCTCGTCTCGTGGCTCGATGACTCGGGCCTGAGCGACGCGGGCTTTGCGCTGGCGCGGTACCTGTTGGGTGAGTGGTTCGCGGCGCTGGAGCTGGGCGGCCGCAAGGTGCCTTCGCTCGATGAGACGCTGGTGCCGAAGCAGGCCACGTTCGCCGAGCTGCCGCCCGACGCCGCCGCCTGGCTCACAGAGACCTTGAGCGACGAGAGCTCTGGCGACGAGAATCCACTCCCCGAAGATGAAATCGCCCGTGTGCGCGACGTGGTGGCGCGCGCGGCCGTGGCGATGTGGAAGACCTGAAAAGAAGGAGGAGCGGATGGCTCCGAAACGTGACGACGACGACAGCACGGGCTTTACCGGCAAGCGCAAGAAGTCGTTCCGCGAGATGGACGCGCAGCGCGGCAAGTCGAAGTACCACTCGCGGCAAGACGACCCCAACCAGCAGCGCATCGAGCGCAGCGCGAGCTACGAGAAGTACAAGAAGGCCGCTGACGCGCTCTTCACCGGCGGCGCGCTCCCCGAGGGCCTGCAGGCGACGTTCGACCCCGAGGGCAAGCGCAAGGAGCAGAAGGCCGCGATGCAGAAGGTGGGCGAGGCGCCCGACCGCAAGGCGTGGGCCGCGAGCGCCGTGGAGTTCATCGAGAAGTACGACCTCCCCGACGACCCCTTCTTCCTCGACTCGCTGCTCGACCACCCGAAGGACCGCATCGTCGACAAGGCGCTGGCGCGGCTGGAGCTGCTGGAGAGTGACGGCCGGCTGGTGAAGGGCAAGGCCCCGCGCTCGCTGGAGCAGCGCTTGAAGACCCAGGAGATGACGAACCTCGACGACGAGGTGAAGACCCGCGCGAAGGCGCTGCGCACGAAGTTGTTCTGACGCATGGAGCCTGCCAGCCGGATCGATCGCTTCTGGGCGAGCATCATCGACTGGTGGATCTTTCGTGAGCCCGCTCGCGCTGGTGATTCCCGTGCGCAACGGCGGGTCGATCGAGGTGCAGCTCTCGCTAGGGCTGTGGCTCGGCGCGCTCGGGTATCAACTGTCGCTCGCGCGGCGCGGGCAGAGCATCGGAAAACAGCTCCGCGGCCTTCGCGTCGTGCGCAGCGACGGCAGCACCGCATCGGTCTGGCGCATCGTCTTCTGGCGAAACGCGCTGCTGTTGCCCGCGCAGCTCACGCTGGTCGACGCCGCGTTCATCTTGCGCAGCGACCAGCGCTGTCTGCATGATCTCGTCGCCGACACGAAGGTCGTGACGGTCTCTCGTCGTCGCTGAAGCACGGCGCTCCCTGGAGGCAGGTGATGGTTGGCGAAGGAACAGCGCGGTGTCCGCTGCACCCGGAGGCACCGGCGATCGGCATCTGCGCACGCTGCGGCACGTTCGTCTGCGCGAGCTGTGGCACGACGCGGAACGACGGGCAGCTCTCGTGCCCCGCGTGTGACGAACGCGCGCCACGGCTCGAGCTCGCGACGCTCGGCGACCGCTTCTGGGCCAACCTGGTCGACAACACCCTCGTGTTGTTGCCCGGGCTGGTGGGTCTCGTGGTGAGCGCCTTCCTCAAGAACACCTCGAGCGCGGAGCTCAACCTCGCGGTCATCGGGCTCGGCGCGGTGGGCTCGCTGGGGGTGTTGGGGTTTCAACTCTCGCTCGTGCGAGAAGGTCAGAGCATCGGCAAGAAGATGCGGCGCATCCGCGTCGAACGGAAAGATGGGAGCGCGGCGTCGGTCGCGCGCATCGTGTTCCTGCGCAACGTGGTGCCGCTGGTCGCACGGTACGCGGTGCCCTTCGGCGGGCTGCTCGGGCTCGTTGACGCCGCGATGATCTTCGGAGCGGAGCGCCGCTGCCTGCACGACCTCATCGCCGACACGCGGGTAGTGAAGGTGCAGCCCGAGGCGCGAAGTGTTTCACCCGAGGTGCGCGTTTCAGGGTGAA
>CAMLFP010000371.1 GCA_946479335.1 uncultured Archangium sp.
GAAGTACGGCGTGCCCTTCACCGCCGTCACCGCGCGCCAGACGATTCTCATCGGCCAGGACGGCACGGTGAAGAAGCTCTACCGCACGGTCGACGTGAACGTGCACGCCGGACAGATCTTGAAGGACCTCGGCGTCAACTGACGCGCTACTTCCTGGCGAGCGTTCGAAAGCGCTCGCGCAGGTCGTCGCGAAACGCCCTGAGTTCGGGCTCGGTCAGCGGAGACAACATCTCAGGCAGCGGCCCGACCGGAAATTGTCCGAGGAGCCAGCCCATCACGCCGGGGTCCATCCCGGTGTCCTTCTGAGCAGCGAGACGGAGGTCCTCTTCAGCCGCAAATCCCGCGCGCTCCAGGAAGAGGACATCGACGAGGTCACGGGGCTCGGAGCGCGAGAGCAGACACGTCAACTTCGACGCGCGGAGATCAGCCAGACCCTGCACGGAAACACCTTCGACCACGCGCGGCTCGTCAAGCAACGGGGCGCCATCGACCACCAGGTCTGCATCGAATCGGTGCGCGCCGATGGTCACCTCGGCACGAACGAAGGAGCCGGCATCTTGAACGATACGCGCCACGCCACCGGCTTCGCGCGCGGCGTCGTTCAACACGTTCACCAGGCGGCGCTGCGACGCTGCGTCTCGGCAGAACAAGTCGACGTCTCGCGAGAGCCGATGCGAGAGGTAGACGCCGCTGAGGGCCGCGCCACCCGCGAGTTGAAAGGGGGCTCTCGCCGTAAGCGCCTGCAGAAACCGAACGACCTCCGGAGGCACGACCCGCGCATCAAACTCCACGCGCATAGGCCTCCTGCGGGGGCCACGGGAGCAGCGGCAGTTCAAGCAGCCAGGCCCAGCGCTCTCGGCTCTTCCCGAGGTGCCGCGTCAACGCGGGCCACAGCGCGGCGATCTCACCCGGGGTGACGTACAGCCAGACGTCGCGCGTGTTGGCTTCACGAAGCAGCGCACCGAGCCAATACGCGCGCTCATCGAGGTCGGCCGCGCGCAGATGCGCGCGAAGGTCACCCACCGTGGCGTTCGTCCACCACAGGAAATAGGGACGGTGCGCGTCGTCTCGCAGTGCGTCACTGGTCGGCGGCAACATGGCCACACCGTACACCCGTTTCGCTAAGAAGCGGCGCATGGCCCTCGTCATCAGAAACGGAACCGTCGTCACCTCGACTGATCAGTTCAACGCCGACATCCTCTGCGAGGGCGGCACCATCAAAGCCGTCGGCAAGAACCTCGACGTGCCCGCGGGCACCGAGGTGGTCGACGCCAGCGGGCAGTACGTCTTCCCCGGCGGCATCGACGCGCACACGCACATGGAGCTGCCCTTCATGGGCACCACCGCGTCAGACGACTTCTTCACCGGCACCGCAGCCGGCGTCGCGGGCGGCACCACGAGCATCATCGACTTCATCATCCCCAATCGGAACCAGTCGCTCCTCGAGGCGCGCGACTTCTGGTTCAACAACGCGAAGAAGGCGGTGTCTGACTACGCGTTCCACATGGCGGTGACGTGGTTCTCCGACCAGGTGCGCAGCGAGATGCAGCACGTGCACCAGCACGACGGCATCCAGAGCTTCAAGATCTTCATGGCCTACCGCGGCGCCATCGGCGTCGACGACGTGGAGCTGGTGCAGGTGCTCGACACCGCGCACTCGCTGGGCGCGCTGGTCACCGCGCACTGCGAACATGGTGACGCCGTCGTCGCGCTGCAGAAGCGGCTCTTCGAGCGCGGGCAGACCGCTCCCGACGCGCACCCGCGCAGCCGCCCGGCGTACCTCGAAGGTGAAGCAACCAACCGCGTCATCCAGCTCGCGCGCGTGGCCTCCGACGGCCGCAACGGGCACTCCGCGTCGCCGTCAGAAGCGCAGCCGGTCTACATCGTGCACCTCACCGCGAAGGAGTCGATGGACGCGGTGTACCGCGCGCGCACCGAGGGCCAGAAGGTGCTGGTGGAGACGTGCCCGCAGTACCTGCTGCTCGACGACTCCGTGTATTCGAAGCCCGACTTCGAGGGCGCCGCGTACGTGATGTCGCCGCCCATCCGCCCGAAGGGCCACCAGGAGTATCTGTGGAACGCGCTGGCCACCGGCGCCATCCAGCACGTGGCGACTGATCATTGCCCCTTCACGCAGGAGCAGAAGAAGGCCGGCCTCAACGACTTCCGAAAGATCCCCAACGGGGCGGCGGGCATCGAGAACCGCATGTCGCTCATGTACACGTACGGCGTCGCGGCGGGCCGCATCTCGCTGCAGCAGTTCGTCGACGTGACCTCCACGCAGGCCGCGAAGATCTTCAACCTCTACCCGCGCAAGGGCTGCATCGCGGTGGGCGCCGACGCCGACCTCGTGGTCTACGACCCGGCGGGCACCTCGAAGATCTCCGCCAAGACGCACCACCAGCGCGTCGACCGCAACATCTTCGAGGGCTTCGAGCTGAAGGGAAAAGTCTCGAACTCCATCGTGAACGGGAAGCTGCAGTTCACGAAGGGCGACCTGCGCGTGGAGCGCGGCGCCGGGCGCTACCTGAAGCGCACCTGAACCACGCCACGCACTTTCCTGTAACGCCGGTGGTGCTGGGTCGTCACACCAGCACCATGAAGACAAACACCGACGTAAGCCGCCGCGAGGCGGTGCTGCGCGCCGCGGCGGGAGTGGGCCTCGGCGTACTCGCGCTCAAGGCGACGACCGCGCGCGCCGCCCCAGCCGATGATCACGCGACGCTCAAGGCGTTGATCAAAGCCGAGCGCAACGCCATCAAGACCTACGAGGCGGGCGCGGGCGTCATCGACGCGGCCACCTCGGCAGACCCGCTCTTCGCGTACGCCGGGGTGGTGAAGGCCATCGCGCTGCACTTCCGCGCGCAGCACATCGACCATCAGGTGCAGCTCACCAGCTACCTCACGAGCCAGGGCGGCACCGACGACGTCGGCGCGGGCGCGGCGCAAATCCCCTCCGACTTCGTGGCCAACATCAAGAACGTCGTCGACCTCGCCACCAACGCCGAGCGCGCAGCGGCCGTCGCGTACACCGACGTGCAGAAGTCGCTCACCGACGCCGACAACGCGGAGCTCGCCGCAGCCATCGGCGCCGACGAGACGCAGCACTACGTGCTCCTCCAGCTCGTGGCGCGCGGCTTCGTGGTGCCGCCCGACTCGACGCAGAACGTGCCGGCTGATCAGCTCGCCGCCACCGTCTCCATGCTCGCGCCGCGCAGCTTCGCGGTGGGCGTGGGCGTCTTCAGCGGGCTCGATGACACCGCGCTCCCCTTCTACGACCTGACCCACTGAGGCCCCCATGAACACACTCGGACGACGTTCACTTCTCAAGGGCGCGGCGACGGCCACGGCGGCGCTGGCGTTGACGGAGGCGTGCACCACGCCCACCACCACCACCGACGGCGGCGACGAGGCCGACCTCGCCTCGCTCAACGCGCTGGTCGCGGCGGAGTACAAGGCCATCGACGCGTACCGGCAGGGCGCGACGGTGCTGCAGGCCGACACCAGCGCGCTGGGGCAACTGTCTCTCGCCGTCGCCGTGGAGTTCCAGAAAGACCACAACGAACACGTCGCGCTGTTGGTGCAGCTGGTCGCGAAGCTGGGCGGCACGCCCGCCACCTCCGCCGACAACAAGTTCACGCTGCCCACCGGCTTCAACCCGACGACGATGAACGTGCTGAAGCTGGCGGCCAACGAGGAGCGCCGCGCAGCCATCGCCTACAACCAGGTGCTCAAGGGGCTTTCGAGCCGCAACCACCGCTTCATCGCCGCGGCCATCCAGGGTGACGAGTCGGCGCACTATGCGGTGCTGGTCGCGCTCATCGAGGGGCTCGCCGTGCCCACCGCCGCGCTCACGACCTCGGTCGCCGACCAGGTGGTGCCGCGCGCGTGGGCGTCGAACACCACCGACTTCGGCGGCAGCGTGGGCTTCGAGGCAGAGGCTGACCTCGCCACCAACGACAACGGGTGACGGTCAGCGCGTCAGCTCCAACGCGCGCGCGAAGTACACCTCGACGAAGCGCGACGAATTGATGCGCAGCCAGGGCAGCCCGTCGGCCTCGCTGCGCGTCTTCCATTTCTCCTCCGCGGCCCATTCATCGAGCTCGCGCGGGTCGGGCGTGGTCACCAACAAGCGACCGCCCGGCTTCACCGCGGCGCGCGACGACGCGAGGAACGCGCGCGGGTCATCGAGCAGGTCGACCACGTTCTCCGCCACGACGACGTCCAGCGACGACGGCGCGAGCGGCAGGGCCTGCGCATCCATCACCACGCCGAGCTTTGCGTGGGAGCGGGCGCGCGCATGCAAGACGGCGCGCAACGAAAGGTCCGCGACCATCAACGAGCGCGTGCGCAACGCGAGCGACTCCGACAACACGCCCGCGCCGCAGCCGAGCTCCAGCAGCGCGCCCACGCGCGAGGGCAGCGTCTCGAGCACCCACGCACGCGGGCTCGCCCGCGTCATCGCCTCGTTGAGCGCGTCGCTCTCCAGCTCCGGCGGCGCGCGGCCCTCGAGCTCGTGCGCGGTCCAGTCGTCACCGAAGCGCTCGCTGGCGTCGCCACCGTGCGCGAAGGCCTTCACGCACTCCACGGCCTCCGGCGTCGCGGCGTCGAACTCGGCCAGCGTGGCCAGCGCGGCTTCACGGTAGCGGCCGCACCAGTCGTACGGGTCGGGCACCAGCACCGGCACGCCGGCGAGGAGCGGAAACGGGCCGCACGCCGCGCAGCGCACCAGCACCTTCGCGAACGAGAGCGAACCGCCACACGAGGGGCACCGCAGGAGCTTCTTCATGGCCGCCTTGTGCCATTTCAGGGCGCCGTGTGCTTTGTCTTGTCGAGATGAAACTCCGCGCGCTGTTGCCCGTGTTCCTGTTGGTGTTTGCCGCGTGCCCGGAGCCGCGCAAGGCCTTCTTCTGGCGCATCACCTCGTCGAGCGTGGAGTTCGGTCAGTGCACCGACGAAGCGTGGTTCCGCGACTCGTTCCAGGCGCCCGACGCCGGTGACAGCACGTACCTCATCTACGAAATCTCCAAAGACGGGAAGACGGCCACCGGGCTCGACTGCACGCGCGTCGACATCGACACCTGCACCACGCCGGTGAACGCCATCACCTGGCAGGTCAACGGCAAGGAGCTCTCCCGCACCGCGACCTTCGACAGCTCCATCCCCGACGCGGGGTGCACCATCGAGGAGAACCTCACCGACACCATCACCGACAACGGCAAGACGATGGACGACGCGGTGGTCGACGTCATCTCGCTGGTCGACGAGCAGGCCGGCGCGTGCGCCGACCTCGACACGCAGGTGAAGGCGCACGCCACCAACGGGTTCGGGCTCGAGGGCTGCGTGGTGACGCTGAAGCTGACCGGCGAGCTCAAGTAGCCGCGGTCACTTCACGATGTTGACGAGCTGATTCACGTTGAGCGGGAGCTTCATGCCGCCCGACTCCACGTTGGCGTTGAAGGCCACCTGCGCCTGACCGCCCTGCGCGATCTTCACCGCTGCCCCCGCGGCCGAGATG
>CAMLFP010000372.1 GCA_946479335.1 uncultured Archangium sp.
AGCTGACCGACCACTACTCCGCGGAGCAGCTCGGGCAGATCGCCCAGGCCGTCGCGCTCGAGGAGAAGAAGGTCGCCTGACGCGCAAGGCCCTGGCGGTGGTCAGCCCACCACCGTCAGGCGCTGGCGCGGTGGAGCCCCACCCGCTTCTTTGCACTCGCGTGAGTCGCCTCGGGTCGAGCGGGCATGACTTCTTCTCTTCGCGTCATGTTGTTCTCGGGCGTGCTGCTGTTCGCCGCCGGTTGTTCGAAGGTGTGTGAACAGAAGCCGCTGGAGGGCGTGTGGGCCGCGCACTCCGACCTGATTCCGCCCGAGGCGACGACGTGCGGAGGCGCAGGCAATCGCCTGCAGCTCGGCTTCGAGGGCAAGAGCGGGCCGTACGCGTTCAAGATCATGACCGACTTCATCGAGGCGAAGGGGTGGAAGCCCATCCGCTACGGTGGCTCGTCGATGGACTCCATCTACGAGAAGGACGGCGCGACGTTCAGCTTCGAGGTGCGCGACCCGAAGAAGCCGCTGATGGACCTGCAGGTCCCCGCAGAAGACGCGCTCAAGCGGCTGCGCTGAGGACGCGGAGCGCCGTTCTCCCCCGACGGCGCGCGGCTTGGGTATACGGCCGGCATGGCGACGTCCTCCTCTGGCCGCATCGAACTCGGCCCCGACTTCACGAAGCACCTCGAACTCGCGCTCCCCCGGCTGCTGGCGCCCGGCGCGCTCCCCGACGACTGGGACCCGCGCGCCACCACCTATGACCTGACGCGCTTCGACTCCGACGAGGGCTTCGCCGAGCGCTTCGCCGCGGCGCTGGCGCGCATCGTCACCGAGAAAATCGACGCGCCCGCGCAGGTGCGGGAGGTGCTGACGCAGGTCGGCCTGCCCTTCGACTACGCGCGCCTCGGCCAACCGCTCTCGACGGTGTTCGAGTTGCAGGTGCAGGCGCGCACGCACGCGCCGCGCTGCTTCTCGTTCGCGTCGGTTACCAAGCCGTGGCTGTCGGTCATCGAGTCGCCGCGGCGCACGCTCAAGGTGCGGGTGTTCGCCGACCATGTGCTGCCGGTGTCTGACGAGAAGAAGCAGGCGCTGCGCGAAGACGGCGTGGAGCTGCACGAGAACTGGCACGGAGAACTCCAGCGCGACGCCGCGGTGCTGACGGTGTTCGTCACCTCGAAGCGCTTCACCGGCGACGTGCGCGCGGTCGCGGCCGACGCGGTGTGCTTCCCCGTTACGCACGGCGGCGTGCTGCTCCTCAACGACCCGGAGCGCATCGCGCCCGCGGGCATCCAGCTCATCCGCAAGCGCACGGTGTCGGCGCTCATCGCGTCTGACGCGCGCACCGAGCTGGAGCTGGCGGCCGGCGTGACGCCCACGAAGTTCCCCGAGGCGACGCACGAGGCCTGCCACGCGCGGTTGACGGCGCTTTTCCCCGAAATCAGCGAGAGCCTCACGTTCTGCACGGGCCTCGCCGCCGAAGCCGCGGTGTTCGAGGCGCTGGGCGACGTGCTGGGGCCCGAGCCGGTGACGCTCTTCTACGCGCAGAATGGCTACGGCGGCACCGGGCAGCTGATCAGCGAGCTGCTGGGCCGCAAGAAGCTCAAGCCCGCGCCGCTCGCGGTGCTGGGCACCGACGCGCACGGCAAGACCGTCACCCTCGTCGACCGCATCATCGCCAGCCTCCCTGCGCTGGGCGCCGCGCCCGCGTGCGTCTTCCTCGAGACGCCCACCAACCCGGAGCTCCAGGCGCACGACTTCGACGCGCTGATGACGGCGCTGCGCGCGCACGAGGCGAAGCACGGCCGCAAAATCCCCGTGATTGTCGACACCACGCTGGCGCCGCTCTTCCCCCTCTTCAGCCGGGCGTGGGCGCGCGCGTGGCCGTTCCTCCTCGTGAAGAGCGGCTCGAAGTACTTCACGAAGGGCAAGTCGACGCTGGGCGTGGTGGCGTGCGCCGCGGAGCCGCTCGCGCAGCGCATCGTGGCGCGGGCCCGCGCGCTGGGCCGCGACGCCGACTCGTTCGCGAAGCCGGCGCAACGCTTCCACCTCCAAGAGGCGCTCGGCGACCTCCAGCCGCGCCTGGCCGCCATCAGCCGGCACACCATGAAGCTGGCCGACGGCCTCCGCGCCGCGCTGCGCAAGCACGGGAAGGAGGTCACGCTGTACGCCATCTCCGAAGCGCAGGTGGCGGAGGGCATGGCCAGCGGGCTGCTCTCGTTCTACCTGCCCGCCGCGCCGACCACGTTCCCCGACCTGGTGGACGAGTTCGTCGACGCCCTGCTGCGCACCGCGCCCTCGCTGGTGAAGAGCCGCGTCAGCTACGGCCAGTCGACCGGCGACGGGAAGCCCGACTTCTTCTACGTCATCAACCCGCAGGAATCGACGCAGGGCTCGCTGTCGGCCGAGGTGAAGGCCGCGCAGAAGAAAGACAACGTGCAGCTCTGCCGCATCTCCGTGCCGGAGCACGCCGACGTCGACGGGCTGCTGCGCGCGATGAGCGGGTTCTTCGCGCAGAAGTACGGCGGCTGACGCCGCGACGACGCGTGAAAGCCGGCGGCTGGCGTGCTTCAGTCGCGCGCGCGAATGAGGGGTGGGCTCGTTCCAACGGTGTCGGTCGCTCCGGAGGTCCGCCTTTCGGCGGTCGACCCCGCGCGCCCATGCGGAGAGCGGCTCAAGGGGTTCTCGTTTCGGGCGCTGCTGGAGGTCTGCGAGGCGCGCTACGGGGCCGGCGCCTTCACCGACTGGGCGGCGCGCCATCACCTCGACGCGCTGGCCATCTCGGCGAGCCCGTGGGTGCCGGTGGAGTACTGCTTCTCGCTGGCCGAGACCGTGGTCAACGAGCACCACGGAGGCGACCCGCAGGCGGCGGCGGGGCTGGCCGCTGAGTGCGCCGCGCGGGAAATCAACGCCGTCTTCCGCTTCGTGCTGGGCTTCACCTCCCCCACCACGCTGCTGCAGTTGGGCTCGCGCTTCTGGCGGCAGTACTACGACCGCAGCGAGCTGGTGGTGGTGGAGGCCGTCGGCGACTCGGTGCAGCTCGAGCTCCGCGGGTGGGCGTTGATGAACGCCGTCGCGGCCTCCGCGCACTGCGGCGCGATGCTGCAGTGGTTGACGTGCTGCCGCGCGCCCGGCGCGCGCTTCACCGCGTTGGAGTTCGCCGCGCCGGGCCTGCTCAAGCTGTCGGCCGCGTGGGGCGCGGCAGCGAACGGGGCGCCTGAGCGATGAGCGCGCCACGCCTCGAGGTAGCGCCCGGCGTGACGCTGGGCCGGGTCGACACCACGCGGCCCAGCGGCGTCAACGTCGCGGGCTTCTCGTTCCTCACGCTCAAGCACATCAGCCACACGCGCTACGGGCCGACCGACTTCGAGACGTGGGCCGCCTCGCACCGGCTCGACGCGCGCGCGGTGACCGCGGGCTCGTGGCTGCCGGTGGAGCTCTACTACTCGCTGGTGGAGACGCTGCTGGAGCGCCACCACGCGGGTGACCCGCGCGCGGCGACCGAGCTGGCCGGCGAGTGTGCGCGGCACGAAATCAACGGCCTGTACCGCTTCGTGCTCTCGTTCAGCTCGCCGTTGATGGTGCTGCGGCTCTCGTCGCGCTTCTGGCGGCAGTACTACGACCGCACCGAGCTGGTGGTGACCGAGTCGGTGGGCGCCTCGCTGCACGCCGAGGTGCGCCACTGGCCGGTGATGACCGCCACCGCGGCGTACTTCCTGTGTGGCGCGGCGCTCCCGTGGCTGCAGGCCTCCCGCGCGCACGACATCGCCTTCACGCAGCTCGAGTTCGCCGCACCCGGGCTGCTGAAGCTCGCCGCGGCGTGGTGAGTCACGCCGGCTTCTTGAAGCTCCACTTCAGCAGCGGCGGCGTCACCAGCGTGGTGACGATGACCATCAACACCACCGCCGAGAAGAGCTGCTCGTCGATGACGCGCTGGCCCTTCACGGTGAGCTGACTGCCGATGCTGGCGAAGATGAGGCCCACCTCGCCGCGCGGCACCATGCCGATGCCGATGGAGATGCGGTTCAACCCCTTGCCCTGCGCGCCCACGCCCGCCACCAGCTTGCCGATGATGGCCACCGCGCACAGCACCGAGGCCAGCGTCAGCACGCCCGGCGCCGCGAAGGCCGCGAGGTCGGTGCGCACGCCCATCAACACGAAGAAGACCGGCACCAGGAAGCCCGAGAGCGGGTGCACCAGCGCCTCCAGGGTGTGCTTCTCCTTGGTGGCCAGCTCCTCGTAGTGCACGTCTTCGAGGATGAGGCCCGCCGCGAAGGCGCCGACGATGGGCGCCAGCCCGATGAAGTCGGCCAGCCACGCCAGCGAGAAGCAGAAGGCCAGCGACACCGCCAGCAGCACCATGCCCGCGCGCAGCCGCGACGCGAGGCGGAAGAGCCGGGGAGACAGGAAGCGCCCCAGCACCAGCGACGCCACGAGGAACACCACCGCCTTGGCCAGCGTCACGCCCACGGCCGAGAGGTGCAGCGCCTCGCCCTTGTCGGCCGCGCCGATGAGCCCGGTGACGACCGCGAGAATCACCAGCCCCAGCACGTCGTCGATGACCGCCGCGCCGAGGATGATGCGCGACTCCGGGTACTGGCTGACGCCGAGGTCCTTCAGCACGCGCGCGGTGATGCCCACCGAGGTCGCCGTCAGCGTCGCGCCGATGAAGAGCGCCACGTAGAGGTCGGCGCCGGGCACCACCAGCCGCGTCGCGAAGAAGCCGAGGGCGAAGGGCACGAAGACGCCCACCAGCGCCACCAGGGCCGCCGACGCGCCCACCTTCATCATCTGCGCGACGGTGCTCTCGAGGCCGACCTCGAAGAGCAGGATGATGACGCCCACGCGGGCGAACATGTCGACGAAGCCGTCGTGCGCCAGCGGCACGAAGGCGTCGACGCCGAGGTGCGAGAGGTTGCCCAACGCCACGCCGGCCAGCAGTTCACCCAGCACCGCGGGTTGGCTCAGCCGCACCGCGACGTGCCCGCCCACCTTGGCGGCCACCAGAATCACCGCGAGCCACAGCACCACCGGCGCCGCCGGGTCGCTGTGGGCGCCTTCGCTGGCCAGCACCGGCAGCGCGCCCAGCGCCGCGAGCCACGAGAGTCGTTTCAGCTTCACCAGCGGGTTCTACCGTCGCGCTCCGCGTGAGACGACTCAATCCCGTCGCGTCGACATGGATTCACCAGCGCGGTTGAGGGGGTGCCTCGCGGTCGGTATCGAACGACGATGGGCCTGCTGACGACACTGTTGATCAAGACGCACAAGTTCACGGACGCCGGAGCGCGTCCGTTCGCCTTGAAGTGCCCGCGCTGCGGGACGACGTCGAAGGGGGCGATGCTGGCGCGGGCGAGCGCCACGTCGTCTTCGTGGCGTCTGGGGAGCCCCGATGCAGCCCTCGAAACCGCGCGCACAGAAGCCGCGCAAGCGGTCGCAGACGAGACGCTCGCGCTCATTCCCCTGGTGCGGTGCCCGAGCTGTCAGCAGCGGCTCCCCGCGGCGCACCTCCGACTG
>CAMLFP010000373.1 GCA_946479335.1 uncultured Archangium sp.
AGAGAATGCGCGCGGCCGCATCAGGGTCGTGGCCACTCGCCGCGAGGGCCCACGCCAACATCATGCGGATGTGCAGCGGAGAGACGGGCGGGGGCCCTTCTGACAACTTCAGGAGCGTCGCGCTCTCTGCGACGGCCCACGCCCAGACAGGAGAAGCGGTGGGCTCGAAGTATGTTGCTGACGCGTAGGCGGCCAAGCGCGCAGTCAGCTCCGTCAATTCCCGGTCGGCGAGCAGCTCGCGAAGGAGCGCCCCGAGAAGCTCCTCGTCACGCGGCCTGCGAGTCACGAGCTCCTTCAGCGCCCCACGCCGCGCGTCCACAACGTCGAGTTGCAGCCGGAGGTACCGGAGCATCGGCTCTTCTGCAGGGTCGCCGGGGACGTCGCGCGCAGCGCCGCTCGGCAGCGTGCTGCTCAACAGCGCGTTGGCGCGCGGCGCGGACATGCGAAGGGTTTCACCAACCAGCGCCAGCGTCGGATACCCCAGCTCCGCGAACGCGCGATGATTCGCCTCGGTTTGCGGCGCCAGGCAGGCGCGGCACACGAGCAACCAGTGCCGCAGCGGCAGCAACTCCACGACCCGCTGAAGTTCACGCCAGACCTCGATCTCAGGAACCTCCCGATCAACCAACGTTCGGAGGCCAGACAGCACCAGGCGCCGTCCCGCCCCCTCGGCGCCCCGGTGGGTGACCAGCAGGTGTCCAACCTCGATGAGCACCTCGGGCGCCACCTCCTCCAGTGTCCGCGTGAGCTGATCGACCTCCAGCTCAGGCATCATCTTCAACGCCCACTCCCAGGGGCGGGCAGACTTCGCAGGGCGGTGCATCGACAAGACCTCGGGAATTCCCGAAGTCAGGTCAGAGGAGAGAAGCTCCTCGATGAGCAGCATCACCACCTCTTCATCGCCAGGCGCGCGTGAGAATGCCTCGTCAAGCAGGTGGATTCGCTGCATTGCGCGCAGCGGATCGGGGCCGACGCGGTCCAGTTCCCTGCGGATGGGGCTGCGGGCTTCGGTGGATGCTTCACGCGCTTGCGGCGCGGGAAAGATGAACGCTTCGACTGCGTCATTCGCCGGCGCCTGTGCGCGCTCGTAGGCTTCGCGCAGTCGCTGGAAACCCTGGGGATCCCGGTCGGGGCGTCGGACGCGCAGTAACTTGAGGTACGCCGCGCGGATCGCCTCAGGCGAGGCTCCCGCTTCCAACCCAAGCTCCCCCAACGCCTCCACAAACGTCACGTCGCCGAGCGTGGAGCACCACGGGCCAGCCCGTCAACGACCGCCGACGCCGCGGAAGACGTGCCAGAGGAAGAAGAGGAAGCCGACGATCAGCCCGCCGATGACCACGCCGACGAGCACGCGATCGCGAGATGCGAACGGGTCGACGCGCTCCGCCGACGGCATCACCGCCATCGTGCGGACGCGCGCCATCAACAACGGCGCCCGCTCGGCGACCTCCGGCGGAAGCTTCGCCATCGCGTTCGCCGGCAACTGCGCGACGCGGAGGTGATCTGGCAACGCGCACTGCACCGCGCGGGGCAGCCAGCGCGCTTTCGCGTTGTCACGCACTTCCATCAGCAACGCGCCCTGCTCCGGCCCCGAGATGGCGAGCGCAGCCTCCACGAGCGGCCCGGCGCGCTTTGCGTTGACCACCAGGAAGACCATCAACAAGTCGAGGAGGCGCCCCATCAGCGGCTGCAGTTCTCGCGTCGGGTAGCGCAGGAGGCTCGCCATCACGTCGAACGCCATCGTGATGTGGCCGCTGCTGACCATCACCTCCAGGACCACCAGCCGCAGCGGCGCGCTGTCGAGTTGCGAGGCCTGCCAGAGGAGCGAAACGTTCAGCTGCTGCGGGAACAGCTCGGCCGTCGCCAGCCACACCGGCACCGCAGCGTTCGTCCGTGCGCGCGGGCCCATGAGCACCGACGCCGCCTGCGCCATCGCGGGCTCCGCGAACCCCGCGACGAACAGCTCGCGGATCAACCACGCCACGAGTCCGAGGTCGTCTGGCGAATTCTTGAGGGCCGCCTCGAGCACGCGAATCTTCGCCATCGGGCTTGGCGCATCGGCGCCTCCCATCGCGAGAATCCGGTGGAGTTCGCCCTTCTCGAAGGTCGGCTCGGGTGACTCGACGACGACTGACGGCGCCCGAAGCAGCTCGTACGCCTCACGCAGACGCTGAAAGCCGGCGGGGTCCTGGTCCGGCTTTCGCTCGCGCAGCAACTTCATGTACGCCGCGCGCACCGACTGCGCGGTCGCGCCGGCCGGCACCCCCAACTCCCTCAACGCCTCTTCGCGTGTCACGCCGCCCGCCTAGCATGCACGTGGACCGGTCGAACCGGGGAGCATCGAACCCGACGCCCAGCTTGACGTGGGCCACCCGAGCGCTTACGAGCGGCAGTCTTTTTCAAGCTTCAAGGAGAACCCATGGCTCGCGTAACCGTCGAAGACGCCCTCCCACATGTCGACAACCGCTTCGCGCTGGTGCTGCTCGCCAGCAAGCGCGCCCGTCAGCTGATGGCTGGCGCCCGCCCGCTGGTCGATCACTCCAAGAACAAGCCCTGCGTGCTCGCCATCCGCGAGATCGCGACCGGCCACGTGAAGTTCGACCGTGACGTGCGCGAAGCGCTGATGGGCAAGTTCAACCAGCCCTCCGCGCAGAGCTGAGCAGCGCGCGACGCGCTCCAACCCGAGACCCTCTCCCGGAAACGGGAGGGGGTTTTCTCGTTTCTACGACGCGCCGATCTCTTCGCTGATGAGCTCTTCGAGCACGCGCCCGGCCATGTCGCGCTCGCCGGGGTAGCTGAGCTTCGCCACCGCTTCTTCGAGCGGGATCCACTTCGCGACGTCGACCTCCTTGCGCATCGCCTCGGAGATCTCGTTGATCTCCCCCGCCTCGTGGCGGAACACGTAGAAGCTGACGCACTTGAAGATGGTCTTGCCCTTGAACCGGTAGACGTACTTCACGTCGGCCAGCTTCTTGATGCAGACCACGGTCAGGCCGGTCTCCTCGCAGATCTCCCGCTCGGCGGCCTGCTGGCTGGTCTCCCCCTTCTCGATGTGCCCTTTGGGCAGCGCCAGCACGTTGCGGCCGGCGGGCTTGATCACCGCGACCTCGGGTCCATCGGCGCCGCGGCGGAGCACCACGCCTCCTGCTGAGTATTCGCGCGTCGCGGCCACGCGCCGTTTCTATGCCGGGTCGGCGATGGTGTCAGTCGCTCGTTCGAAAGCGCTCAGCGCCGCGCGAAGTAGTGCAGCTTGGCCTCCGCGCCGAGGCGATACGCGTGCCGCACTTCGGCGAGCAGCCGGTCCAACCGCGTCGCGCGGATCATCGGGAGCAACCGCTGCGCGTACGTGCGCGCGAGCCGGTTGGCTTCGGTGTAGCGCCAGCGCTCTTCCTCACTGAGGTGCGTGTGCAGGGAGATCTCGTCGAACAGCCGGTGCAACAGCTCGCGGCCCTTCCCCCACGAACGCAACGCACAGACCACAAACTTGTCGACCTCCGCCTGCGCCTCGAGCTCCAGCAGCGAGACGTGGCGCTCCTCGCGCGCGGCCTGCACCACGTAGAGGAAGTGCGAGACGCCCTCGACCACCTCGCAGAACTCGCCGAGTGACTTCGGCTTCGTGAGCGAGGGGTGCAGGTACAGCGCGAGCTCCAGGCCCTCTTCTCCTTCGCTCACCAGCAGCTCCTCGCGCGCGCGCGCCGAGCCACCGAGCTTCCGCGCGCTCTCGGCGTCGACCACGAAGTCTGACGCGCGGTACTCGCAGCGCAGGCCGTAGATGTGCTCGAGCTGCTCCTGAATGGCGTCGAGCATTCAGTTCTGGAGCTTCCCCGACGGGAGCATGCCGACGTTGACCAGCACCGATTCCAGCCGCTCGTTGCCGCTGCGCTGCCAGCTCTCGAAGACCTTGAGCTGCCCCTCGGAGCCCGACGCCGCCAGCCCGCGCGCGGCGATCTCCTCGAGCACCTCCACCAGCGAGCCGAACTTCTGGCACAGCTCCTGGTACACGCCCGCGAACGACGAGCTCATGTCGGCGATCGCCGCGTACGCGGTGCGCCCCATCTGCACGTAGTAGTCGGGGCCCACCACCCGGTCCTTGAGCGAGGCGTGGAAGAAGCCCGCCGTGTACAGCGACACGTCGCCCAGCTTGCGCAAGGTGCGGATGCGCTCGTCGCGCTCTTGCCGGAGCGCCCGGTGGTAGATGACCGCCAGCGGCTCGATGTCGCGCCGCCCCTCGATCTCCTGATCGAACAGGCGCTCCGCCTGGGCAAAGTCAGAGAGCAGGTTCACCACGTAGAACTCGGTGACCTCCTCCAGTGACACGCGTTGACGCTTGACCACCTCGCCCACCATCAGCCGGAAGAACTCTTTGAGCGAACCGCTCAAGACCAAGTGGCTCATGCTCCCGGATGGTAGCGGCCTGTGGCGCGTTCGCGAAATTTAGCCCAGTAATTTCGGCAGCTTGAGCTGGCGCTCGCGTTCATGGAGTGCCAATGCCAGAACTGGCACTCAGACCGGGCGAGCGCCAATTCGCGCCTTGACGCTCGGGAGACGCTGGTTATATCGACGCCGCGAAACGCACTGGCACTCACCCGATTCGAGTGCCAACACACCCGCAGTACCTGGAGAAAACGCCATGAAGATTCGTCCCCTGCACGACCGTTTGATCGTCAAGCGCCTGGCTGAAGACACGAAGACCAAGGGCGGCATCATCATCCCCGACTCGGCCAAGGAGAAGCCGCTCGAGGCCACCGTGGTCGCCGTCGGCAACGGCAAGATCCTGGAAGACGGCAAGGTCCGCCCGATGGACATCAAGGCCGGCGACACCATTCTCTTCAGCAAGTACTCGGGCACCGAGATCAAGATCGAGGGCGAAGAGCACCTGATCCTCCGTGAAGAGGACGTGCTGGGCGTCATCGAGAAGTAACTCCCCTCCCTCTCAACCAAGGAACATTCAATGTCCGCCAAAGACATCATTTTCGACACCAAGGCCCGCGACGCCATCCTCCGCGGCGTCAACACCCTCGCCGACGCGGTGAAGGTGACCCTCGGGCCCAAGGGCCGCAACGTCGTCATCGAGAAGAGCTTCGGCTCGCCGACCATCACCAAGGACGGCGTCACCGTCGCCAAGGAGATCGAGCTCGAGAACAAGTTCGAGAACATGGGCGCGCAGATGGTGAAGGAGGTCGCGAGCAAGACCTCCGACGTCGCCGGTGACGGCACCACCACCGCCACCGTGCTGGCGCAGGCCATCTTCCGCGAAGGCGCGAAGCTGGTCGCCGCCGGTCACAACCCGATGGAGATCAAGCGCGGCATCGATAAGGCCGTCGCCGCCATCGTCGCCGAGCTCAAGAAGCTGGCGAAGCCCACCCAGGGCAAGAAGGACATCGCGCAGGTCGGCACCATCTCGGCCAACGGCGACACCACCAGTTCGAGCAGTTCGAGAATGCGTTTCCGTGCCTCTTTGCCGCCGAGACC
>CAMLFP010000374.1 GCA_946479335.1 uncultured Archangium sp.
AGCCGAAGGTGGCGCTGGTCTCGCATTCGAACTTCGGCTCGTCCGAGGCGCCTTCGGGTCGGGCGCGTCGGGGTCGTCGACGATGAGCGCGAACGACTGCGTGCTCACCGGGGCGCCGGTCCACGTCAGCGCGGGCGAGGTGTCGCTGCCTTCGCAGGTCAGCACGCGCGGCAGCCGCTGACCGTCGGAGAAGTCGGGGGACGACAGGGTGAACGTCATGGTGACCTCCTGGGGGTGACTTCAGCAGATCTGCTCAACGCGTGGAGGGCTCGTCGAAGAAGGCCAGCACGCGCGCGTTCACCTCGTCTGCTTTGAGCCACGGCAGGTCGTGCCCGGCGCCGCGCACCAGCACGCGATGGATCTGCGGCGCGACGCGCTCCAGCCGCGCGACCGCGGTGGCCGGGTCGTAGATGCGCTCGTGCTCGCCCACCACGAAGAGCGTCGGCACGCGGAGCGACCGCAGCGCCTCGTCGGACGCCTTGAGCGGCGGCACGGCCTTCCCCAGCTCCCGGAGCGGGTAGCACTCGAACGCCAGCGCGAGGTCTTCGGTCATCGCGTCGATGATGGCAGGGCCCTGCGCGGTCGCGGCGAGGTCAGGCAGCGTCTCGCGGTAGATGCGGCGCATCCAGTATCTCCGCGGCGGCAGGAACATCAGCAGCATGCGGAAGATGAAGGAGGTCGGCAGGTCCTCCACCCAGGCCGCGGGCGCGAGGAGCACCAGCTGCTTCACGCGCTCGGGAAATCGGGTGGCGAAGTTCGCGGCCAGCCAGCCGCCGTGCGACATGCCCATCAGGCGCACTTCCGGCCCGAGGCCGAGGGCCTTGAGCACCTCGCCGAGCCACGCGCAGAGGTCGTCGGCGTTCTTCGCGTCGCGGCGGCGGACGCTGCGGCCGAGGTCCATCACGCTGTCGAGCGCGTACACGCGGTACTTCGCCGCGAGCCCCGCCACCATCGGGGTCCACATGAGTGAGGTGGTGCCGCCGCCGGGCAGCAACACCAGCGGCGGTGCATCGACCGGCCCGCTGATGCGCATGAAGGTGGCGCCCCACGAGGTGTCGACGGTGCGCTCCTCGACGGGCACCGGCCACGCCTGGGCGCGCGTCGCGAGGTGCGCGAGGTACTGCTGCTTCTTCTCTTCAGAGAGATACGGGTGATGCATGGAGCTGTTCCTGTGGCTGGGCGACGCCCGGAGGCGCGCGCGTAAAGGTTGAACATCGGGGCTGAGCGGCGTGACGCCGGGCCCGTCAAATCAACAGCGCGCGATACAGCAGGAACCGCGAGACCCGCGCGGTGCGGGGGACGACGCGCGGCGGCTGCGCGCTCGGGAGCCACGAGACGTCGCGACGCTCCAGAGACGCGACCACCGGGGTGGCCTCGGGCTTCACGTCGGGCGCGGGCCCACCCTCGACGACTTCGATGACGTCGCGGCGCACCTCGACGACGACCGCTGGCGTCAGCGCGACCAGCGCCATCAGCGCGAGGCGCACGAAGCGAGGCAGCGCGGTCAGCGAGGCGAACACCTCACACCCGTAACGCAGCTTTCGCCTCGCGCCAGCTTCAGAACGTCACGGGGCCAGGCAGCTTCTCGAGCTCGAAGGTGACGTTGATGAGCTTCTTGTCGGGGTCGACGTCGGTCATCGGCGTCACGTTGACGCGGGCGCCTTCCTTGCTGGCGCGCTCGGCGATGCGCTTCAAGTCGCGCTGCACGGCGATGCGCGAGAACACGGTGCCCTTCTTCGACTCCAGCGCCTTCAAGAAGGCGTCGCCGTCGCTCAGCGCGTACCCGGAGAACGCCAGCTTCCCCAGCTTGTAGACGTCGCCCTCGCGCACGGTGAAGAGCAGCTCCTTGCCGGTGCGGGAGAACTCCACTGTCGCGCGCACCATGCCGTGGTCGAAGTACACCGCGTTGAGGGCGAACACGTCGCGCTCGGCGGCGTCTTCCTGGAACACCGCGCCTTCCTTCGAGGTCAGCGCCTCGCGGAGCTCGGCTTCTTTCACCTTCTTCACGCCCGCGAAGCGGATGCGCTCGATGGACGCCAGCTCGCCTTCGGTCACCGTCACCACCGCTTCGGTGCCGACCAGCGCCACCGTCGCGTCGGCCGCGGGGTAGCCGTGCGCCTGGTAGAACTCGACCACCTCGGAGCGCAGCTTCTGCAGCGTCACGCCGCTCCCGTACGCGAAGTCGCTGGGGTTCAGCCCGTCCAGCACCGCGTCGCCGCCGAGGGCCTTCGCGCCCTCCACGCGCACGTTCGACAGCTTCGGGTAGGGCGTCGCGAACCAGGTGAGCACCACGCGCTCGGCGTCGAGGGGCACGGCGATGGCTTCCGCGTCGCGCACCAGCCCGGTCGCGAAGAGCGCCACCAGGCCGTCACGCACCGTCGCGGCGTCCAACTCGTGGCCTTCACTCGATGACACCACGTCGCGCAGCGCGAGCTCGCTGACGAAGCACACCTTCTCCACGTGCTTGCCGATGACCGCGTCGAGGCTGCCCGGCGTCTCCGGGCGCGTCGTCGGGCAGGTCGCTTCGGTCTTCGTCGGGGCCGCGACCGGCGCGGCGGTCTTCGTGGTCGCGCAGCCGGCGCACAGCATCGCGAGGAGCGCGCGCTTCACGGCTGGCCTCCGCGGAGTTCGACCGAGGTGGTGGCGCGCAGCTTCTCCAGCAGGCGCTTGCGCGCGGCGTCCAGTCCAGCGGCGCGCTCCAGCGGCTCGCGCGGCAGCGAGTCACCCGCGCGGTTCAACACCCAGCGCATCGAGCGCAGCTGCGTGCGCAGCGCCTCGCGGTAGCTCGCGAGCTCGTAGCCCTGCTGCTTGAGCGCGTCGTACAGCTGCGCCTCCGTGAGGTTGTTGCTCTGCGCGATTTCATGGAGCGCGCGGTCGACCTCCGCGTCGGTGATGGTGAGGCCGAGGCGGTCGGCGTCGAGCGCGATGAGGGCCTCCTCGATGAGCGCGTCGCGGGCCTCGAGGCGGTTGGTGGTGCCCTGCTTCACGCGCGCGTCGACCATCGAGCGGGTGATGGCGCGGGTGTCGACCGAGGCGACGATGCGGTCGACGGCGACGGCCTGCGCGCGGGCCAACGGCGCGGCGAGCAGCAGGGAAAACAAGAGGAGGCGCATGGGCCGTCGAATGTAGCGCGGCTACTTCGCGCGGAAGTGCCCGCCGTGGCCGGAGATGTGCGTGGCCCAGGTCTCGAGCGGCGCGTCGAAGCGGGCGTGCGAGTCGAGGTCGTGCGCGTCGCGTCTCCCCGCGAGCACGTGGAGCAGCTCGGTGGCGCGCTCGTGCAGCCAGTCGCCGGTGAGGCGGCCCCAGATGGTGCTGGAGCCCTCGTAGTGCTGCGCGCAGTACTCGTCGAAGGTGGTGAGGTAGCCCGCGTAGTCGCCGGTGACGCCGCTGACCATCGGGTGCGCGCCGTCGTCGCGCAGCAGCGCCATCAGCCCCAGCGACAGCATGGTGGTGGGCTCGCCGGGCAGCGACAGCAGGCGCACCGGCGCGGCGCCCGCGAGGCGGAGCTCCAGCAGGCGCACCGGGAGCCGGTCATGCTGCGACGCCAGCGCGTGCCGCGTGGTGAGGAGCGAGACGAGGTTCACCGGGTTGAGCGAGCGCAGCAGCTTCGAGGAGTGCGGCTGCGATTCGTTGAGGTACGCGCGGCGGCCCTCGATGGCGCCCGGGCCGCGGCCGAGCTCCGAGCCGCCGAAGGTGGGCACGCCGACGCGCGCGTCGCTGGCCAGCACGCCGCGCTTCGTCGACGCATCGGCCACCACCTCTTCGCAGAACGACGACGCGAGGCGCTCCAGCGGGCGGGCGTGCGCGCGCGCCTGTGCGACGTTTGCGGAGAGGACCTCCGCCAGCGCGCGGCCGTGCGGGAGAATCAGCTGTGCCGACGCGTCGGAGGCGCTCAACGTCTCGCGCTTCGCGATGAAGGCCTTGCGCGTCTCGCCCGGCGGCAGCGGGTCGGAGTCACCGATGGAGCCCGTCGCCAGCACGCACACCGCGCCGGGGAAGCGGCGCTCCGTCTCCAGCGCGGCGAAGCCGAAGTAGTCCGACGACTGGCGCAGGTGGCGGCGGTGTTGAATGGCGTTGTGTGCGCCGTAGGTCGAGTACGCGCCGATGACGCGCTCGCCGTCGCCGAAGACGCACACGCTGCGCACGCGGTTGTCGACGGCGTGGCGCTCGTTGAGCGGCCGCGCGTCGTGGGGCTCCACCAGGCCGTGCGCGATGAGCGCGCGCTTGATGTCGTCGTCTTCGAGCTCCTGAAAGTTCGCGCGGAAGGCGGGGAAGCTGCGGTTGACGTTCCACTCCGGGAGCCGGCTCACGGTGAAGGCGACGCGCGCGGGCGTGAGGTTCGTCACCGCCTCATGAATCGCCTCGGCGAGCAGCTGCGCGAGGTGCTCGGCCAGCGTGTGGTTGAAGGCGATGCGCGCCGGCGGCCACAGCATCTTGAGCACGCTCGTCGAGCCACCGAAGGCGTCGTAGTAGTGCGACGCGTAGAGGCCCGCGGGCCCGGCGTGGTTGTGCGTGCCGCAGATGAAGACGTTGCCGATGTCGAAGCCGTCGGCCGCGCACAGCACCGCGACGCGCTCGCTGACCCACCGCGAGCCGCCGTGGAGGTCGACGCTGCACAGCGCGACGCGCTCGCCGCCATGTTCCAGCACCAGCGCGCGCACGTGCAGCGGCAGCGCGGCGTCTTCTTCGTGCGCGACGCGGTCTTCGAAGAGCGAGAAGGGGCCCCAGCCCGCCAACGGCGCGCCGTGGACGAAGGGGATGCGCCGCTTGCTGGCCGCGGCCCGCGTCTCGTCACGAGGGGTGAGGGTGGCCGCGGGAGCGCGCGCGAAGTGAGGTGTCTTCATTCTTCGTGGAAGGCGTCGAAGGCCTGCGCGTTCGAAGTCTCCATGAGGAAGCGTTGTCGTTCCAGCGATGACATCGGGTGGCAGTGTACCGGCTTCCGTAGTCTGAAGCCGTCATGCGCTACCTGATGCGGCAAGACCTCTTCTCGTTCGGCGACGACTACACCATCAAGGACGAGCACGGCCGCGAGGTCTACAAGGTCGACGGGCGCGCCTTCACGCTGTTGCGCGAGAAGCTGTCGTTTGAAGACATGGCCGGCAAGGAGCTCGCGTTCATCCGCGAGAAGCTCATCGCGCTGACCGACGCGTGGGAGATTCTGCGCGACGGCAAGCAGGTCGCCGTCGTGAAGAAGGACCTCATCAACCTCTTCCGGTGCGGCTTCACCGTCGACGTGCCCGGGCCCGACGACCTCGACGCGCAGGGGAACCTCCTCGACCACGAGTACACGTTCCGCCGCGGCGACCGCGTGGTGGCCACCGTCTCGAAGAAGTGGCTCACGTTGCGCGACACCTACGGCGTCGACATCGCTGACGGAGAAGACCCGGTGCTCATCCTCGCGTCGGCGGTGGTGATTGATCAGGTCTGTCACGGCAAGAAG
>CAMLFP010000375.1 GCA_946479335.1 uncultured Archangium sp.
AGTCGGCGAACTTGAACGTCTCGTGGCGCGCGGTCTTCTATTTCGGTTTCGGCAAGCTGGGCCCGCTGCAGTGGAGCAACCTCTTCGCGCGCTACCAGCACCTGCACCCGCAGAACTACTACACCGACTCGTACAACGGCCGCTCGGTGACGGTGTACGTGGCCGACCTCACGCGCCAGCGGTACTCGCTGCAGGTCGGCAACGAGATGGAGCTCACCATCATCCCCAAGTGGCTCGACGCGGTGTGGAGCGTGCTCTACGGCACCGATCGCGACTACCAGAACGTGATCCAGGCCAGCGAGGGCAACCGGGAGTACATGTCGACGGTGCTGCGCCTGCAGCTCTACATGACGAAGCACGTGCACTGGCTGCTGGAGAACGCCATCAGCCAGGAGACGTCGATCAACGGCAACCTGTACCGCACGCATTACGACTCCATCTTCCAGAACTCCGGCGGCACGCCCGACACGCGCGGGCTGCAGTTCGGCGACTCGCCGGTGCGGAGATCGTGGCAGCTCAAGACCGGCCTGGTGTTGAGCCCGCTGGGCCGCGGCATCTACACGCGCCCGTCGATTCGACTGCTGTACGGCTTCCAGTACTCGAGCCAGCACGCGGCGTTCGGCAGCGGCTTCGTCACCGCGCTCGATCAGTACAACGCGTTCCGGCCGACGAGCACGGTGGCGTGGCATCACCTGGTGTCGCTCGAAGCAGAAGGGTGGTTCTGACCGATGCGCTGGCTCTGTTGCCTGTTGTTGATGACCGCGTGTCTGCCCCGCGTGCCGAAGCAGCGCCTCGCGGAGCGCGCGCGGATCGCCGTCGGCTACATCGTCGACCCCTCGTATTCGGGGAAGGCCTTCGAGCCGCCTGACGAGCTCAAGAAGCGCTTCGCCGCGGAGTTGAACGAGCGCAACCTCGAGGTGGTGGAAGTGCCGCTCTCCGCGCTCGAGGCGCAGCGGCTGACCGACTCACGCTTCCTCGCCGTGAAGGACGCCGCGAAAGACGCGCAGTTCTTCCTCCTCGTCGAGCAGCGCGTGCACTTCTTCTCTCAGATCGACGGCCGCTACCGGTGGGAGGTGGCCACCAACCTCACCGCGGGCCGCGGCGACAGCGTGCGCGCGTCTGATCAATCGGAGATCCCCGTGATCCTCACGTACGATCACGAGAAGGAGCGCGAGGCGATCGCCACCGCGTCGTCGGATCTCACCGAGCGCATGGGCATGTTGCTCGACGGGGTGCTGGCGGGCTCCGCGGGCGCCGCGCCGGTGACGGCGACGTGGCAGCCGAAGAGCGTCTACTTCGCGATGGTCGACCGCTTCGAGAACGGTGACGCGTCGAATGACGGCGCCATCGATCTCGCCGACCCGCAGGCGTTTCACGGCGGCGATCTCCAAGGCCTCATCACGCGCCTCGATTGGATTGCGTCGATGGGCTTCGACACCGTGTGGCTCTCGCCGATCTTCAAGATGCGCCCCGAAAAGTGGAACGGCTTCGGCGCCTTTCACGGCTATTGGACGTGGGACCTGAGCGCCCTCGAGCCGCGCTTCGGTGACGAGCTGATGCTCGCGCAGTTGCGCCGCGAGCTCGACCGGCGCGGCATGAAGTTGATCCTCGACGTGGTGTTGAACCACGTCGGCCCCGATGCGCCGCTCGCGCAGCAGAAGCCCGAGTGGTTCCACCATCGCGGCGGCGTCACCGATTGGAACGACGCGCAGCAGTTGGTGATGAACGACGTGCACGGCTTGCCTGACCTCGCCACTGAGAAGCCGGAGGTCTTCGAGTACCTGCTCAACGCCACCCGGAGGTGGCTTCACGGTCGCGAAGCCTGACGGCCTCCGCCTCGACGCGGTGAAGCACCTGCCGCCGGAGTTCTGGCGCGCGTTCAACGGCGAGTTCCCTCAGCTCTTCAAGGTCGGCGAGCTGCTCGACGGCAACGCCGGAACCATCGCCAACACCTGGCGAGAAGGGCGCTTCGATTCGATGTTCGACTTTCCGCTCGCGTGGGCGGCGCTCGACGTCTTCTGTCGCGGAGCGTCACCCGCGAAGCTGGGCGCGGCGCTCACCAACGACCGCCGCTACCTCGACGCGTCGAAGTTGATGACGTTGCTCGACAACCACGATCTCCCGCGGGTGATGCACGTGTGCGGCGGCGATCAACGCAAGGTCGAGAACGCGCTGACGTTCTTGTTCGCGGTGCGCGGCATCCCCTCGATCATCTGGGGCACCGAGGAGGGCTTCGACGGCGCGAAGGAGCCGGAGAACCGCGCGTCGATGCGCTTCGCTCCGCACCCGCTCAAGGAGTTCATTGCGCGAGCGATGAAGCAGCGTGCCGCGATGGAGCCGGTGTTCGCCGTCGCTGAGGCTGACGACAAACACGTGGTCATCGTCAGCAGCACGCACGCGCTGCGGGTCGAGAACGGTGTCGCGACGTTGCGCCCCTCACCCCGGCCCTCTCCCCGCGGGAGAGGGAGTTTGGTGCGCACGCACACCTTCGACGGCGAGGGCTTCGTCATCGGCTCCGGCCCCGAGCTGGGCGATTGGGACACGAAGAAGGCGCTCAAGTTGCCCGCGACCGTCGAGCTCCCGGTGGGTGGCGTCTTCGAGTTCAAGTACCTGCGCCCGACCGGCGAGTACGAGCCGGGGCAGAACCGGGTGCTCTTCATCGCGCCGTGACCGTTCGCCTGCCCTGACGGTCTCCACGGCACGAAGAACCTGCGTGCGATTTTTCAGTCTGTTGGTGCTGAGCAGCTTCCTGTCAGCGTGTTCTGGGACGATCTCCGGCGAGTGTGCGACCACGAGCGGCGCCCAGGTGATCACCACCCGTTGCGTCACCTGCCATTCATCGACCCTCACCGGCGCGGCGCGAAACGGCGCTGACGTCGGCGTCGACTTCGACACCGAGGCCGGCATCACCCGGTGGAGCGAGCGCATCCGCGTGCGCGCCATCGACGCGAAGACCATGCCTCCCGGTGCGTCGTTGGCCGACTGTCAGACGCAGCAGCTCTCCGACTACCTCGACACGCTGGTGGCGGCGTGTGTGCCCTCGTGCAGTGCGCGCGTGTGTGGAGACGATGGCTGCGGTGGCGTGTGTGGTGCGTGCAGCGGCGCCGATGTCTGCTCGTCATCGGGCACCTGCGAGCCGCCGCCGTGTGTCCCCGACTGCACCGGCCGTGCGTGTGGCGATGACGGTTGCGGTGGTTCCTGCGGCAGCTGCGGTGTCGGTACGACGTGCGACGCGACGAGCCACTGTGTGTGCGCGCCGAACTGCAGCGGCAAGCAGTGCGGCAACGACGGCTGCGGCGGGAGCTGCGGCACCTGCAACGGCGTCCTGATCTGCAACGCAAATGTTGGCACCTGCGGTGCCACGTGCACGCCCGATTGCACGGGGCGCGTGTGCGGCGACGATGGCTGCGGTGGCTCGTGTGGCGTGTGCGACGGCGGCGCGTGCTTGAGCACCGGCGTGTGTGGCTGCGCGCCTTCGTGCAGCGGCAAGCAGTGCGGCGACGATGGGTGCGGCGGGTCGTGCGGGAGTTGCTCCGCGGGCGCGACCTGCTCGACGGCGGGCGCGTGCGCGGTGCCTCCGACCAGCTACGCCGCTGACGTGCAGCCGATCTTCAACACGTACTCGTGCGGCGGCAGCATGTGCCACGGCGGCGCGCGGCCGGCGGAGGGCCTCGTGTTGTCGTCGGCGACGGCGGGCTACGCGGGGCTGGTGAACGTGAGCTCCACGGAGTGCACCTCGAAGGTGCGCGTGAAGCCGGGCGACACCACCGCGAGCTACCTCATCAACAAGCTCACCGGCTCCGGCATGTGCACCGGCAGCCGCATGCCGAAGATGGGCACCGGGCTGACCACCGCGGAGCTCAACACCGTGCGCGCCTGGATTCTCGGCGGCGCCGCACCGTGACTATTGGAGCTTCAGCGTGCCCAGCGCGGTGGTTTCGCCTGACTTCACGGTGAGTCGTGTCTCCACGCGCGCGCGCGAATCCGCGACGTTCAAGATCATCACGTGCTCGCCGGGCGCCGCGTCGAACTCCACCACGCCGTTGGTCGCGGCGAGCCCGAAGCGCTGGTTGCGATCGACGTAGACGATCGGCTGCGCGAGGGGCGCTCCCGTGGCATCGACCGCGGTGAACGACACCTTCCCCGGCGCGCCGACGTGGATGACGACGTCTTCTCCGGCTTCGGAGATCGCACACCCCAGCGTCCGCTGGCTGTCACTGACGCTCTCGAGGCACACGAAGGTACGCACCGGCTCGTGGCCCTCGCGCGTGAACGTGGTGCCATTCAGCGGGAGGTTCATCGTCACCTGCGCGCTGCGCAGCGCGATGGTCCACGACCCCGGAGGAATCGCTCCGTCGACGCGACCGCGCAGCACTCCACGCGGTTGCAGCGTCACCACGGCCTCTTCCTTGCCGTCAGTGCGGGTCATCCCCGAGCGCTCGTCTTTCACCGCGCGCACCACCAGCGGCCACGCGGCGTCGTCTTCGCGCACCTCGCAGGTCGCGCGGCCATCGGCGTCGCTCTTCACGCTCACGCGGTAACCGCAGGAGATCGACGCGCCCTCGATGGGCTCGCCGTTCGGCGTCACGACGCGCACGCGCACCTTGTCGGGCGGCAGCTCGTCGCGGAAGGGGACGCCGCCATCCGGCCCGCGCACCACGAAGCGCAGCGGGGTCTCGTCGCGCGGGTCGACTTCCCGCGTCTCGTCGGCGCTCCGGCCGTCTTCGCAGCGCACCTCGAAGTGAAAGCGCCCGCGCGACAGCAGCAGCGTCGGTTCGTCATCGGTCGCGCTGCTCCAGCCGGCCGGAGGCGCCGGCGTCGCCAGGGTGTCGCAGCCCTCGACCTCCACGTCCGCCACGCTCCGGTACTCGACCGCGACCTCGTCGCGCGCGGGCGGCATCGCCAGCGTCACGCGCGTCGTCACGCCTTCGGGCAGCGTCACGTGGAGGCGCGGGCGCTCCTCGTCGAGCGTGTCCTCTGGCGCGGCCTGTAGCAGCACCTCTTCGTCGGTGAGGCCGTCAAAGGCGAACTGGCCCACGTCATCGGTGGTCGTGGAGTCGTCCGACATGAAGGAGCCGGCCACGACGCTCCCCAGCTCGACCTGCACACCGGGGAGCGGGTGGCCGCGTTGATCGACCAGCGTGCCCTCGAGGCGCGACGGGCGCGAGAGCATCACTTCAGCGCGGAACTCACGCTCTTCGGGGTGATAGCCAGCCTTCTCGAAGCGCAACTGCGGCTCCAGGTCACCGAGGTCGGGCATGTGAAAGACCCCGTCATCGCCGGTCGTCTGGGTCCATGAGAGCGCGCGCACGCTCGCGGTGACGGTGACGCCGGGCAGCGGTCGCTCGTCGCGCCCGATCACCACGCCGTCGCGTTGCGCTGGAGTCCCAAGCCGGAGCTCGAG
>CAMLFP010000376.1 GCA_946479335.1 uncultured Archangium sp.
CGCCGGTCGAAGCCGCGACCTTCGGTCAGCTCGCTGCCGACATCACCACCGCGCCGCCGCCGCCGCTGCCGAAGCTCAGCGCCTCGGGCGAGCCCATTCCTCCCGCGCTCGCCGCGCTGGTGTCGCGCTGCCTGGCCAAGAAGCCCGATGACCGCCCCGCGTCGATGGAGGCCGTCGAGGCCGCGCTCACGGTCGCGCCCCGCACCTCTGGAGGGTGGCTTCGGCCGCTCCTCGTCGGTGCGGTGGCCATCGGGGTCGGTGCGGCGCTGGTCTTCGCGCTGCGCCCTGCGCCGAAGCCTGCGGAGCCGCCGGCCGCGCCCGTCGTGGCTCCCGCCGCGGCGGTCGTCGCGCCCGCTCCCGAGCCGGTGCGTGAAGAGGTGACGCTCGCCATCGCGACGCAGCCCACCGGCGCGCGCGTGACGCGCGTCGACACCGGCGAAGTGCTGGGCGAGACGCCCATGGAGTTCAAGACCCTGCGCGACGCGCAGCCCACCACGCTCAAGGTCGAGGCGCCCGGTTTCGAGCCGCTGGAGCGCGTGGTGGTGTTCGATCAGAACCAGCGGTTGGAGTTCACCCTGAAGCCTGTGCAGAAGGCACGGCGGAAGCGGGTCATCACCGATGGCGTCATCGATCCGTACAACTGAGTTCGCGGTCCTCGCAGCGTGCGTCTTGTTCGCGGGCGTGGCCTCGGCCGACGCCGTCACCGACCAGGCGCGCGCGGCGGCGCTCGCAGGCAAGAAGGCCTACGACACCAACGACTTCGTGACCGCCATCGCGCGGTACGAAGAGGCCTACCGCCTCAAGCCGGCGGCGGGGCTGCTGTTCAACCTCGGCCAGAGTCACCGGCGCGCCGGGCACCCCGACCAGGCGCTCTCGTATTTCCGCCGGTACCTCGAGACCGACCCGCCTCGCGCGCAGGCCGAAGCCGTGGAGGCGCTGGTGGCGCAGGTGCAGCAGGACGCGGAGGCGAAGAAGAAGGCCGACGAGGAGGCGAAGGCGCGCGCCGCGCGCGAAGACGAAGAGCGCCGCCAGCGTGAGGCCGCGCAGCGCGCGCTCGAGGTCGAGAACGCGAAGCTCGCCGCGTCGACCGCGGAGGCCGAGGCGGCCACGCGCAGGCTTGAGCTCGAGAAGGCCCTCAAGGCGCAGGAGGCCGCGAAGGCGCCTCCGCCCGTGTACCAACGCTGGTGGTTCTGGACCGGCATCGGGGTGGTGGTGGCGGGGGCGGTCGCGACGTCGGTCGCGGTCGCGACGGCGCCGAAGCCGTCGGCCACCACCTTCCCGGACATCAACGCCCGATGAACCTCCAGCGCCTCGTCTTGCTCCTCGCGGTCTTCACCGCCGCCGCCTGTCGCGACCCCGCGACGCTCAAGGGCACCGCGCTGCTCATCACCTCGCACGCCGGCGTCGACGTCGAACAGCTGCGCTACTCCGCGGCCAACGGCAACGCCGCGACGGTCTTCGGGCCGTTTCTCCAGCCACAGACTCCGGCCGGCGCCGTGCCCCGCGACGTCACGCAGCGCATCCTCGTCGCCGACGCGCTCGCCGGGCAGACGTTGACCATCACCGTCGAGGGCGTGGAGGCGGGCGCAATCGTCGTCACCGGCTCCGCGAAGGCCGACATCAAGCAGGGCCGCGAAGTGGCCGTCACCATCGACCTCGCCGCGCCCGAGCTCACCTGCGAGAGCTGCGCGGGCTGCTGCAACGAGCTCGGCGATTGTCTGACGCCCAACGCCGCCGCCTGCGGCGTCAACGGCAACGCGTGCGTGACCTGCGACCCGCTCACCAGCGACTCGTGTGGCGCCGACGGCCGCTGCGCGTGTGGTGACGGCCCGCCGTGCACGCTCGCGCTGGGCGGAGATCGCTGCGTCAACGGCGCCTGCCAGTGCGGCGCGGGCCCCGCGTGCGGCCCCGGGCAGGAATGTCTGCAGCAGACCTGCCAGTGCACGCCGTCGTCGTGCGCCGGTTGTTGTCTCGACGGGCAGTGCCTCACCGGCTCCGCCAGCGCCGCGTGCGGCAGCGGTGGGCGCGCGTGCCTCGACTGCGGAGGCACCGCCTGCAACGGCGGCGTGTGCGCCACGTCGTTGTGCAACCTCTCCAATTGCCCCACCGGTTGCTGCTCCGGCGCGAGCTGCCTGAGCGGCGCCGAGATGATGTCGTGCGGCGGCGCGGCCATGGCGTGCGTCTCGTGCGGCGCGGGCGCGTGCGACGCGGGCGCGTGCACCGGCGCTTGCGACCCTTCGACGTGCAGCGGGTGCTGTGTCAACGGCGTGTGCCAGCCGGGCACCGACTCCGCGGCCTGTGGCGTCGGCGGCGGCACCTGCGTGCAGTGCGCCAGCGGCTGCGACGCGGGCACCTGCGTCGAACCGTGCGGCCCGTCGAACTGCCCGACCGGGTGCTGTCAGGCGGGCGTGTGCCGCAACGGCCGTCAGAGCGCGGCGTGTGGCAATGGAGGCGAAGCGTGCGTCTCGTGTGGCGCGGGCGTGTGCGACGCCACGTCGCGCACCTGTTCGGGAGGTTGCTCGACGCAGTCGTGCGCCGGCTGTTGCGACGCGCTGGGCAATTGCGCCGCCGGCGACGTCGCGAGCGCCTGCGGCGTCGCAGGGCAGGCGTGCACCAACTGCGCGGGCGGGGCGTGCGACGCCGGCGCGTGTGACCTCGGAGGGTGCTCTCCTGCCACGTGCCCCGATGGGTGCTGCGCCAACGGCGTGTGCCAGACCGCCCAGGCCTCCGCGGTCTGCGGAGTCGGAGGCAGCGCGTGCATCAACTGCGCGCCCGGCAGCTGCGACGGCGGCGCGTGCGTCGCGTCGGTGTGTGACGCCACGACGTGCCCGACGGGCTGCTGCCAGAACGGCGTCTGCCAGACGGGGACCAGCGCCTCGGCGTGCGGCTCCGGCGGCGCGGCGTGCACGTCGTGCGGCGCTGGAGGCACCTGCACCGCCGGGGTGTGCGGCGGGTGCTCGCCGGCCAACTGCGCGAGCGGCTGCTGTGCCAACGGCACCTGCGTGACTCCCACAGCCGACGCGTGCGGCACCGGAGGCGGCGCCTGCCTGGCCTGCGACCCGCTGGTTGCCGACACCTGCACCGCGGGCCGCTGCACGTGTGGCGCGAACAACGCGTGCATCAACGGCAAGCACTGCGTGGGCGGGTCCTGTGTCTGTGACAGCGCGACCTGCGCGGGGTGCTGCACCAACCAGGGCAATTGCGTTGCGGGGACGGCCAAGAACGCGTGCGGCACCGGGGGCAACGCGTGCACCTCGTGCGGCGCGGCGACCTGCACCAACGGCGCGTGCCTCTAGCTGACAGACTCCGAGAACGACCGCTTTTCTGGCGGCGTGAGCACCGTTTCTCTCGATGCGATCAAACGCCGCGCTCGGAAAACCGGGTCGCGCGAGGCGGATTCCTCGCGCAACTGCGTGCCGATGGCGCTCAGAAATCGCTTTTCTGCAGCCTGCTCGCGGGCTGCTGAAGAAAACCCGTCGTCCTCGTCGCGGAGCGGCCGCTGCGGTGCTTGCGCTCGTCGCGGCAGCGCGTTCCGCCAGCGCCTCGTCGTTGCCGCGCGCCGTCGCGGTCCCGATGAAAGGTGTCCGCGGAGGAGAGCGTCGCCGGGCCCGCGCCGTCGAGACGGAGCGGCGCGACTACTTCGGCGGCGCGACGTGCTGGGCGTCAGCCTTGAGCCGCGCGAGGAACCCGGCGGTGTCGTAGAAGGTGAAGCGCACGTCTCCGGAGGTGATGGTGGCGCCTGACTTGAGCGGCGTCGCCTTCCCCGGCGTGGCCAGCACTCCGTCGACGTGGGTCACCGCGCCGCCCGCGTCTGCCAGCCGCATCGACCACGCGCCGTCATGCACGCTCAACCGGAGCTGCTCGCGCGACAACGTCAGGTCATTGATGAAGACCGCGCTCTCGGAGCTGCGGCCCACCGTCAGCTCGCCGCGGGTGTCGTTCTTGAGCTCGAAGCACAGCGCGTCGGAGCCCAGCGGCCGATTCGCGGCCCGCGTCGCCTGCTGCGTGGTGGCGTGGTCTCCCTCGTTGGCCGTGCGCGCCGGTCGCCACGCACCCGGCTCCCAGACCAGCCAACTCGACGGGTACCGCGTGCGGAACGCGTCGACGAGGAACATGTACTGACGCACCAACAGCGAGAGCATGTAGGCGGAGGCGGCCATTGCACCGCGACTATGTGCCGAAGTGGCGAAAGATGACACCGAACAGTCACGGTTGCGCGCGCGCGGAGCAGGTCGACGGCTCCGCGAGCGAGTTCACGGCGCGTCGCAGCCGCCATCGGCGCTCGGCGCCACGCCGGTGCCGGTCAGCGCGACAGGCACCGCGACCACCGGCCCCGTGGTCTGCAGGAGGAGCTCGACCTCCCCGCTCGCGTCGGCCACCGCATGCGGCGCGAAGCGCAGCGTCACCACGGCCTGGCCAAGCCCCGAGCGGAGTGTGGTCGGTGGCGCGGCGGTCATCGAGAACTGTGGGCAGCCGCCGTCAGTGGTGCACAGGCCGGTCCCCGCCAGCACGGAGGCCGCATCCGTCAACGTCGCGCCGCTCCAGGTCACCGGCGTCTGGCACGAGTTGAGGAGGGCGATGGACTTCTCACCTGACGCACAGCCCACCGGGATGTCACCGAAGCCGATGGGCGTTGGCAGAAGGGTGATGCAGGAGGGGATCGTCGTCGCCCGAATCGGCACCTGGTCAGAACTCGCCGTCATCATCGGCACTGAGAATCGGACCGCACCAGAATACGAAGCCAGCGTACCCCAGGGGTCGGGCGTGAACTGTGCGGTGACGACGGCATCCGCCCCCTCCGGGACTTGAACGCTGGCGAAGGGCGCCGGCAGCGAGAAGCCGACGTCGCTGGTCGGCGAAATCGCGAAGCTGTCGAAGTAGCAGACGTCGCTCCCCGCGTTGTGCAGCGTGAAGGTCTGCGTCTGGAGGCCTCCATCGGTGACCACGCCGAAGTCCACTCGTGGTGGCGTCACCGTGAAGTCGCACGACTGCGCCACCACCACCTCGGCGGTGATGAAGAGGTGCTTCTCCGGCGCCGCGCGGTCGTTGGTGAAGAGCACCAGCTCGAACGCCTTGTGGCCCGCGGTGCGCGGGATCAGGTGAACGAGGAACAGGAGCGAGCGGCCGCCCTCGAGGCCCGTGGTCGCGTCGTACGCCGCCGGGAACGTGTTGCGGCACGTGGCTTGCGCCTCATCGAAGTCGCCGACGCACAGCTCGTCGAGCGCGCCGCTGATGACGGTGACCGTGAAGGGCTGCACGTCGAGGTGCAGGTTCACGCCGATGTCCGCGGGTTGCGGGAGCGGGCCGGTGTTGGTGATGACGAAGGCGCGCGTCGACACCAGCGGCGGCGCCGAGGGAATGAAGCCGACGGTCCCGAAGGCGAGCGTCGGGTCGGGTGAGA
>CAMLFP010000377.1 GCA_946479335.1 uncultured Archangium sp.
GAACTCCACCGCGCCGACGCCGCTCGCCGCGAGCAGCCGGAGGAACGGCCCGAAGACGTACAGCGGTGAGGTCGCAGGGTCGCCACCTCCCGCGAGCGCGCCTTCGAACGCGCCCTTCAAGCGGTGTGAGACGTGCGCCATTTGAAACTGACCCCGGTGCGCCCTTCAGCGCCCGTGCAGGCGGTCGGAGATCATCGCCTCGAGGCGGTACGACGCGCCGGGCGCCTGGCTCGCGCCCTTCGCGAGGCCATCGAGGAGATCGCGCAACGCGCCGGGCTCCATCTTATCGACGAGCGCGGCGATCTGCGGGCCAACCACCTCCTGGTGACGCTTCAAGATGTCGTGGTTGCCGAGACGGTCAGCGCCCTCCACGTGGGCCACCGGAGCGCCGTTCGCGTCGAGCACCGGCGCGTTCCACTTCGGCAGCAGCGCGAGCGCTTCGGTCACCACCACACCGAGCCCGAGGCCGAGGTCCTTGCCGAACTTCTCGAGCAGCGGGTGCTTCGAGGGCTCCTCGTGCGGCGTGAGGAGGGCCTGCGAGACCGCGGCGGTCGCCAGCTGCGTCACGGCCTGCTTCACCGTCGCGTCAGACGGCGGCGTCGCGGGCTGCGCGACCGGGCGAGTGCCTGCGCGCGCCTGCCACCCCTGCGTCTCCTTCGCCGGCTGCGGCTGCGCGGTCGGTTCAGCGCGCTGCGTGGCACGGGTCGCGGAGGTCGAATCGGTCGCCTTGAGCTTCATGGGGTCGACCGTAGTCCGGAGACGCGGCGCGGAGATGGGGCTTTGCGCCATGCGTTCGACGTGAGACAGGCGCGCGCGTGATCGGCATCGACTTCGGTACCAGCAACACGGCAGTCGCGACTCCCACCGGAGAAGTGCTGCGCATCGACCACGGCGGCGCGCTCTTCCGCACGGTGCTCTTCTTCCCTGAAGACACGCCCGAGACGTTGGCGGGCAGCGAGGCCATCGACCGCTACCAGGACGACAACGCCGGCCGCTTCATCCAGTCGATGAAGACGTGGTTGCCCGCGCAGAGCTTCTCGCGCACGCAGCTGCGCAATCGCACGTTGTCGCTGGAGGAGCTGATCGCCGTCTTCCTCCGCAAGGTCGGCGAAGCGGTGAAGCAGCAGGGGCACACCACCGACGCGGTGGTGCTCGGGCGCCCGGCGCGCTTCTCGACCGACCCGGCCATCGACGCCTTCGCGCAGGAGCGGCTGCTCAAGGCCGCGCAGCTCGCGGGCTTCGGCGCGGTGCGCTTCCTCATCGAGCCCATCGCCGCGGCCCTGGCGTACGAGGCGTCGCTCACGCGCGACGAGGTGGTGCTGGTGGCCGACTTTGGCGCCGGCACCTCCGACTTCACGGTGATGCGGTTGGGCCCGTCACGCCGCGAGAACGTGGAGCGCTCGGGTGACATCATCGCCAGCGGCGGCGTGTACGTCGGCGGAGATCGCTTCGACGCGGCGATCATGAAGCAGAAGCTGTTCCCGCACTTCGGCGCGGGCTCGACCTACCTCCCGGCGCTGGGCGCCAAGCGCATGCCGATGCCGACCTACGTGTCGAGCCGCCTGCTGTCGTGGAACGAGATGTCGCTCATCCGCGAGAAGAAGACGCGGGAGCTCATCGACCTGATGCTCAAGTCGAGCGACCGCAAGCCGGCCATCGAGGCGCTGCACGACCTCGTCATGTACAACCTGGGGTTCCGGCTCTACCGCGCCATCGAGGCGGCGAAGGTGCGGCTGTCGACCGGAGAGACCACCACGCTCGACTTCGAAGAGGAGCGCATCTCGATTCACGAGACCATCACCCGCGCCGAGTTCGAGGCGGCGTCGGCGCACCTCATCGAGGAGCTCGAGGTCTGCACCGACGAGGTGATGGCGCGCGTGCCCGCCGGGTTGCACCTCGACTCCGTGTTCTTGACCGGCGGCTCCTCGCACGTGCCCGCAGTGCGACGGCTGTTCGCGCGGAAGTTCGGCGAAGACCGCCTGCGCACCGCCGACGCCTTCACCAGCGTGGTCGAAGGCCTGGGCCGCGCGGCGCCGATGAACTTCGCGCGCGGGTGACGGCTACTTGCGCGCGGCGAGCGCCTCGAGCGCCTGCTTCGGCTGCTCGCCGGTGAGGCGGCCCTTCTCCTTGCCGTCGACGTAGAGCACGAAGACCGGCACGCCCTGCACCTTCTCGCGCGCGGCCAACGCGTCGCTGGCGTCGACGTCGACCTTCACCAGCTTCACGCCCTTCACCGAGAGCGCGTCGAACACCGGCGCCATCTTCTGGCACGGGGTGCACCACTTCGTGTGGAAGCTGACCAGCACGCGCTTGTCCTTCTTGAGCGCGGCGTCGAAGGCCTCGGGCGAGGTCGCCTCGCCGCTGGTGACCGGCTGCACGTTGGTGGTGTCGAGCGGCAGCCCCGCGGCCGACCACGCCGTGATGCCGCCCGAGAGGTTGTAGATCTTCTTGAAGCCCAGCTTCGTCATCACCTCGACCGCGCGGCCGCTGCGCCCGCCAGAGCGGCAATAGACGAACACCGGCTTCTCGCGATCGATGAGGCCCACCTTGCGCTCGAAGCCCTCGGCGGTGATGTCGATGACGCTGGCGTTGGCGATCTTCCCCTGCGCGACCTCACCCGGCGTGCGCACGTCGAGCACCAGCCCCTGCTGCTTCTCCAGCTCCGTCTTGAAGGCCGCGGGCGCGAGGTCTTCGGCGAAGGCGAGCGACGACAACAGCACCACGGCGGCGAGCGCGAGTCGGTTCATGCGCAGCGGTCTACACCTGCGCCCGGTCGCAGCGAAGCCGGAGCCGGTCGCGTAGTCATTTCAGGGACAACGCAAAGGGGCGGCCTGACGCCGTGTCACACTCGCGCGCATGAGACGAATGGCCTTCGCGTTGGCGCTGTTGACCCTCGGGAGCTGCAAGAAGAACGCGGCGGATGAAGACGCGCTGCCGGTCGACGATTCTCCGGTGGTGCACGCCGATGTGCCGCCGCGCCCGCCGAAGGGCTGCGGCAGCCCGTTCTATTCGGTGCACTACGGCGACGCGTACAAGACGCTCCGTGAAGCCGAGGAGTTCAAGCCGGGCGCGCGCGACTACTACGTGCGCGAGCTGAGCGACCGCCGCAACGAGTACCTCAACGCGGGCATCTCGACGAAGGAGCGCGCGGAGTGGTTCAGCGACCACAAGATCCCCGAGAAGGAGCAGCACTGTCTGCTGCCGCTCTTCGAGGCCATCGGTGAAGCCGCGAAGCGCACGCTGCCGAACTACCACCCGCAGGGGTACACGCATCACGGCGACGACGACGTCATCCGCGCCTCCATCAAGGACGAGCTGCCGGGCGCGGAGGTCCTCGGGGTGGGCGTGATGTCAGACACGTGGAACATCGAGAAGCACAGCAACGGCATCCCCAGCGTCCGGTACAAGTACGGCATGGCGTGGGTGAAGAGCGCCGCCTTCGACGACGGCTACTGCCGCATCGCCTACGTGAACGTCCTGCAGGACTACTCGGGCGGCGGCTCGTACGGCGAGAGCCGGCCGAACTACATCCGCGCCGAACCCGCTGGCTGCCCGAAGTGACGCGCTTGCGGTAGACGGCCGCGCATGGAGCTGCGTCGCCTCGACGACTACCAATCATGGGCGCTGGAGACGGGCGGCCGACGCGTGCTCATCGACCCGTGGCTGACGCACGAGATGAGCCTCCCGCCGGGGCACTGGTTGTTCGGCCGTCGTCGCGCCGCGCCGCAGCCCCTCACGACGTGGCTGCCGGTCGACGCGGTGGTGCTCTCCGCGCACTTCTCCGACCACCTGCACCCGGAGACGCTCCGGCAACTGCCGCCGTCGACGCCGGTGTTCGGCTCGCAGGGCGCCGCGAAGCACGCGCGCAAGCTGGGCTTCACCCACGTCACCGCGCTGCGCGACGGAGAACAGGCCACGGTGCTGCCCGGGCTGACGGCGACCGCCATCGCGCCCGACTTCCCCTACGCGCACAACTCGCTGGGCTTCGTCTTCGAGGCCGAGGGCGCGCGCGTGTACTTCGAGACGCACATCGTGAACTTCGAGCGCGCGAAGACGCGCGTGGGCACCGTCGATTGTCTGGTGGCGCCGATGCAGTCGGTGCGCGTCGCCGGCATCCCCTTCGTGCAGTCGCCGGAGCGCTCGGTGGAGGTGGCGAAGGTGCTGCAGCCGAAGCAGTGGCTCCCGACGGGCGATGACCCGCAGCTCGCGCACGGGCTGTTCCACTCGTTGCTCATCAGCTACCGCGGCGCGCGCGACGAGTTCGCGCCGATGCTGAGGGCGGCGGGGCTCGCGACGCGCTTCGTGACGCCGGCGCCGGGAGAAGCGGTGCGCGTGGCATGAAGTCGGAGCTGTCGCTGTCGGCCGTCGTGACCCGGCAACCCGCGGAGTTCTGCGCATTCCTCGCCGACCTGCGGAACACGGAGAAACTGCACCCGCTGCTACGCGGCGTGGCGCTGGAGCGCGAAGAGGGCCGCACGCGCGTGTGGCGCTGCGACGACCGCATCATGGGTTTTCCGCTGACCTACTTCGCGCGGCAGACGGTCGACGAAGACGGGCTGGGCTTCGTGAACCGCACCGAGCAGTCGGGGCTCACGTTGACCAACACCTGGCGCTTCGAAGCGCACGCGCGCGGCGCGCGGGTGACGGAGCGCCTCACCTTCGAAGGCGCGGCGCCCATCGTGTGGTTCTCGAAGAAGGTCGGCGGCGATGCGCACCGCGCCATCTTCGCGGCCATCGAGCGCGAGTTCGGTTAGCGCTCCGCGCGCTTGCGCACGTAGCGCGCGACCCGCAGCGCCGCGTCACGCGAGGCCGCGGTCACCATGAACGTGGGGATGTCGCCGGCGGGGTCGGAGTAGATCTCGTAGACGAACTCCGCGCCGCCCGACGGCAGCGGCGCCACCTGCCACGAGCCCTTCACGATGATGCGCACCACGCCTTCCTTCTCGGGCTTGCGATCATCGCTGATCGACTCGAAGCGCTGCCGCTGCACCCCGGTCTTCTCGTCGATGGAGCGCGTCACCCGCAGCACCACGTCGCGGTCGCTCACCGGCGCCGCGCGCACGAGGTCCCAGTACACGCGCTCGGTCGGGCGGTCGGTCAGCAGCTCACGCCGCGCGACCTCCGGGTTGGCGCGCGTGTCCGACAGGTCCCACGCCATCTCCATGAAGTCCTTCACCGTCGCGCGGGTGGTGCCCGTCACGCGGAGGCGCTCCAGCGACGTTCCCTCTACTCGCTGCGCTTCAAGCGTAAGCCCGTCGTCAACAGCCACTTTCGTCCACGAGTCAGGGCTCCCCGACAGCAGAATTGTGATGACACCCGCGAGCGCTGACATGTGTTTGACACTCGCAAGTCGGCCGATCCATTGTCAATGACGCGGAAAATTTTTCACCAAAACGTTGC
>CAMLFP010000378.1 GCA_946479335.1 uncultured Archangium sp.
ACGACGTACGAGACGCCGCTGCCCGCGCCGCCGTTGCGCGCGTTGGCGTTGATGCCGAGCTCCTGCGCGAGCTTGATGCTGCCTTCGCCTTGATGGTCGCGCGGGCCGATGTCGGCGACCACGGCGAACACCGTCTTGCCGGTCTTCTCGTTCTTCACCGCCACGAGGTCGCCCAGCTTCACGCCCTGGTCCTTGAGCTGCGGCGGCACCGCGATGAAGGGAATCTCCTCGGAGTTCACGAAGCGCCGCGGGTCTGACGACGGGTAGCGCGCATCTTCCAGCGCGGTGGTCGACACGTAGTACCCGGGCGCGGGGTCGTTCGCGCCCTGCACGTACGGCTTGCCGCTGGAGTTCGTCGCGAGGCCCCACCAGTTGCCCGGCTTGCCCGCGTTCCCCAGCGCGTCGAGGCCGGTGTTCTGCGGGTTGTACGCGTGCGGCGAGCCGTCGGCGTCGATGGTCATGCCGCCCTTGAACGCGAGGCCATTCTTGCCATCGACCTTGTACGTCGAGACGCCGCCGATGGTGTTGGTGCGCGTGCGCGCGGTGGTGACCTCCCCCGACGGCTGCGACGGCGTGGGCGCCATCACGTCGCCGTTGAGCGCCGCGCGCGTCTTCGGGCCGACGACGCCGTCAGCGGTCAGCCCGTTCGCCGCTTGAAACGCCTTCACCGCGCGCTCCGTGGCCGGGCCGAACGCACCGTCGACCGCGCCGGGGTTGAAGCCCGCGCGCGCCAACGCCTGCTGGAGCTCCTTCACCGCCGTGCCGGAAGCGCCGCGCCGCAACGTGGAGCTGGACGTGAGCGCAGCCGAAGCCGTGGAGGGAACGAACGCAGAGTTGGTCGAGGTGACGCGCATGCTTCATCTTCGCGCGCGGACACCTTTCGGTTTCGTGGAAAAACCAACTGTCGCGGGAGTTTGCAGCGCGTACCCGCGAAGTGGAGCACGCGTGCTCCTCCGCCGATGTTGCGGAGTCTTCCCACGCGCGCCCGCCGCCTGCAGCGGTCGACGTTACCGGCCGACCCACTGCGTGGAACGGGCCCCGTCGAGCCGGAGAGCGCACGACTCGCTCTGGTACGGTCGCGCCCATGAATACCCGGGCGGTGGACGTGAGCGTCGTGGTTCCCTCTGTGGGTCGCCCCGCACGACCGCCTTCCTCCACCCCCTCGAATGCGCCGGTGCGCGACGTCGCCCTGCCGAGAAAGCGCGCGTGGGCCCCGCCTCGCGTGCGCACCGTCGAGCCCAACGCGCCGTCGGGGCTGCTGATGGCCTCGGGTGGGCTGAGAGCGGCGACGGTGGAGTCCTGCTGCAACCCCGACGAGCAGCCGCCCTGCACCAGCGGCACTCTCGGCCACGAATGCGACCGCTGAAGCGCGCGCCTCGTCACTGCCCGTGAGCCGTGGCGCCCGCAGCGCGTGGGGGGCGCGCGGTGTTATGGGAAGCGCGCGGTCATGGTCTCGCCTTCACTTCTCGTCGCCGAGCTGGGGCCCACCAACACGGGCAAGACGTGGCGAGCCATCGAGCGGATGCTCGAGCACGAATCGGGGATGATGGGCTTCCCGCTGCGGCTGCTCGCGCGGGAGGTCTACGACCGCATCACCGCGAAGGTCGGCGCCGCGCGCGTGGCGCTCATCACCGGCGAAGAGAAGCGCGTGCCCGCGAGCCCCGCGTATTGGGTCTGCACCGTGGAGGCGATGCCGCTCGACCAGCCCGTCGACTTCCTCGCGGTCGATGAGATCCAGCTCTGCGCGCACCGCGAGCGCGGGCACGTCTTCACCGACCGGTTGCTCCACGCGCGCGGCCGCCGCGAGACGTGGTTCCTCGGCTCGGAGGCGATGCGGCCGGTGCTGCGCGAGCTGCTGCCGGGCGTCACCTTCCGTCGCAGCGAGCGCCTCTCGCAGCTGCGCAGCTTCGGCACGAAGTCGCTCAAGAGCCTCCCGCCGCGCTCGGCCGTCGTCGCGTTCTCCGTCGAGCGCGTCTACGAGCTCGCGCAGTCGCTGCGTGAACTGCGCGGCGGCGTGGCGGTGGTGCTGGGCGCGCTCTCTCCGCGCACGCGCAACGCGCAGGTCGCGATGTACCAGGCCGGAGAGGTTCAATACCTCGTCGCCACCGACGCCATCGGCATGGGGCTCAACCTCGACCTCGAGCGCATCGCCTTCGCGTCGCTCTCGAAGTTCGACGGCTTCGAGCAGCGCGACCTCACCGTCGACGAGCTCGGGCAGATCGCCGGCCGCGCCGGGCGGCACGTGCAAGACGGCGAGTTCGGCACGCTGAGCTCCGCGGCGGCGCTCTCGCCACGCGCGGTGTCGGCCATCGAGGAGCACCGCTTCCCACCGGTGCAGCGGCTCATCTGGCGCAGCGTCGAGCTCGACTACTCGAGCCCGCAGGCGCTGCTCGACTCGCTGTCGGTGCCGCCGTCGCTCGAGCTGTTCAACCGCGTGGAGCGCGCCGACGACTTCGACACGCTCAAGGCGCTGGCGAACGATGAAGAGGTGCTGGCGCTCGCCGACGGGCGCGAGCGCGTCGAGCTCCTGTGGGACGTGTGCCGCATCCCCGACTTCCGCAAGGGGTTGCTCGGCGAACACACGCGCATCGTGAAGGACGTCTTCGTGCAGCTCACATCGGGGCGCCTGCGTGACGACTGGCTGCGGCAGCGCGTGGCGCCGCTCGATGACCTGACGGGCGACATGCACACGCTCACCGCGCGGCTGGAGGCCATCCGCACGTGGACGTACATCTCGCATCGCACGGCGTGGGTGAACGACGCGGCGACGTGGCAGCACGACACGCGCGCCATCGAAGACGCGCTCGGCGATGCGCTCCACCAGCGGCTCGTCGAGCGCTTCGTGCACCGCGCCGCGCAGACCTCGCGGCGCCGTCGAGTCGCGGTGACGACGCAGACCAACGGGCCCTTCGCGAAGCTGTCGTCGCTCGTCGAGGCGGGCCCCAGCGAAGAAGACTTCGTGCAGCGCATCGCCGACGCCAGCCCGCAGGAACTGAAGGTCGACGCGCTCGGCCGCATCGCGTTCGAAGGTGAGGTGCTGGGCCGGTTGGTGCGCGGCGCAGACCGGCTCACCCCCGGCGTCGCGCTGGTCGACGGCGACGCGTGGAACGGCGGGCAGCGCGCGCGCGTCGAGCGGCGCCTCATCGCGTGCGCGCGTGACGTGGTGTCGGAGGCGATGGGCGGCTTCCCGGCGCAGGCGCTCACCGCCGAGTCGCGCCCGGCTCCACTGCGCGCACTGTCATGGCTCTTCGCGCGCGGGCTGGGCATCGTGCGCCTCGACGACGACGTGCGGGAGCAGATGCGGTTGCTCGACGCTGACGCGCACCACCTCCTCGATTCGCTCGGCGTGCGACAGGGCGCGCGTTTCCTCTTCATCGAGCGCGCCGCGACGCAGGCTGCCTTCGAGCGCCGCGCGCTGCTGACGGAGCTGTTCGAAGGCGCGCTCCGCCCCACCGGCGTGCCCACCAGCGCGGTGCTGACGTACGAGCTGATGGGCGACCGCGACGCGCGCCCCTGGGGCTACGAGTGGGTCGGCCCGCTGGCGATTCGCGCCGATGCGCTCGAGGCCTTGCTCGCGTGCGGTACCGACGCGCGGCGACTGGAGCAGGCGTTCGAGGCGCTTCGCATCGATGCCGCGCTGCGCCCGCTGGTGCTCAAGAACGTGGCGCGGCGCCGCGCGTGAACGGTGAACTGCATCGGCAGTGCGCTCGACTTCGTCTTACAGTCGATGGCCACCTTCTCCACCCGTTCCCGACTCTCCGCGCGCAAAGGAGCGCGCTCCCGCATGTCGTGCCCCACTCGTCTCTCGCTGGTGCTGATGTTCTTCGTGCTGGGCTGCCAGGAGCCTGTCTCCGTGGAAGACGGCGGTCACACGGCCGATTCGGGCGTCCTCGACGCGGGAACGAACGCTGACGGTGGCGGGCGCACCGACGCGGGCACCATCGACGACGCAGGCATCGACGACGCGGGCATCGACGACGCGGGCACCATCGACGACGCAGGCACCGACGACGCAGGCATCGACGACGCAGGCGTCTGCATTGCCGCGACGTGCATTCAATTGGGAGCGAACTGCGGCGAACTCGACGCGGGCTGTGGCGTCACGCTGGACTGTGGCGGTTGCTCGCTGCCGTCGCAGTGCGGCGCGCTCGCAGCGAACGTCTGCAGCGTTCCCGCCACGTGCACCAACCTCTGCCTGCAGCAGGTCAGCTGCCCGGGCACGGCAACGACCGTCATCACCGGCACCGTGTACGCGCCCAACGGCATCGACCCGGTGGCTGGTGCGCGCGTCTACGTGCCCAACGAGACCGTGCCGGCGCGCGTGCCCGGCGTGAGCTGCGACCGCTGTGAGACCGCGCTCCCCGGCAGCGCGTTGGTGCAGGCCGTCACCGCCGCCGACGGCACCTTCACGCTGTCCAACGTGCCGGCCGGGAGCAACATCCCCCTCGTGGTGACGAAGGGTCGCTGGCGCCGCCAGAGCACCGTGCCGCTCGTCACCGCGTGCACGACGACCGCGGTGCAGCCGTCGTTGACGCGGCTCCCGAAGAATCACGGCGAGGGCGACCTCCCGCTGCTGGCCTTCTCGACGGGCGCGGTCGACGCGCTGGAGTGCGTGCTGCGAAAAATCGGCGTCGACGACTCGGAGTTCACCGCGCCGAGCGGCGCCGGGCGCATCCACCTCTACCAGGGCCTGACCGACCACAACTCCCTCAACGCCAGCTCAAGCCTGTGGGCGGCGGGCGGCGCGAAGGCGACGGGCTCGCCGTTCGAAGACCAGCTGTGGACCACGCAGGCGGCGCTCAACCAGTACGACGCGGTCTTCTTCCCGTGTCAGGCAGACCAGGGCAGCGCGAACCTGCGCTCGTCGACCGCGCACCAGAACCTGGTCAACTACGTCAACGCCGGCGGTCGCGTCTTCGCCACGCACTACAGCTACATCTGGCTCAACACGACGGCGCCCTTCTCGAGCACCGCGATGTGGAACGTCCAGCAGCCCAGCCCGGCGGACCAGACGGCGTCCATCGACGTCTCCTTCGACGGCGGCGTGCAGCTGATGCAGTGGCTGGCCACCGTCGGCGCGTCGACGGTTCCGGGAGAGCTCCCGTTGCAGGTCCTCAGCCACGACTACGACGGCGCCATCCCTCCGGGCCAGTCGTGGCTCACCATCAACGACGCGACCCAGGGCGAGCTGTCGGTGCTGTACACCTTCGACGCGCCGGTGGGCGTCGCGTCGACGGCGCAGTGCGGGCGCGTGCTGTTCAACGACTTCCACGTCGAGACCGTCAGCTTCGCGTCGAACATCGGCGCCATCTTCCCGAGTGAGTGCTCGAACGGGCCGATGACGCCGCAGGAGAAGCTGCTCGAGTACCTCATCTTCGACCTCGGCGACTG
>CAMLFP010000379.1 GCA_946479335.1 uncultured Archangium sp.
GTTCCTGCGCAGCGCCAGCGGGACGCGAGGCCTGCGCGAATGACGGTTCCTGCGCGGCGACAGCGGGACGCGAAGGCTGCGCGAACGACGGCTGCTGCGCGGCGACCGCGGGACGCGAAGGCTGCGCGAATGACGGTTCCTGCGCGGCGACAGCGGGGCGAGGATCTTGCGCGAACGACGGCTCCTGCGCGGCGACAGCGGGACGCGGAGATTGCGCGAACGACGGCTCCTGCGCGGCGACCGCGGGACGCGAAGGCTGGGCGAACGACGGCTCGTTCGCCGCGACCGCGGGACTCGGAGACTGGGCGGCGACCGCGGGACGCGAGGCCTGCGCGAACGACGGTTCCTGCGCGACGACAGAGGGACGCGACGGTTGCGCAAACGACGGTTCCTGCGCGGCGACGGCAGGACGCGAGGACTGCGCGAATGACGGTTCCTGCGCGGCGACAGCGGGGCGAGGAGCTTGCGCGAACGACGGTTCCTGCGCGGCGACCGCGGAACGCGAAGGTTGCGCGAACGACGGCTCCTGCGCGGCGACAGCGGGACGCGCGCTGGCCGGCCGCGCGAGTGACGGCGCCGGCGGCGCGCTCGCGACACGTGGCGCTCCCGCAGATGACGGGTCGATCGCCGCCTGACGCGGCTGCGCAGCGGCGGGCGCCGACATGGGAGAAAACGCGGGCTCCAGCGCAGTCGTAGTCGGGCGCGGCGGCATCGCCGCGGGAGCGCCCGTCTGCGGCTTCATCGTCGTCATCGGCGCGGGCGCCTGCGACGGCACGGAGGGCAGGTCCTTCGACGGGCGGAAGACCGCAGCTTGCGGAGCGAGCTGCAGCGGCGCGGGTGCCGGGGGCGGGCGCGCGGCGGGCGTGGGCACCGACATCGGCGGCGGCGGAGGCGGGCGCAGCGCGCTCTGTGCAGGCGGCTGCGGTGCGGCGACGCGCTGTTGCGCGAACTGCTGCGGCGACGGCGGCGCTGGCCTGCGCTGGAGGTTGGGCGGCGCGACGGCCGACGGAGGAGGCGGCGGAGGAACCTGCGCGGCCTGCAACTCCGTGAAGGTCGGCACGCGGCGCGCGGCGCGACGGTCGAGCGACAGGTCTTGCTGCAGAAGGTCGGGAGTGGCGTTCGGTGCTGCGTCGAAGGGCTTCTTGGGGTCGCTGCTCACGCGCAAATGAGACGACGACATCGCGCTACAGGCAAGAAACCTACCTGCGCTCACCCCAGCAGGCCGTCGAGGTGCCGCAGCACCGACAGCGCCGCGAGCCCCGCGGTCTCGGTGCGGAGAATCAGCGGGCCCAGCGTCACCGGCGTCGCGCCGAGCGCCTTGAGCGCCTCGACCTCACTGCGCGCGAGCCCGCCTTCAGGGCCGATGATCAGCGCGACCGCTCCAGTTTCCGGAACCGCGGCTGACAGCGGCACCGCGTGCTCCTCTTCATCGAGCACCAGCACCGAAACGAGAGGGGCGAGGCTTCTGACCGCCTCACTCAATGAGCTCGCGATGCGCACCGTCGGCACATCGGCGCGCCCGCACTGCCGCGCGGCCTCTTCGACGATGCGCTGCCAGCGTTCGCGCTTCTTCTCTTCTTTTCCGTCGAGCTTCGCGACGCTGCGCTCCGCCGCCGCCGCGATGAAGCCCGCCGCGCCGAGCTCGGTGCCTTTCTGCAGCACGAGCTCAAGCTTGTCGGCCTTGGGCAGCCCTTGAATCAACGTCACCGCGCGCGGCGCGGGCGTCGAGCGCTTGTTCCCCAGCGTGAGCGTCGCGTGCGAGTCGAGCAGCTCCGTGACGCGCGCGTCGAACGACGCGCCGCGGCCGTCGAAGACCTCCAGCGCGTCACCCGCTTTCACCCGCAGCACGCGCGCGACGTAGTGCAGCCGCGCTCCCTCCACGCGCACCTCGCCCTCCGTCGCATGCGAGAGGAGCAGCCGGATCATCGCTCGAGGTCGATGCGGATCCACTCGCCTTGCACCACGGTGCCGGCGGGCTTGAGGCCCTGCTTCACGAACGCGGCGGTCACTTCGGCTTCCTGAGGCACGAGGGTGCCGGCCAGCACCAGGCGCTGCTTCACCTTCGGCGCGATGAGCGGCGCCAGCTCCACCAGCGTGTTGGCGAGGATGTTCGCGAGCACCAGGTCGAACTGCCCGTCGACGCCGTGGAGCGTCTTGGTCGACAGCTCCACGCCGGTGAGGCCGTTCTCTTCGGCGCACTCTTTCGCGAGCTGCACGGCGACGGGGTCGTTGTCCGTGCCCACCACGCGGTTCGCACCGAGCTTCTTCGCGGCGAAGGCCAGCACGCCGGTGCCGGTGCCGACGTCCAACACATCAGCGCCGGGGTGCGTCGCCATGAAGTCATCGACGGCCGCGAGGCACAGCGAGGTCGTCGGGTGGTCGCCGGTGCCGAAGGCCATCTTCGGCTCGATGAAGAGGCACACCTTGTCGGCGGGCGCGTTGGGTTTCTCCCACGGCGGGCCGACCCACAGCCGCCCGACCTGCACGCTGCGGATCTGGTTGCGCCACTCGGTGCTCCAGTCGCGCTCGACGACCTCTTCCAACGCGAAGCGCGCGGTGGGCACCGACTCCGCGAGCTCCGTCTGCGCGGCCTGCGCGTCATCGCGGCGCTCGAAGTACGCGATGATGAGGGCCTCGCCTTTCTCGGGCGCGCGCACGTTCTTCATCGCGGGGGTGAGGGTGTCGCGCACTTCGAGACCGGTCGCGCCGTTCTCGTACAGCACAGCTTCAGCGAGTTCCGTCTCGAGCTCGGGGAGGTCGATGGTGAGTGAAAACCAGGCCATGGCGCGGCTCCCTGTAGCAGCAGCGGGTGCTTTATGCTGCGGCCTGTGAAGACCCTGCTCCTGGTGTTGTTGACGCAGCTCCCGATGCCCGAGCTCGACGCGCCCGGCGCGTTCAAGGAGCTCGAGAAGGGCAGCTACGGCGTGTTGAGCGCGCGCGACGTGAAAGACAGCGTGTACCGCGAGCACCGCGTCGACAGCGTGCAGCCGTTCTCGGTCGCGCAGTTGTGCGACGGCGTGTGGGAGGTGGCGACCTCGGGCAAGGCCGACGGCATCAAGCTGCACAAGCTGGTGCGCGACGAGGGCGAGGTGCGGGTGCAATACGAGCAGATCTCCTTCCCCGTGGTGAGCGAGCGCGACTACGCGATGACGCTGGCGCGCGACGCGAAGGTCGATGGGGGGAAGTGCCGAATCCGCTTTCGGGTGACGAACGGGGCCGACGCGCCGGCGGTGCCGAAGAACTTCGTGCGCATCGAGAAGCTGTACGGCGAGTGGGCCTTCTCTCCGCGCGCTGACGGGAAGAGCGACGTCACGTACCGCATCTACTCGGAGCCGGCGGGCAGCATCCCCGCGTTCATCGTGAAGGGCGCGCAGCGCGACACCGCGAAGAGCGCGTTCAACGACGTGATGAACGGCGTGAAGAAGCGCGTCGAGAGCGGCAGATGAGGTTCGCGGCGCTCTCCCTGTGCCTGCTCGCCGGTTGCGCGAGCGTCGACACCATCACCCGCGTCGAGCGCTCGCCGTTGCTCAAGACCTCAGAGCGGCAATCGTTGCAGGAAGGCGGCGCGACGGCGGACGTGCGCGTCGAGGGCACCTGGCTCAAGTTGACGGTGGCGGGCTTCGACGTGTGCCGCCGTGAGACCGTCGAGGAGTTCACCGAGGAGACGGTGAGCGAGAGTTCGTCGCGCTCGTTCGGGCCGGCGCTCTCGACGGGCATGGTGGGCACGGTGGCGGGCGGCGTGCTGTTGCTCACCAGCTTCTTCGTCAGCAACGCGCCCAGCTACGACGCGAACGGCACCGCGGGCTGGTCGACGCGGCAATACATGCAGCTGGCGAGCGGCATCTCGCTGGGCATCGGCGTGCCGGCGCTGGTGGTGGCGATCGTCTCGAAGCTGCGCGGCGAGGCCCCCGAGCGCGTGCGCCGCGTCGAGGAGGTCACCGACCTGCACGACACGCGCTGCAACGAGCGCCCGGTGAGCGGAAAGCTGGAGCTCTACGCGGCCGACGGCGCGTCGAGCGCGTTCGAGGTGGTCGATGGCGCGCTCGATGTTGACAGTGACAAGATGCCGCTCGTGCCGGAGTCGATGCGCTTCGAAGGCCGCGAGGTGGAGCTCTCGCCCGAGGGCCGGGAGCTGTTCGCGAGCTGGGCCTCGCAGGTCGCCCACCGGTTGGATCCCTCGCTCCCGCCGGAGCGCGCGGTGCGCAGCGAGGTCGAGCTCACGCTCCCGCCGCTCAAGAGCTGGGAGGAGGCGGTGGAGAAGTACGCGCCCGCCACCGACCTCGCGCTGTTGAACGACCCGGAGGCCAACCGGGGCCGCGCGCTCTTCTTGAAGGGCATCGTCAACGGCGGGCTCACCGAGAACATCGGCACCGTGCAGGTCGGCGACCGCGAGGTGTTCGTCTTCATTCCGTCGACCCGCGCGTGGGACGGGCCGTTCCCCTCCGGCACGCGCGTCGAGGTGGTGGCGCTGCTCGCGGGCACGCAGACGGTCGGCGAGAAGACGCTGCCGCTGCTGCGCGCGGTGTGGATACGCAACGCCTGGTGACCTCTCGTCAGTTGATGATCTCCTTCGTCGGGTCGGCGCGGATGGCCGCCAGTCGCGTGCGCCACATGACGAGCGCCTCGGGTGTCAGCCGGGTCCACTCCGTGATCTCGCCGACGATGCGGAGCGGCGCGGCGCTGCGGTACGAGCGCGTAGGGTTCCCGGGGAACTTCTTGTCGGTGACGTTGGGGTCGTTCTCGAAGGCGCCCGTCGGCTCGACGACGTACACCCGCGGCGTGCCCGCGCCGCTGCGGAGCTCCACCGCGATTTCGGCCGCGAGCCCGGCGCCGTCGACCAGCGCGGTGAAATAGATGTGATTCATCACCACCTCGGGCCGGTAGTTCGAGCGATGGCCCGCGGTGAGCAGCTCGCCGATGCGGAGGTCGACGGCCGTGCCGTGGTAAAAAGGTCCGGCATCAAGAATCGCGATGGTCATTTCTGTGAACTCCCGTTGCAGCGGTGACCGCCAGAGAAAGAAACGTGCATGAGCCCGTTGGAAGAACTCGCATTGTTGCTGAAGCCCGCGGGCGCAGGGTTGTACCTCGTCAGCACCGGAAAGGCCGAGCAGGAGCGACTGCAACAGCGGCTCTACGGCGCGTCGACGCCCGAGCAGGTGCGGCAGAAGTTCCTCGATGGGCTGGCGCGCATCTCCACCGCGCGCGGCGTATTGCTGGGCGTGCCGTCTGACGTCGGCGCCGGCTTTCGGCGCGGCGCGAACCTCGGGCCGCAGGCGATCCGCACGCAGCTGTTGGAAGACGGCGTCGACCTCGCCTCGCTGGGCGTCATCGACCTCGGCGACGTCTTCGTGGTGCCGCAGTTGCTGTCTGACGAGATGTTGTCGCCCGA
>CAMLFP010000380.1 GCA_946479335.1 uncultured Archangium sp.
CCCTGACTGTTTCGCGTGACCAGATTCTGCGTCGCGTCGGCGTCGAAGAGCCGCATCGCCCGCACTACGTGGTGTGGGAGCTGACGCTGAAGTGCGATCTCCACTGCACGCACTGCGGCTCGCGCGCAGGTGACGCGCGGCCTAACGAGCTGACGACCGAAGAAGCGCTCGATGTCGTGCGGCAGCTCGCGGAGATGAAGGCCGCGGAGGTGACGCTCATCGGCGGCGAGGCGTACCTGCACCCGGGGTTCCTCGACGTCATTCGAGCGCTCAAGGCGCGCGGCATTCGCCCCACGCTGACCACCGGCGGCTACGGCATCACCGCGGAGCTCGCGCGCGAGATGAAAGCGGCGGGCTTGCACGCGGCATCGGTCAGCATCGACGGGCTCGAGACCGAGCACGACCTGTTCCGCGGCATGAAGGGCAGCTTTCGCCACGCGCTCGACGCGCTGAAGTTCATGCGCGACGCAGGGCTCATCATCGCGTCGAACACCAACTTCAACCGGCTGAACCTGAAACAGCTCGACGCGCTGTACGACGTGCTGCACGACGCCGGCATCCAGGCGTGGATGTTCATACTCACCGTGCCGCTGGGGCGCGCGTCAGACCGCGCCGACATGCTGCTGCAGCCGTGGGAATTGCTGGAGCTGATGCCCGCGCTCGCGCGTTTGAAACAGCGCGGGCTCGACGACGGCATCACCGTCACCTCCAGCAACACCATCGGCTACTTCGGCCCGGAGGAGACGTTGCTGCGCTCGCCGCTCCGCAACGGCACCGACCATTTCCAGGGCTGCGTCGCCGGGCGGTACACGCTGGGCATCGAGGCCGACGGCGCGGTGAAGGGCTGCCCGTCGCTGCAGACGAGCCACTACGTCGGCGGGAACCTCCGCGAGAAACCCATCGCCGAAATCTGGGAGACGCCGAAGCTCGCCTTCACCCGCGCGCGCGGCGTCGATGAGCTCTGGGGCTTCTGCCGCGAGTGCCCGTTCGCCGCGACGTGTCTGGGCGGCTGCACGTTCACCTCGCACGCGCTGTTCGGGAAGCCGGGGAACAACCCGCTGTGTCACTACCGGGCGCGCGTCTTCGCCTCCCGCGGGCAACGCGAGCGGCTGGTGTTGAAGGAAGCGGCGCCCGGCGAGCCATTCGACAACGGGCGTTTCGAGATCGTCATCGAAGCGTTCGATGCGCCTGACCATCGGCCGCCGTCACCCGCGAAGCTGCTCAAGCGCAAGTCACCCGGGTAGCTCGCGGAACACGCGATGCGTGGGAATCGGCGGGTCGTGCAGCGTGCCCAGCACCGCGCCCACGGCCCAGTTCATCGGCGGCGTGCGGTGCTTGAGCCACAGCTGCGTGCTGACGGGTACCGCGCCCAAGCGCGCCTTGGTGTCTTCGCAGGTGCGCCCGAGCGAGAGGCGGCCGCTGCGCCAGTCGAACGCGCGCTCCAACATCGCCAGGAGCAGCCGCAGGTAGAGCGGCGCTTCCACCGACTTCTCGTAGCCGAGGTAGTAGCCGACGCAGTCATCGCCGTTCTTCAGCGACACCGCGAAGCCGTCGATGCGACCGTCTTTCTCGAGCGCGGTGATGACGCAGTCGTCGCCGAGCCTCCGCTGCAGCTCGACGAAGAAGCGCCCGCTGAGTTTGAGCGGCCGCACGTCGGCGTTGGCCCAGACCTGGCCGTAGAGCGAATCGAGCCGCGCTTCGTCGCGCTGCACGTCTTCGAGTGAGAGTCGGCGCGCGCGGTAGCCAGCGGCTTCGACCTCTTCGACGGTCTTCTTCACCGCGCGTCGGCGCTTCGCCGCGAGGCTCGCGAGGTAGCCATCGAGCGACGTCCACTCCGGCTCGCAGCGCAGTTGCATGTCGACGCCTGATGGCGCGCGCCGGTACCCGGCTTTGCGCACTTCGAGTTCGTCGAGCGTCGGCGCCACGTCTTTCAGCAGCGCCATGTTCACCACGCCGTCGGCTTTCTCGAAGCGACGCAGCCGGTCGACGAGCTTCAGCGCCTCCGGGAGAACACGCAGCGGGCTTGCGGTGGCCACGCCGGTCGCGCCCCACGCGGCGAGGTTGCCCAGCACCAGCGCACGCTCATCGACGAAGTGCGCGATGGGCGCGTGCGCGAGTGCCGAGCGACCCTCGATGCGCACCAACTGCATCACCAGCGCGGCGATGGCCTCGTCACCATCGAACAACAGCGCGTAGCGCGGAGACACGTTCGCCGGCGCCGCCGTCTCGAGCGCGGAGAGGAACGGGCGCTGCAGGAACACACCGGAGTCTCTCGTCAGCGCATCCCAGCGCGCGCCATCGAGGTGAGAGAGCTTCTCGGCCAGCACCACCTGCATCGCACGAGGCGTTCGGGTCATGGCGAAACGAACCGGAGCCCGCGCTCCGCCATTCCATTACGCACCTGCGAAGCGAACTACGCAGCCGCAGCTCCCCTCTCCCCTGGGGAGAGGGTCTCGCGAAGCGAGGGGTGAGGGGCGAATTCAGGCCACCAGCAGTTCGCTGAGCGGACCGGGTGCGATTCTCGTGTCTCCCTCGCGGCCGAACGTGTCCATGCTGGTGTCACCCAGCGCGTGACCGAGCGTGTTGAACAGGTTCGACATCTGCCGGTTGCCGCTGCTGCCGTCTCCGGGGAACACCACGGTGCGCCCGTCGGTCTTCAAGCCCAGTGCGTTCCCGCCGATGAGCAGCGACGGCCACTCGCGTGCTTCGGAGTGATGCTGCTCTCCGTTGTCAGACATGAAGAGGATCGCGGTGTGATCCAACATCGAGCCGCTGGCGTTCACTTCGGGCGTCGCGGCCAGCGTGCGCGCCAGCTTCGCGACGAGCTCCACGTGCCGCGTCGTCACCTGCGTGATCGCCGTGTAGTTCGCGGGCGTCTCGATGCCGTGCTGCAGGTCATGCCGGTTGAGCTGCGTGATGGACGACGGGTAGTGCACGTCGAAGCCCGACGAGCCCGACGCGAGCACGATGTTGTTGGTCAGCCCGCCGAGCAGCGCGGAGGTCGCGATCTGGAACTGCGCCTCCAGCCACATCAGCGAGTCGGCGGGGCTGCCGGCGTTGGTGATGAGCGGGTTCGCCGAAGGCTCGACGGGGAGCAGCGGCCGCACCGCGTCGGCCAGGCTCTTCAGCTGCGCCTCGCGCGAGATGAGCGCCTCGAGCGACGTGAGGTAGCGCTCCAGTTTGATGCGCTCGTTCGAGTTCCCGCGGAACGTCGCCAGCGCCGCGCGCACATCATCGGCCGCGAAGTCGAACATCATCGAGCGCTGATTCCCCGAGACGTCGCCGCCGACGATGGTGCCGAACAGCGACTGGTACGCCAGCGACGGGTTCACGAGGATCGGCGCCGGCTTGCCCGCGTCGAAGAGACACGACTGGTACACGATGGGCGTCAGCGACGCGCTCACCCCGAGGCGGATGCAGTCGAACGGCGCGCCCTGCTTGAGCCGTGACGCCATCGTCGCGTCGAAGGTCGGCGCCGAGCCATCGACCGCGCACGACAACGCGCCGGTGCCGGTCGAGTGCCCACCGCCGGTGATGAGGCTCGAGAGCCCGAGCACCACGGCTGAACGTTCGACCATCGACGCATCGCTCCCCGACGCTGCGAGCGGGCCCAGCGCGCGCGCCGACGCCAGCGTGTCGTTCTGGAGCGTGAGCCCCATCGCCGGGTACTGGCGGAAGAAGATGCGATCAGTCCCGATGGCTGAAGCGCCGATGGCCGCGCGCGCGCCGGTGGAGAGGAACATCTCCGGGTAGATGCCGTTGCACTCGAGCACGATGACCAACCGCTTCGGCGGTGTGGGCTGCGCGAACGCAGAGCGGAAGAAGGGTGCGAGCAGCCCGGTGGCGAGACCTTTGAGGAGCGTGCGGCGTTTCATTTATTCGCCCTCCAGCGGCGCGCGCCGCGTCTTCCACGTGTCGCTGACGATCAGCGCGTTCACCATCTGCAGGAACGAGCCGTGGTTGGTGTCGTAGGCCTGCTCCATCTGCGAGAGCGTGCACGCGTCGGTGAGGTTCTCGGGCCGCCCCATGAAGTAGCGGAAGGTCTGCCGCACGAAGCAGCGCTTCACGTACGGCGAGTCGGCGAGCTTCTCCGAGAGCTCCACTGCGTTCGCCACCGGCCCGTCGAGCGCCGGGTCAGGCATGCCGGTCAACGTCGAGGTGCCATCGGGCATCGCCTGACCGCCGTCGGCGCCACGGTCCCACTGACGCAGGTAGCCCGCGTGGTTGTACGTCTCGAACGGGTAGCCGAGCGGGTTCATCAGCGCGTGGCACGCCTGGCACTGGTCGCTGGCCGTCGCTTCGGAGAGCCGTGCGCGGGCGCTCTTGTCTGGCGCGTGCGGCCCGACCTTCGCCATCACGCGCACCGACGAGAGCGGCGGCACGTAGCCGCACAGCAGGTTCTCGCGCACCCACTTGCCGCGGTGCACGGCCGACGGGTCGTCTTCGAAGTTGCCGCCGTGCGCGCCGAGCCACGCGGGGTGCGTCAACACGCCAGCGCGCTCGGCGTCAGGCAGCGTCACCCAGCGCGCGTCGGGCGCGTCGGCGATGGCCTGCTCGGTGCCGTAGACCTGCCCGGTCCACAACACGGCGTTCTCGTAGTTGCCGGTGTTCTGCGTCGAGGGGAGGAAGAAGCGCCGCGAGGTGAGCAGCGTCTTGAGCACGTCGTGATCTTCGATGACCGCGCGCGCGACCACGTCGTCGAGCTGCTGCGTGATGGTCGACTCGGAGCCGTAGTACCCGCTGCACAGGTTGCTGAACGAGCTCAACTGGTTGCGGTAGCCGGAGCGGTTGCCGTCGTCGAACCGCGAGGTCGCCTCCGGCACGTCCTTGAAGACGAGGCAGACGTTCTCGTAGCCGAGCCACTCGCGGAAGAAGCGCGCGAGCCCGTCGCCCAGCCAGAACTGCCCGCGCGCGCTGCGGCGGCTGACGGAGAAGTCCTGCACGAGATCGAAGCGCGTGGCGTCGGTGCCGCCGGCGTTGGCGAGGAAGAGCTGCGTCGCGGTGGCGTCGTCGACGATGCCTCCGTCGACCGCCGCGCCGGCGATGTCGGCGTAGTGCCCGTCTTCCGGCGCGGAGAAGTCGGGGTACGCCCACGTCGGCGTCGCGCCCGGGCCGCGCGCGCCCACCGCGTAGGTCAGTTGCTGCGCGAGCTCCCACGGCGTCAGCGTCACGCGGCCGTCAGCGACGTCGCTCCCGAGCTCTTCGCGGAACAGCGCGCCCGTGGTCAGCCACGCGGCGTTGCTGATGCGCGTGATGCTCTCGGTGCGCAGCGCGACGCCGGCGTCGCCTTCGTGCGCGATGACCGCGGTCGCGGCCCCGGGCCGCACGCCCGGGATGAAGCCGCCCTGCTTCTTCAGGTTCTCC
>CAMLFP010000381.1 GCA_946479335.1 uncultured Archangium sp.
GATCGCGTGGGCCAGGGAGCGCCGCTGCGTGAGCAGCAGGAAGAGCGCGAACCACCATGACGCCAGCGCCTGCTGCGCGCCGGCGGCCTTCACGGTCGCGAGGCTGGCGGTGACGAGCATGAACAGCACCAACTCCCGCGGCGCCACCTCGCGCGCGCACGCCTCGAGCAACCACACCGTCAGCGCCGCCTGCACGCACGCGAGCGCCACGTCGGCCACCGGGCTCGACAGCTGGCCCGACAGCAACACGTCGAGCAGCGGCGCCAGCAACACGATGGCGGCCACGTCGCGCGGAGCCGGGAACTCACTCGGGTGACGCACCCACCGGGAGATCGCCGCGCAGCCCGGGGCACAGGCCAACGTCATCAACGCCACGTTCGCCACCAGCCACGGCTGCTCGCGCAACGGGCCGACCGCCCACACCGCCACCCACGCGAAGTACGCGTGGTTCGCGCCGAGACAGGGGTGGAGATTCGCGAGACCGGGCACCGCCGCGAAGTCGCGCGCCCAGAGCGTCGCCTGAATGAAATAGAGCCCGTTGTCGCGGGCCTCCGCCGGAGCGAGCGCCGCGAGGCTCGCCAACGCCATCACCGCCATCGACAGCCCCACTCCGTCGCGCGGCCGGGCGCGCCACACCTCGCGCCAGCCCAGCGTGCTGACCGCCAACATCGCCGGCGCGAACCAGCTCCCGAGTGGAAAGAACAGGTGCGCCAACTGCGCGATGATGAGGAAGGCCGCGAACCCGCACCACCCCAGCGCGACCCACGACGCCGTCAGCCGCGCGACGCGACAGACGAGCGCGCCGACGCCCAGCAGCGCCGCGAGTTGCAGCACCGCCGTGACGAAGATGAGGACGAAGCCCATGCGCGCGTCAGAAGTTCGAGCGCGCCACCAGCGTGCCGTCGCGGCGCTTCAGCTCGAGGTCGAGCAGCTTCACCTCGTACTTGAGGCGCGCGAAGTTCGAGTAGAGCCCGCCGCCCTGCTTGCCGGGGCCGCGCATCTCGTCGCGCAGCTTCTCGAGGCTGGCGCCGACCTCGGTCAACCGCCGCGTCAGCTCCTCCTGCGTCGCGGAGCGGATGCTCAGCACCTCGTCGACCTCCAGCTTGCCTTCGAGCTCCTTCTCGAGCTGCTTGAAGGATAGCGGCACGGGCTTCGGCGCAGCGAGCTCGGTGTCGACCAGCGCGATGATGGCCTGCGCGTCAGCCTCGAAGGTGGCGCCAGGCGGCAGGCGAATCAGCGCCTCCGAGAGCGCGGTGAACAACGGCTGGCGCGGCGCGCGCCCGGGAGGCGCGAAGAGGCCGTAGAGCCACACGTCGAGGCCATCGCCGCCCGCCTGCTCCAGCGCCTGCCGCAGCGCGGGCCACCACGCGGTCTTCAGCGCCTCGAAGTTGCCCTTCGCGTCGCGCAGCCCGTCGGTGAGCGCAGCGCGGATCTCGTCGCGGCTCATCACCGCGCGCGCCTGGTACGCGCGCTCGCGGAAGCGGCCCTGGCTGACCTCGGGCGCGGCGGCGGCCATGGCCTTGGTGAGCCCCGCGAGGTCGCCCGTCAACCGCCCGATGTACGAATCGGTGAGGCGCGCCTGAGTGAGGGGTACCGGCCGCTTGTCTTTGGGGTCCTTCCCACTCATGCGCTCGCGTCAGTGTGCCATAAGTTCCCGCGCAATGAACCGCATCACCGTCGCCGCGTGTCTCTGCCTGTGTGCCTGTAGCGCCTCCTCGGTCGGCGGCGGCACGCAGCGCCTCTTCGTGAACGCCAACCTCGACGGCGACGGCAGCACCAGCGGCAGCCGCGTGGTGGTGGTGGTGCGACGCGCCAACGAGTCGGGCGACCTCCTCGAAGACGCGCAGGTCGTCATTCGCGGGGGCAAGCTCGACCGCACCGTCGTCCCGTGGGACGCGATCCACCACGACTACCGCCTCTCGGGCTTCGCGTGGGAGCCCGCGCTCCGCCTCGAGGTGACCCGCGATCGCGACTGGCTCGACGCGACCATCGACGTGCCAGGCACCACGTTGATCGTCACCCCGCTCAAGGGCACGAACTACGTGAAGGCCAACCGCCAGCCGCTCATCGTGGAGTGGAAGGACGAGCACAACGTCGGCATCGCGACCACCACCGTGCACCTCACGACCTCCAGCATCGACCGCACGGTGCCGCCGGGCGCGACCAGCCTCGTGCTCCAGCCTGACGAGCTGGTGGCGACCACCGACGAGAAGCTCAGCATCCAGCGGCGCGTGTCACTCGAGCTCTTCGGCGGCGCGCTGAACTCCCGCTTCAGCGCGGGCACCTCGCAAGAAGTCACCTTCAACATCGAGTGACGTCACTTGCCGGCCGGGAGGTTCGCCTTGCGCGCCTCGAGCGGCGGCAGCAGCAGCACCTCGATGCGCCGGTTCGCCGCGCGGCCTTTGGGCGTGATGTTGCCCGCCACCGGTCGGTACTGGCCGTAGCCCGCCGCTGAGAGCCGCGCCGGCTTCACGCCCGCCTTCTCCGAGAGGAAGCGCACCACGTTCACCGCGCGCGCGGCCGAGAGCTCCCAGTTGGTGGCGAACTTCGCCTTCAGGTCGGGCAGCGTGATGGGCGAGTCATCGGTGTGCCCGGAGATCTGGATCTGCCGATCATCGATGTCCTTCAAGATGGCGCCCAGGCGCGTCAGCACCTCCTCGCCGCGCGGCGAGACCTCGGCCTGCGCGGAGTCGAAGAGCACCTTGTCGATGAGGTCGACCTGGATGCGCCCGTCGGTCTGGGTGACCTTCACGTCGCCGCGCTTGATCTCCGCGGCGAGCTTCTCCTCCAGCGACTTCGAGGTCGCCGTCAGCCGCGCCAGCTCCGCCTCGCGTTGCTCCAGCGTCGAGGCCAGCTCGGTCGTCTTGTGGGTCAGCGCGTCGCGCTCGCCGGTGAGCTGATCGACCTCCTTGCGCAGCTCCGCGTTCTTCGCCTCGGTGTCGGTGCGCGCGCGCGTGGCGTCGACCAGCGCGCGCGAGAGATCTTCGCGGTTGAGTTGATCGGCCTCGCGCTGCTTCCACAACCACCAGCCCGCCCCCAGCGCGACCACCAACGTCAGCACCCACAAGACCCACGGCAGCCCGCTGCCACTGCGCTTGTTCTCGTCAGCCATGTGCCCTCCGGAGATGAAGCGTGAAAGGCCGTACCTTGAGAAATCTCCGCTGCGGCTTCAATGAAGGCTTTCCACGCCAGCCCCGCACAAGCCCCCACTTTTCGGGCGCGTTCACACAAGCGTCACACAGTTGTAACCACGCCCCGCCCTCGTCATCTGTCATGGCGCGGGCATGAGCGTGATTCAGAGTGCCATCCGCTTCCTCCTCCCTCGCGAAGACCACTGGTACGACATGCTCGAGGAGCTGGCGAACCTGGGCCGCGAGGCCTCGAAGGCGCTGTCGACCTTCAAGGACCAACCGGCCTCCAAGGTGCGCGAGTCGGTGCAGGTCATCGAGCACCGCGCCGACGACGTGGTGCGCCGCATGGAAGACGCGCTGGCCCGCACCTTCGTGACGCCGCTCGACCGCGAAGATCTCCACCGCCTCACCAGCGAGCTCGACGACATCATCGACCTCTGCAACCTCGCGGCGCGCGCCTTCAACCTGTACCACCTCGAGAAGCCCACCCCGGCGATGATCGAGCTGATGGGCAAGCTGGAGCGCTGCACCACCATCCTCGCGGAGGAGCTGCCGCACCTGCGCAAGCACGAGTACCAGGAGCTGCTGGAAGGCGGCCGCCGCGTGCGCGCCATCGAGAAGGAGGCCGACTCCATCTACCGCCAGGCCATCTCGCAGCTCTTCTCTGATTCGCACCCCGACTTCCGCGAGATGCTGCGCCAGAAAGAAGCGCTCGACGACCTCGAGGCCGCCGTCGACTACTGCGACAACGTCGCCGACCTGCTCACCAACGTGGCTGTGAAACACGGGTAACCATGCTCAGCCTGCTGCTGGCGGTCGTCGTGATGGCGATCGTCTTCGACTACATCAACGGCTTCCACGACGCGGCGAACGCCATCGCTACGGTCGTCAGCACCGGCGTGCTGCCGATCCGCACCGCGGTGTTCCTCGCGGGCTTCCTGAACTTCTTCGGCGCGGTCACCGGCACCGCGGTCGCCAAGACCATCGCGTCGGGCTTCGCCGACCCCGCCCAGGTCACGCAGGCCGTGGTGCTCGCCGCGCTGCTCGGCGCCAGCATCTGGAACCTCATCACCTGGTGGTTCGGCATCCCCTCCTCCAGCTCGCACGCGCTGGTCGGCGGCCTCGCCGGCGCGGTGGTCGCGCACGCCGGCTTCGGCGCCTTCAAGTGGAGCGCGCTGCTGGAGAAGGTGCTGCTGCCGCTCGTCGCGTCGCCCACCATCGGCTTCATCGTCGCGTTCTTCGTGATGGTCGCGCTCATCTGGATCTGCCGCGGCCGCTGGAGCCGGCTGGTGCTCTTCACGCTGGGCGCACTGGTGCTGGCGTTCATCGGGTGGGCGCTGTGGAACTCGCCCGCGCTCTCCGCGGCCTTCGCCGCCAGCTCGCTGGAGACGAAGATCGTGCTCGGCCTGGCCGTCGCGTTCCTGGTCGGCGTGCCGGTGCTGTACGGCGCGCGGCCGACGGTGGTGCACACGCACTCGCGGCGGCTGCAGCTGCTCTCGGCCGCGATGATGGCCTTCAGCCACGGCAGCAACGACGCGCAGAAGTCGATGGGCATCATCACGCTGGCGCTGGTGGCATTCGTCTCGAAGAGCGCCGAGCACGCGAAGCTGCTCCCGGAGTGGGCGCTGCCGGTGAACGGCGACGTGCCGACCTGGGTCATCCTCGTCTGCGCGCTGGCCATCGCGCTGGGCACCGCGGCGGGTGGTACGCGCATCATCAAGACGATGGGCACCAAGATCATCCGCATCACGCCGCTGCAGGGCTTCGCGGCGGAGACGGCGGGCGCGCTCACCATTCTCGGCGCGAGCCACCTCGGCATCCCGGTGTCGACGACGCACGTCATCAACGCGGCGATCATGGGCGTGGGCGCCAGCAAGCGCATCTCCGCGGTGCGCTGGGGCGTGGCCACCAACATCCTCATCGCGTGGGTGGTGACCCTGCCGTTCTCCGCAGGGCTCTCGTGGCTGGTGATGCAGTTGCTCGCGCTCTTCGGCGCCTAGCTAGCCGCGCTGCGCTTCGACCGCGAACAGCAGCGCCTCGGGCGTACACGGCATCGGCAGTTTCACCTCGCGCCCCTTCGGGCCGAAGGCGCTCACCGCGTTGCGCAGCGCCGCGATCGCGCTCAGCGCCAGCATCAACGGCGGCTCACCCACCGCCTTGCTGCCGTGGATGACGTCGTGCACAACGTTACTTCTCGAATGACTGAAAGAGGCCG
>CAMLFP010000382.1 GCA_946479335.1 uncultured Archangium sp.
AGCCCGTGCACGTGCGTACCGTGGTGCTGGCGGTGCTGTGTCTCGCGGGTTGTGCGCGGCACCGCGACGAGCTGACCGCGGCGTTGGCGGAGCGCGAGGCGAGGCTGGAGGCCGCGCGAAAGCGCGCAGACGGGCTCAATGAACTGCGGGTGGAGGTCGCCGCGTTGGAGGCACGGGTGCGTCGCAGCGCGACGACGCCCGAAGCGCGCGGTCTGGTGAGCGCCGCGCTCGATGAGGCGCCTGTGCTGCCCACGCGCGCTGGACCGCCCCCGACGCCGCTCCCGCCCGAAGGCGCGTTCGAAGGCGTGGAGGGCGCGCGCCTCCGCGCGGAGATCGCCGAGGCAGAACAGCGGCTGGCGATGCTCGAGCAGGTGCTGGTCGAGGTCGATCAACTCCAGGCCCGACGCGCGCGGGCGCAGGCGACCTCCGCGCTCCTCGAAAGCCTGCGCGGTGAGCTGAAGTAGCGGGCGCTACTTCACGCAGCGCACGCGCGCGGTGCCGGAGTTCGACGCGCCCATCACCGGAGCGCCCTTCGCGCCGAGCGCGAAGCCGATACCCCACACGGCCGACGAGGTGGCGACGTGCTCCGACGACCAGTAGGTGTCGGCGGCCGTCCCCGGGAAGGCGGTCTGGTCGAGCACCACGGTCCCGGTGGCGCGCACGTCGACCAGCGACATCAGCTCCTCCATCTTCGGCACGCGCCACCCGCCGCCGTCGATGGTGAGGTTGGTGCAATACGTCGAACCCTGATTCCAGAGCATGGCGCTCGCGGCGTTGCGCTGCCACCGGAGCCCGGTCACCAGATCATCGACGGTGTCGGTGCTCGTCAGGTACCGCGACGCCGTGACCGCCGACACGCCCGCGCGCACGCAGCGCACGTTGCGTACGGAGCCGAGCGCGGTCCAGCCCCAGTCGAACAGCACGCCGTTGCCGAGCGTCGCCCAGAAGGCCTGCGGCGGCGTCGCCGGGAAGTACGTGGAGTTGATGGCCGGGCTCGCCACCGAGCGATCGACGATCGAATACAGCTCGGCGCGCGTCGGCAGGCGCCAGTCTGAGTACGAGTCGAGCGCGAGCGTGTCGCAGTAGCTCGTCGCGTCGGCCACCGAGCCCGCGTCGGGCTGGAACGTGCTTTGCCACATCAACAGCGTGCTGACGTCGCTGACGGTGTTGCCGCTCGCCGTGAAGCGGTTGGTGGCGGCGGTGGGGAGCCCCCACAGCACCCACTCGCGATCGGGCGCGCAGGTGCCGGCGCTGCACGTCTCGGTGGCCGCGCAGGCGTTGCCGCACATGCCGCAGTCGGTGAGCGACGTGGCGAGCACCACGCACGCGTTCCCGCAGAGCGTGGTCGAGCCGGGGCAACTGCAGGTGCCACCGTCGCACACGCCGTTGGTCGGGCACGGCGAGTTGCACGCGCCGCAGTGCGAGGGGTTGGTGCTGAGCGTGGCGCAGGTGGTGCCGCAGAAGGTCTGCCCCGCGAGGTAGCAGCGGCAGTCGCCCTGGGAGCAATACGCCTGGCCGCCGGGGCACACCGTGCCGCACGCGCCGCAGTTGGCGTTGTCGGTCTGCAGGTCGGCGCAGGTGGAGCCGCACAGCGGTTTGCTCCCGCAGGTGCACGCGCCGTTGGAGCAGAACGACGACGTCGCGAAGCTCGTGCTGCAGGCGTTGCCGCACGCGCCGCAGTTGGTGGCGCTGTACTGGAGGTCGACGCACTGCCCGTTGCACGCGGTGAGCGAGCCGGTGCAGGTGACGCCCGCGTCTTCGGTCCCCGCATCTCCCGTCCCCGCGTCGGAGGTTGCGTCACCACCGCCGGTTGCGGTGCCACCGCCGGTCACCGCGGAACCGCCGCCAGTTGTTCCGTCACCACCGCCCGTTGCGGAGGAACCACCGCCCGTCGCTGAAGCACCACCGCCCGTTGCTGAGGAGCCACCGCCCGTCGCCGAGGAACCACCGCCCGTCGCTGCGGAGCCACCGCCTATCGCTGAGGAACCACCGCCCGTCGCTGAGGAACCACCGCCCGTTGCTGAGGAGCCACCTCCCGTCGCCGAGGAACCACCGCCCGTCGCTGAGGAACCACCACCCGTCGCTGAGGAACCACCGCCGGCAGTCGAGGAACCGCCGCCAGTGCCTTGCTGCCCCTTCGGGTCCCCACAGGCGACGAAGAGGAGGACGATCCACCACATGCGCTGCGCGGCGAGGGCTCTGTGCATCGCCCGAGTATTCCAGAATCGCGACGGGCCCGTTCAGCGCAGGCATCGCATTGCATGTCAGACGCGAATGGTAGAGAGGCCGGTCATGGAGCCGCGCTGGGTACTGCCCGAGTCGATCGACGAACCTGCCCGTGAAATCGAGGCGGAGCTCAAGGTGCCGTCGGTGGTGGCGAAGGTGCTGGCCGCGCGCGGCTACCGCACGCCACGCGAAGCCACGAAGTTCATGGCCGATGCGCTCACCGAGCTGCCCGACCCGTTCTTGATGAAAGGCCTGCCGGAGGCCGCCGACCGCATCCTCCAGGCCATCACCACGCAGGAGAAGGTGACGCTGTACGGCGACTACGACGTCGATGGTGTGTCGTCGACCGCGCTGCTGACCACGTTCTTGAAGCAGGTCGGGCTCGAGGTGCGCACGTACATTCCGCACCGGCTGGGCGAGGGCTACGGGCTCAACCGCGCCGCCATCGAGCGCCTCGCCGAAGAGGGCACGCAGCTGCTCATCACGTTGGACTGCGGCATCACCTCGCACGCGGAGATCACCCGCGCCAACGAGCTCGGCGTCGACGTCATCGTGGTCGACCACCACGCGGTGCCGGAGACGATGCCGCCGGCGGTCGCGGTGCTGAACCCGCTTCAGCCGGGCTGCGACTACCCGACGAAGTGGCTGTGCGCGGGTGGGGTGACGTTCAACCTGTGCATGGGGTTGAGGAAGCACCTCCGTGAGCGCGGGCACTTCGCGACGCGCCCGGAGCCGAACTTGAAGGTGCTGCTCGATCTCGTCGCGCTCGCCACGGTGGCCGACGTGGTGCCGCTGGTCGGCGCGAACCGGGTGTTGGTGACGCATGGCTTGAAGGAACTCACCGCGGGCAAGCGCCCCGGCGTGCGCGCGCTCAAAGACGTCGCAGAGGTGAGCGGCGTGGACATCACCGCGGGCACCGTCGGCTTCCGGCTCGGGCCGCGCATCAACGCGGCGGGGCGGCTCGACGACGCGTCCATCGGGCTGCAGTGTCTGCTCGCCGCCGACTACGAGAGTGCGTTGCCGCTCGCGCGTGCGTTGGATTCTGCGAACGCCGAGCGCCAGCAGATCGAGAAGAACATGCTCAACGCCGCCATCGAGCAGGCGGAAGAAGCGGTGCTGCGCGGCGCGAAGGGGTTGGTGCTGTCGTCGCCCGACTGGCACCCCGGCGTGGTGGGCATCGTCGCCTCGCGCATCGTCGAGCGCTTTCACCGGCCGACGATTCTCATCGGCGTGCACGATGGAGTCGGGAAGGGCTCCGCGCGCAGCATCGAGGGGTTTCACCTGTACGACGCGATCAAGTCGGTGAGCCACCACCTCTCGCGCTTCGGCGGGCACAAGGCGGCGGCCGGGTTGTCGATTGAGCCTTCGAAGATCGATGAATTCCGTGCGGATTTTGAGCGCGTGGCGAGGGAGCGCCTCGACGACTCGCAGCTGGTGCCGCGCTGTCGCATCGACGCGGTGGTGAGCGCGGGGGAGTTGAGCGAGGCCACGGTGCACGCGCTGCGGAAGCTCGCGCCCTTCGGCATGGGCAACCCGGAGCCGGTGCTGGCGATGCGCGGCGAGCACGCGTCTCCGCGGGTGTTGGACAACAAGATCCAGGGCGAGCCGGGGCACCTCAAGCTGACGCTCAAGTCGGCGCCGTCGTTCGACGTCATCGGCTTCCGCCAGGCGGAGAAGGCCGAACTCACCGACAAGCCCATCGACCTCGCGTTCAAGATCGATGTCGACGAGTTCCGCGGCGTGAAGCGGCTGTCGCTGAAGCTGCAGTCGCTTCGATCTTCTGCGCAGTGAGCCTCGACTTCGACATCGTCGCGTTCTGGGTCTGGTACCGCGGCGCGGAGTTCGCCGGGTTCCAGCAACAGACCGGGCTGCGCACCGTGCAGGGCGAACTCCTGCGCGCGTTCCCGGAGGTCGGCCTCGAGCGCAACCCCGTAGTCGCCGGGCGCACCGACAAAGGCGTCAGCGCGCGCATGCAGGTGTTGAGTTCGCGCGTGCCGAAGGGCTCAGATCTTGGCGCGCTCACCGCGAAGTTGAACGCGGCGCTGCCGGCGGACGTGCAGGTGCACCTCGCGAAGGTGACGCGGCCGAAGTTCCACGCCGCGTGGAGCGCGAATCAAAAGGAGTACCACTACGCGCTGACCGAGCCGGGTGACCTCGAGAAGTTGCGCGAGGTGATTTCGCTCATCCCCGGCACGCGTGACTTTCGCGTCTTCCACTTCAAGACCAGTCAGCTGAAGCCGCGCACGGTGCACTCGGTTGAGCTGCTGACTCCTTCTCCCGTGGGGAGAGGGGCTCGCGAAGCGAGGGGTGAGGGGCACGTGCTGCGCTTCGTCGGCGAGGGCTTCGCGCGCTTCATGGTGCGGATGCTGGTCGGCGGCGCGCTGCAGGTCTCACGCGGAGAAATACCCATCGACACCTTCCGCGCAGGGCTGGAGCAGCAGCAGAACTTCGGCTGCCCGAAGGCGCCGCCCGAAGCGCTCACGCTGTGGAGCGTCGGCTACCCGGAGGAGATCGACCCCTTCACGCCCGACGAGCGCGCCGACTTCGACTGGCCGCGTTGATTCAGGGCCCCGCGTCAGGCGGCACGTGGCCCTCGACGGCCCACAGCCGCTGCTTGCAGTAGTCGTTCTCGAGGAGCCAGGGCCACGGCAGCCCCGCGTCGCGCGGCCACCGCTCGAAGGTCGCGCCGCCGTCGCGTTCCGTCGTCATCCGGAAGAACGCCTCGTCGGTCGAGCTGAGCGTGTAGCCGAGCCAGCGCCATGTCCCCGCGTCGTCGTCGCGCTGCACGCAGGTGTCTGGTGTGAAGTCGATTACCCCGAACAAGTTGGGTTCGTAGGCCGTGATGTGCGGCAGCGAGAGGTACAGCGGCGCGAGCAGGTCGACGTTCACCACCGGCGCGAACTCCACGAAGCCCCACTGGCCGATGGCGCGCGGCGTGCCGCGATAGGCCCAGTTGAGGCAGTCCCATTCGTGGAACTGGCCGGTCGTGAGCTGGGCGACGCCCGCGTCGTCGAGAGTAAAGATCAACCCCGAAGCGTTTCTCGGGAGGATGCCCGCGACAGGCATGAGCGTGACGATGGTCGTCCACTCCGCGAGCGCGCGCTCGTACGTCGCGT
>CAMLFP010000383.1 GCA_946479335.1 uncultured Archangium sp.
GCAGGGCGCGGCCGCACCATCGGCTTCCCCACGGCGAACATCGACACGCTCAACGAGCTGCGGCCCGCGCCGGGCGTGTATGCGCTGCGGGTGCGCGCGGGCGGGCGCTGGCTGGCGGGCGCGGCCAACATCGGCGTGAAGCCCACCTTCGGCGGCGGGGAGGTCACCATCGAGGCCCACCTGCTCGGCTTCACGGGTGATCTCTACGGCCAGACACTGCGGCTGCAGTTCGTCGAGCGGCTCCGGGGTGAGCAGCGGTTCGCGTCGGTGGACGAGCTCAAGTCGCAGATCGCGCGCGACATCGAGGCGGCGCGCGCGGCGATCGCCCGTGTAGGTGCGTAAGTTTCGTTGCGTTACGCGGATTAAACGGGGTTGAATCTCGCGACTGTTTTTTTCACCGAGGAACGCCCCCTATGTCAGGCCGTCTTGGCGAGCTGCTGGTTCGCGAAAATCTCATTTCCGTTCAACAGCTCAAGAAAGCCCAGGAGGAGCAGCAGAAGACTCCCGGTAGCCGCATCGCGACGGCGCTGATCAAGGTCGGCGCGATCGAAGAGACCAAGCTCACCGACTTCCTGTCGAAGCAGTACGGCGTGCCGTCGATCAACTTGAAGGAGTTCGACGTCGAGCCCGAGATCATCAAGCTCGTGCCGAAGGACGTCGCCGAGAAGCACCTGGTGGTGCCGGTGAACCGCGCGGGCAGCGCGCTCATCGTGGCGATGTGCGACCCGTCGAACATCTACGCGGTCGACGACCTCAAGTTCCTCACCGGCTACAACATCGAGGCCGTGGTCGCGTCGGAGCCCGCGATCCGCGAGGCCATCGAGCGCTACTACGCCGAGAAGGGCCCCAGCTTCGACGACATCGTCGGCGACATGGGCGAAGACGACGTCGAGGTCGCCGCGGGCGAGGTCGACAACATCGAGGAGGCCGCGAAGGCCGCCGACGACGCGCCGGTCATCAAGCTGGTGAACCTGATCCTCAAGGACGCGATCAGCAAGCGGGCCTCCGACATCCACGTGGAGCCCTACGAGAAGGACTTCCGCGTCCGCTTCCGCATCGACGGCGTGATGTACGAGGTGATGAAGCCGCCGATGAAGCTGCGCAACGCGATCATCTCGCGCCTGAAGATCATGTCGTCGCTCGACATCTCCGAGCGCCGCCTGCCGCAGGACGGCCGCATCAAGATCAAGCTGGGCGGCGGCAAGGAGATGGACTTCCGCGTGTCGGTCTGCCCGACGCTGTTCGGCGAAAAAGTCGTCATGCGTCTGCTCGACAAGTCGAACCTCCAGCTCGACATGACCAAGCTGGGCTTCGACCCCGAGCCGCTCAAGTGGTTCAAGGAGGCCATCGACCGCCCGTACGGGATGGTGCTCGTCACCGGCCCCACCGGCTCCGGCAAGACCACCACGCTCTACTCCGCGCTCGCGGCGCTCAACGACCCGACGACCAACGTGTCGACCGCCGAAGACCCGGTGGAGTTCAACTTCGCGGGCATCAACCAGGTGCAGATGCAGGAGAGCATCGGCCTCAACTTCGCGGCCGCGCTGCGCAGCTTCCTGCGACAAGACCCTGACACCATCATGATCGGTGAGATCCGCGACTTCGAGACCGCGGAGATCGGCGTGAAGGCCGCGCTCACCGGCCACCTCGTGCTCTCCACGCTGCACACCAACGACGCCCCGGGCACGGTCAGCCGCCTGCTGAACATGGGCATCGAGCCGTTCATGGTGACCGCGTCGCTCAACCTGATCCTCGCCCAGCGTCTGCTCCGTCGCCTCTGCAACAACTGCAAGAAGGCGGTGCAGAACGTCGACGAGCAGGCGCTGATCGACGCCGGCATCCCCGCGGAGAAGATCGGCACCTTCACGCTCTACGAGAAGGGCGGCTGCAAGGAGTGCAACGACCGCGGCTACCGCGGCCGTGTCGCCGTGTACGAGGTCATGCCGTTCTGGGACCCGCTCAAGGAGATCGTGATCAACGGCGCGTCGGCCGCCGAGCTGAAGGCCGAGGCCGTGCGCCTGGGCATGCAGACGCTGCGCATGGCCGCGCTGTCGAAGGTCGTCGCCGGCGTCTCCACCATCGAAGAGGCCGTGTCGAACACGGCCCCCGACCGCTTCTGAAAGAGAGAACGACTTGGCGAACCTGCATCAGCTCCTGAAGGCGATGGTCGATCGCGGCGCGAGCGACCTCCACATCACCACCGGCTCGCCTCCGCAGCTGCGCATCGACGGCGAGCTGGTGCCGCTGAAGATGAACCCGCTGACGCCGGTCGAGACCAAGCAGCTGTGCTATTCGATTCTCACCGACGCGCAGAAGCACAAGTTCGAAGAAGACAACGAGCTCGACCTCTCGTTCGGCGTGAAGGGGCTCTCGCGCTTCCGCAGCAACATCTTCATGCAGCGCGGCGCGGTGGCCGGCGCGTTCCGCACCATCCCCTTCAAGATCCTCACCTTCAACGAGCTGGGCCTGCCGCCCATCGTCGCGGAGCTGACCAAGAAGCCGCGCGGGCTGCTGCTGGTCACCGGGCCGACGGGCTCGGGGAAGTCGACCACGCTCGCGTCGATCATCGACAAGATCAACACCGACCGTCACGAGCACATCATGACGATCGAAGACCCGATCGAGTACCTGCACCCGCACAAGAACTGCCTGGTGAACCAGCGCGAGGTGGGCGCCGACACCAAGAGCTTCAAGCTGGCGCTCAAGTACATCCTCCGACAAGACCCCGACGTGGTGCTGGTCGGTGAGATGCGCGACCTGGAGACCATCGAGTCGGCGCTGGTGATCGCCGAGACCGGTCACGTGGCCTTCGCTACCCTGCACACCAACAGCGCGGTGCAGACCATCAACCGCATCCTCGACGTGTTCCCGCCGTACCAGCAGCCGCAGGTGCGCGCGCAGCTCAGCTTCGTGCTCGAGGGCATCATGTCGCAGTCGCTCCTCGCGAAGGCCCAGGGCGGCGGCCGCGTGCTGGCGCTGGAGATCATGATCCCCAACCCCGCGATCAGGAACCTGATCCGCGAAGACAAGGTGCACCAGATCTACTCGTCGATGCAGGTCGGTCAGTCGAAGTACGGCATGCAGACCTTCAACCAGGCGCTCGCGGCGCTGCTGGCGCGGCGGGTGATCAGCGCCGACGAGGCGTTCGGGCGCAGCTCCGACCCCGACGAGCTCAAGAACATCATGGCCAGCGGCGGCGGCATGAACCTGCCCGGCCACCAGGCGTCGGGAGCGGTGCCGCGGCCCGGCACTCCGCCGGGTAGGTGACGGTCGTCCATTTGGAGATTCTCGCCGTTCCGCTAACGTAAGGCCCCATGGCTCAGCCTGCCGCCACCATCAAGTCGAGCGCCGCGAAGTCTGCGGTGAAGAAGAGCAACACGCCCATCTTCCTGTGGGAGGCGAAGACCAAGCAGGGCGAGGTCAAGAAGGGCGAGATGGAGGCTGGCGACCTCAAGGCGGTCGAAGCGCGCCTCGTCTCGCTGGGCTTGACGCCCACCAAGGTCAAGAAGAAGGGCCTGCTCGACGCCAACCTCGCGCTCCCGGCGAGCATCGGCGGTCGCGACATCCTCATCTTCACGCGCCAGTTCGCGACGATGATCGACGCCGGTCTGCCGCTCGTGCAGTGCCTCGAGATCCTGGGCAGCCAGACCGAGAACCCCTCGTTCCGCAAGGTCATCTTCGCCATCAAGGCGCGCGTCGAGGGCGGCTCCAGCTTCTCCGACGCGCTCAAGGATCACCCGAAGGTCTTCGACGAGCTCTACCAGCAGCTGTGCGCCGCTGGCGAAGTCGGCGGTATCCTCGACACCATCCTCAACCGCCTCGCGGTGTACCGCGAGAAGAACGAGAAGCTGAAGGGCAAGGTCAAGGGCGCGCTGACCTACCCCGTCGCCGTCGTGTGCATCGGCATCGTGGTCACCGCGGTGCTGCTCATCAAGGTGACGCCGGTCTTCCAGAAGATGTTCCAGGACTTCGGCTCCGAGCTGCCCGGCCCCACGCAGGTGGTCGTCGACATGTCGGAGTGGCTGCAGGCCTACATCGTCCACCTGATCATCGGCATCGCGGCGTTCATCTTCGCGTTCCAGGCGTTCTATCGAAACCCGCGCGGCCGGGAGATCTTCGACAAGGCCATCCTCCACATGCCCGCGGTGGGCGACCTCATCCGCAAGCTGGCGGTGGCGCGCTTCACGCGCACGCTGGGCACGATGATCAGCTCGGGCGTGCCGATCCTCGATGCGCTGGAGGTGACCGCGAAGACCGCCGGCAACCGCACCATCGAGAAGGCCATCTTCTACGTCCGCGGCAAGATCTCCGAAGGCAAGAACATCGCGGGGCCGCTCGCCGAGACCAAGGTGTTCCCCTCGATGGTCGTGCAGATGATCGGCGTCGGTGAGGCCACCGGCGCGATGGACGCCATGCTCGGCAAGATCGCCGACTTCTACGACGACGAGGTCGACCAGGGCGTCGCGGGCCTGACCTCGCTCATCGAGCCGATCATGATGGTCTTCCTCGGCGGCGTGGTCGGCGGCTTCCTCATCGCGATGTACCTGCCCATCTTCAGCATCGCCGGTGCCATCAAGTAGGCCTGCCTTCCCCGCGCAGCCCCTGCGGGTCAGGCTCCTGTGGTTGTCGATCTTCCGCACCGTGGTCACCACCCTGATCATGGGGTGGCTGGCGGTGCAGGTCTCCGCAGACGCGCGCGCGGAGCTGGGCACCGCTGACTTCGCCAGCTTCGGGCTCATCGGCCTCAGCTACGTCTTCACGCTGATCAACGGCATCGTGCTGCGCGGCGAGCGGGTGGCGACGGCCGCGGCGTGGGCGCAGATCCCCTTCGACGTGGCGCTCGCGTGCGCCGTGGTGTTCCTGACGGGCGGCGTCCGCTCGCCGTTCTCGTTCCTCTTTCTCGTGGCGATCATCGGCGCGGCGGTGCTGTTGGGCGCGCGCGGCGCGGTGGTGGGCTTCGCGGGCGTCGCGGTGGGCTACGCGGTGGTCGTGCCGTTGCGCATGGTGGTGCTGGGCACGCAGAGCCCGCTGCCCGCGGCGGAGATCGCGGTGCAGCTCGTGGCGCAGGTGTTGATCGCCATCTTGAGCGGCTACATCGGCGAGCAGCTGATGCGGGCCGGCGGGAGCCTGTCGGAGCGCGAGCGCGACCTCCGCGAGCTGACCGCGCTGCAAGACGAGATCGTCCGCGCGATGCCGTCGGGGCTGGTCACGTCTGATGGCGGTGGCCGGGTGTCGTTCGCGAACCCGGCGGCGGAGGCCATCTTCGCGCAGCCGGCGCAGGCGCTGGTGGGCCTGCCGTTGCGGCAGTTGGTGCC
>CAMLFP010000384.1 GCA_946479335.1 uncultured Archangium sp.
CCGGTCACCGCGTCACGCCGCGCTTGCTGGAGGTGATGAAGTTCAGGAGGTCTTCAATCTCCTGGTGCCCGGCCATCTGCGTCTGCAGCTGCGCGACCGCGTCTTTGAGCAATTGCTTCTGGCGGAAGAGCGCGCGGTACGCGTCCTTCACACGGCCCACCTGCTCGTCGGTGAAGCCGCGCCGCTTGAGGCCGACCTCGTTGATGCCCGAGAGCTCCGCGCGGTCGCCCTGCGCCATGCAATAGGGCGGCACGTCCATCACCACGATGGTGCCGCCCGCGAGGAACGACGAGTCACCCAGCCGCGTGAACTGGTGCACCGCCGAGAGCCCGCCGAGCGTCACGAAGCTGCCGACCTCCACGTGGCCCGCGAGCGTCGCGCCGTTGGCGAAGACGTTGTTGTCGCCGACCTGACAGTCGTGCGCCACGTGCGAGTACGCCATGAACAGGTTGCGAGAGCCGATGCGCGTGACGCCGCCGCCGCCGACCGTGCCGGTGTGCAGCGTCGCAAATTCACGAATCTGATTCTCATCTCCGAGAATCAGCTCGGTGGGTTCGCCGCGGTACTTCAGGTCTTGCGGAGGCGCGCCGACCGACGCGTGGTGGAAGATCTTGTTCCGCGCGCCGATGGTGGTGACGCCGTCGATGACGGTGTGCGGGCCCACCGTGGTCTCGGGGCCGATCTTCACGCGCGGGCCGATGACCACGTAGGGCCCAATCTCCGCGCTCGCGTCAATCTGCGCGCCGGGCGCCACGATGGCCGTGGGGTGGATGCTCACGGCGTGGCCTCCGCCTTCACGTCGGCCTTCTTCACCGCGGTCGCGAGGAAGTCGGCTTCACACACCACCGCGCCGTCGACCGTCGCCACGCCGCGCAGCTTCCAGATGGCGCCCTTGGCCTTGATGGTCTCCGCGGTCAGCACCAGCTTGTCGCCGGGCACCACGGGCTTGCGAAACTTGGCGTTATCGATGGCCATCAAGAAGATGACCAGTTCTTCGGGGTTCAACGTCGAGCTCTTGTACGCGAGCAGCGCGCCGGCCTGCGCCAGCGCCTCGAGCTGCAGCACGCCGGGCATCACCGGCTGCCCGGGGAAGTGCCCGTTGAAGAACTCCTCGTTGATGGTGACGTTCTTGTAGGCGACCAGCTTCTTGCCGGCCTCCAGCTCCGTCACGCGATCGACGAGGAGGAACGGGTAGCGGTGCGCCAGCACCTTCTGGATCTCTTTGATGTCCATCATGGAGTCTTCTCCTTCTCGAGCGCGTCGAGGCGCTTCTGCAGCGCGTGCAGTTGTCTCTGGAGCTCCGGCAACTTCCGCTGCACCGCCGCCATGCGGAAGAACTCGCCCTTGGGGATCGCCGGCGCGCCCAGCAGCACCGCGCCGTCGTCGACGTCGCTGATGACGCCGGCCTGCGCGCCGATCTGCGCGAGGTCACCGATGCGCAGGTGCCCGGCGACGCCGACCTGCCCCGCCAGCACCACGCCCTGCCCGAGCTCCGTGCTGCCCGACAACCCGACCTGCGCGCAGAGGATCGACAGCGGGCCGATGGTGGAGTTGTGGCCGACCTGCACCAGGTTGTCGATCTTCGTGCCGCGACCGACGACCGTCTCACCGGTGGTGGCGCGATCGACGCAGCTGCACGCGCCCACCTCCACGTCGTCTTCGAGGCGCGCGATGCCCGCCTGCGGAATCTTCACGTGCGCCGGCACCGAGAGATCCAACGCGAAGCCGAAGCCGTCGGCGCCGATGACCGCGCCGGGGTGCAACAGACAGCGCGCGCCGACCACGCAGCCGTCCATCACCGCGACGTTGGCCGACAGCACCGTGCCCGCGCCGATGCGCGCGTTCTCACCGACGTACACGCCGGGGAACAACACGGCGCCCTCGCCCACTTCGGCGCCCGCGCTCACCGTGGCGAAGTCCATCACGGTCGCGTTCGCGTGCACCTTCGCGGTCGCATGCACGTTGGCGCGCGGCGCGATGCCCGGCGCGTAGCGCTTCGGAGGGTGAAAGGCCTGGCCCGCCTTCGCGAACGCGAGGTGCGGGTTGGAGACGACGATGTACGTGCGCTGCCCGCGCTCGGGCGCGCCGTCACCGACGAACACCACGCCGGCCTTCGTCGCCGCGAGCTGCGCTTTGTATTTCTTGTTCCCGTAGAACGACGCGTGGCTCGCGGTGGCGGCTTCAAGACCCGCGACGCCGGTCACCTCCCGCGCGCCGTCACCTTCGAGGCGCCCGCCCACCAACTCCGCGAGCTGCGCCGCGGTCTTCACTTCGTGCCCGCGTCGGCGGAGTGCGCCGGCAGCTTCACGCCCTTCACCGGGTACTTGTCGTTGTACGTGCGCACCAGCTCGTTGGTGAGGTCCATGCTGGGGAGCGCGTACACGAGGCCGGAGTCGCTCTTCTCGAGCACCACCGAGAGCCCGTCGCGCTGCGCGATGGCGGCGACGATGGGGTCCATCTTGTCGAAGATCTTCTTGAGCTCGATGCGCTCCTTCTCGACGAGTTCGATCTGCAGCTTCTGGCCCTTCTCGGAGAGCGCCATCACCCGCTGCTGCAGCTCCTTCATCTTGGCGGTGCGCACCTCTTCGCTCATCGCCGACGACTGGCGGTCGAGCACCATCGAGTCTTCGCGCAGCTTGCGCTGTTCCTTGTCGACCTCGGCCTTCTTGCTCTCGACCTCGGCCTTGAGCTTGTTCTTCGCGACGATGCCCTCGGCCACCTCGGAGATGGCGCGCTGGAGATCGACGTAGCCCAGCTTCAGCTCCGCGAACGCCGACGACGCCGAGAGCAGGACAGTCAGAATTACGAGCTTCCGCATGGCGAACCCCTTGGAAAAAGCAGGCGCTCCTACTATCAGCACCCGCGTGGAAAAGCGCCGAATCCTCCTCATCGACGACAGCGAGATCACGCTGCAGATGGAGAAAGCCGTACTCGAAGAGCGTGGCTATGACGTTCGCGGAGCCGCGACCTTGATGGAGTTCGAGCGCCTGCTCGCCGACTTCAAGCCCAACCTGATCCTCACCGACATCCACATGCCGGAGGCGACCGGGGCGGACATCTGCCGCACGCTGAAGAACGAGTACAACACGCAAGACATCCCCATCGTGTTGTTCAGCTCGCTCAACGACGCGGAGCTCGAGAAGCTGGCCGGCCAGGTCGGCGCCGATGGCTTCCTCTCGAAGTCGCACGGGCTGGAGGCCCTCGGTGAGAAGGTCGACGAGCTGGTCGAGAGCATCATCTGGTAGCGCGCTGTTGATGTTGTTGGTGGCCTGCGCCTCGCGAGAGACGCGGCCGCCGCCCCCGCCTGCCCCTCCGGCGCACGTGACGCTGTTCATCTCGACGGAGGTGAAGGGCTACCTCGCGCCGTGCGGCTGCAGCGAGGCGATGCGCGGCGGGTTGTCTCGCGCGGCGTTTCAGATCGAGGCCGCGCGCAGAGAAGGCCAGCCCGTGCACTTCCTCGAAGCCGGCGACGGCGTGTTCGGCGCCGCGAACATTCCCGAAGAAGCGCTCGGCCAGCAGAAGTTGAAAGCCCAGACGCTGGCCACCGCGTGGAAGGCGATGGACCTCGACGTCGCGGCGCCGGGCCCGCTCGACTCCGCGGTGGGCGCGGAGTTCCTCTCGTCGCTCGCGCTCCCCACGATGAAGGCCGGTGAGACGCGCGTCATCGATGGCATCGGCGTGGTGCGCGCGAATGACGCGGCGCAGGCCGACGCGCTCGCGGCCACGTTGCACGCGAAGTTCACCGTCGCGCTGGTGGCGCAGCCGTTGTCGGAGTTGCTCCGCGCGCAGCCGAAGCACGCGCAGCTGGTGGTCTCGACGCACACCGGTGACGCGTTCGCCGCAGAAGAGAGCCGCATCGCCGGCGGCCGCGAGGTGCGCTTCGCGCAGGTGCAGAGCAAGGGCCGCACGCTGTTGCGCGTCGACGTGTACTCGCACCCTGGCGAGGGCTTCGAGTGGCTGCGCGGGAGCGACGAGCAGGAGCGCGAGCTGGCCGCCCTCGCGGAGCGCATCGAGACGCTGCGCGCGCAGGTGAACGAGCCGATGTTGAACCCGGAGCTGAAGGCGCTGCGCGCCGCGAAGCTCGCGGAGATCATCGCGCGCCGTGAAGCGCTGGCCGCCACGCCGCTCCCGGTGCCGGAGAAGATGAGCGCGGCGACGCTGCGGCTGATTCCCCTCGAGTCGTCGCTGCCGAAGGACGCGACGGTGGCCGCGCTCGAGAAGAAGTACGACGCCGACGTCGGCGAGCTGAACCTCGCGTGGGCGAAGCAGCACGGCGAGTCGTGCGTCGCGGCCACGAAGGAGAAGCCGGGCTTCGTGGGCAGCCAGACCTGCATCGCGTGCCACGAAGCGGAGGGGAAGGTGTGGCTCACCACGAAGCACCCGCGCGCGTACGAGGCGCTCCAGAACGAGGGGAAGCAGTACCACCTCGACTGCGTGGGCTGTCACGTCACGGGCTGGAAGCAGCCGCAGGGCGTGTGCCGCATCGACCAGACCGAGGGCCGCCGCGAGGTGGGCTGCGAGATGTGCCACGGCGCGGGGAGCCTCCATGCCGCGGGCCCGACGAAGACCAACATCAAGAGCGACGTGACGGCGGCGACCTGCACCGGCTGCCACGACGCGGAGAACTCGCCGCACTTCGACTTCGACGCGTACGTCGCGAAGATCCTCGGGCCGGGGCACGGCCGCTGACCCGGAGAACGGAACGCATGGAATTCGACACGCCAGCGAAGTGGCAAGCGAGCGCGGTGCAGCTCACCGGGCTCTGGAAGCAGGTCGTGAAGCGCGGCCTCGAGGCGAAGGTGCGCGCGCACCTGTCGGCGGCGACGCAGGCGGCCATCGAGAACCCGTGGTCGACGCGGTGGCACTCCGGCGACGTGTTGTCTGACCTGAGCTGCGGCATCGTCGACGAGCTGGGCGCCGAGGGCTTCGCCGACCTCAACTACGACATGACGCGGGAGTCGTTCGGGCCCATCATCCGCCCGCTGATCACCGTCGCGCTGGCCCTCACCGGCCGCAGCGCGGGCACCGTGTTCGCGCGGGTGCCGTCGGGCGCCAGCTCGGCGCTGCAGAACGTCGACATCTCGTGGAAGGAGACCGGCGCGCGCACCGGCACGCTGGGCTTCGTGTACCCCACGCCGATCCGCCCGGAGACGGAGTTCGCGTGGCGTGGCGCGCTGCGGGCGCTCTCCGAGCTGGCCGGCGCGCCCGCGACCGTCGCGAAGGTCGAACTCCGCGACGGCCACGCGCTGTACTTCGACCTCGCGTGGTGACGCGCCACACCGGCTCCCAGCGCGGGAGCCGGCGGGCCTCACC
>CAMLFP010000385.1 GCA_946479335.1 uncultured Archangium sp.
CGGGCCTCGCCCTCCTTCACGCGCACCGCGATCGCGTCGTCGCCACACTTCCGCGCGTCGGGCTTCGCGGTGAGCAACTGCAGCTCGGCGTCGCGGAGGCGAGCCTCGGCGAGCCGCTGCGTCTCTCGCGCGCGGAGCTGGAACATCGCGAGATCATCGGGGAACTCGCTCTTCTCCTTCGCGGCGGCCTCGATGGCCGCGGTCGCGATGGCCGAGAGTTCCTGCGCGCCGCACAGCTCGCGGCTGGCCAGCAGCGCGGTGCTGGCGTTCAGCTCGCCCACGCCATCAACGCGCGCGCGCGCCCACGTCGAGAGCTGCCGGGCCACCACCGCCGACGCGAAGAACTGCCGGCGCTCCGCGCGGATCTGCGTCCACCGCCGCAACACCAACGCGTCGGGGTTCTGTGCGTCCCACATGCGCTGGTATTCCTGCGAGGCGCGCTCCAACTGACCCGTGAGGTCCAACAGCACCGCCAACGTCAGCACCAGCTGCGCATCGCGGCTCTGCTGCGAGAGGTGCTCGAGCCGCGTCGCGACCTCGTACTCGGCGACGGGCCGCGGAAGCGCCCGCAACACCCGCCCCAGCGAATCGAACGCGCGCTGACGAACCAGCTCCGAGCGCGCCGAGCGCAGCTCCTCGAGCAACGGGTCCAACACCAGCACCGAGACGTGCGCGCCGAGCTCCTCCGCCGCCTGCCAGCGGTCCATCGGGTCGGGCGCCTGGAGCGCCCGCTTCAAGTCATCAATGGAACGCAGCGCGTGACTCGCGAACACCTGCGCGACGCGCTCGTCTTTCGAGTGCTGCAGCGTCGCGAGCTTCTCGGCGCGCGCGAGCTGGGCGGGCAGCTCCTTGAGCTCCTTCGCCAGCGGGTTCCGGCCCGCCACCAGCCGCGCCTCGTCGAGCGCGCCGGAGATCAGCAACCCATCGAGCTGCAGCGACAGCAGCCGCTTGCGCGCGTCATCGCGGTGACGCCCGGCGGGGAACTCGCGCAGGTACGCGTAGAGCGCCTGCGCCGAGCTGGCTTCGCTCCACCGCGCGTCGTCGATCTTCGCGTTCGCCGCCTCCACGCGGGGATCATCTGGGTGCTGCTTCACCAGCTTCTCGAGCGCGGAGCGATCCTCCGACGCGACCAGCTCCGTGAGCTCCAGCTTCGAGAGCTTCGCCTCCGCCTCTTCGCGGTGCGCGCCGTCGGGGTGGTCTCGCAAGAACTGCCGCCACCCCGCAGCCGTGTTCTGCGCGTCTGCGGTGTTGAAGCGCAGGCCCTCGAGGAGCGCGCGCGCCGCCGGCGCCTTCGACCCCTCGGGGAACTCCTCGAGGTAGCGCTTGTACGCCAGCACCGAGTGCGCCTTGCTCGCCTGCTCGAACGAGAGTTCCTCGAGGCGCTGCTCGGCGAGGCCGGTGTCGGGGGTGTCAGGGTGCTCACGCAGGTAGGTGCGCCAGCCTTCGATGCTGTCGAGCCGCCGGGCCTCCTGCAGGTGCCCCTCGCACCCGGAGAGCACCACCAGCAGCAGCGCCAGCTGCCTACACATACCGCTGCTCGAAGAGCTTCCGCAGGTCCGCGTTGCGCCGCAGGAGGTTCAACGTCAGCTCCGCGTGGCCCGGCACGTAGCCGTTGCCGACGATCATCTGCACGTCCTTCCCCACGCCCTCCGCGCCCAGCGCCGCCGTGGTGAAGCTGGTGGCCATCGAGAAGAAGATCACCGTGCCGCCGTCGCGCACGCTCAAGATCGACGCCATCTCGGTGTTGGGCACCGACGCGCAGTTGACGACGAGATCCGCCAGGGCGCCGCCGGTCAGCTTCGAGACCGTCTCCATCACGTCGACCCCCTGCGTGGCGTCGACCCGGGCGATGTCGTCGCACAGCCCGAGCCCCTTGAGCGTCTCCAGCGCGGGTTGCGAGATGTCGAGCGCGATGAGCTGCCCCTGCCCCTTCATCGCTTCACGCGCCTGCGCGAGGCACAGCGCGCCGCTCTTGCCGGCGCCCAGCATCACCACGCGCTGCCCGGGCTTCAGGTACCGCGCGACGAGCGCAGGCGCCCCCGCCACGTCGAGCGCCGCCAGCGCCAGGGTGTCAGGGAGGTCATCGGGCAGCTTCGCGAAGATGCCCGACGCGAACAGAATCGCGCGCCCCTTGATGTCGAGGCGATCGATCTCCGGCTTCACCGCGCGCACCTCGTCGATCACCAACGGCGTCAACGTGAGGCTCACCAGGGTGGCGATGCGATCTCCGGGCTTCAGCGTCTTCGCCGCCGGGTGCGACGGCGAGATCTCCGCGACGCGACCGATGAGCATGCCGCCCGAGCCGGTCACCGGGTTCTGCATCTTCCCGCGCTCGGCGACGATGGCGCGCACCGCCTCCACGATCTTCGCGGGGTCGCCCGGCGCGGCGTCCTTGAGCTGCTTGAACGACGCGGCGTCGATGTTGAGGCTCTCGACGTCGATCAGCAGCTCGCCGTCACGCAGCGGCAGCGATGGGTCGACCTTGCGCGCGCGTTGCGGCAGCACGCCCTTCTCGTTGATGACGCGGCTGAGTCCGTAGCGATCCATGAAAAAGCCTCTCCCTGCGAGCGCGAAGGAGAGGCCAGCCGGGGCACCGTGGCTCCCCCAGCGAGAAAATTCAGAAGGTGTACTGAACGCGGCCCGCGAAGGTCAGCGCGCTGACGTTCGGGCCGAGGATGAAGCGGTAGCCCACGTCGAGGCCGACCGAGAAGTGGTCGACCATCGTGGCGAACTCCAGCGCCGCGACGATGCCGAAGTTGCCGTACACCAGCCCGCCGTTGGGGATGGGCTTGGGGTCGAGCAGCGCGATGCCACCGACCAGCTTGCCACCGCCATAGAAGCGGCTGCTGATGTAGCCGTCGCCGAAGCGGTGGAGGTACCCCGCCGTCAGATCGATGAAGGTCTGGGTGAAGTTGTCAGCCACCACGCGATCTGCGGCCGAGGTCGACACCGCCGGGTTGACGCACGCGTCCGGGTCGCTGGGCGCCGGGCCGCGCTCAGACCAGCAGTCCTGCGCGTTGGAGCCGAAGCCGACATGCAACCCGATGGGGATGATGCCCTTCCCGTCGAGGATGGCGAGCTGGTAGCCGACGCCCAGCTGCAGGTAGAGCGCAGCGTTCGAGTAGCCGTCGACGCCACCGATGTTGAAGCCGGCGCCGACGCCCGTCTCGGTGAAGAAGCCGCGGCGCACCTTCAACGGCACGCCCGCAGACGGAGTGGCCGCGAACGCGGCAGACGAGACGATCAAACCAACGAGCAACGCGAGCTTCCGCACGAAAATCCTCCGACTCAAAAGGCGCGGCACCATACCCACCGAGCGCCACAAATCAATCGTGAAAAACACGAGCGCGGCGCCCTGGGGAGAGCGCCGCGCTCAGACTTCATCAATTCAACAGCCGCTCACTCGCCGCCTTCGTCGCCGGCCGCCTTGAAGATCCACGGGAAGGTGACGTTCACGACGCCGCCGCCCTGCGGCTCGGGGAACTTCCACCGGCGGATGCGCTGCTCGATGCAGCTCTCCACGTTGGCGTTGCCGATCGACGACTCGCTGATGTTCGCTTCGGAGACGCCACCGGAGGGGTCGATGGTCCACGCGACCGCGACCTTGCCCGCGAGCGCCGGGTTCTTCTGGAGCTCCTGCTCGTAGCAGAACTTGATCTCGTTCTGGTGACGCTTGATCACCTTCATGATCACGTCCTTGTCGAGACCACCGACGACCGTCGTCTTCCCGGGGATCACGCGGGTCGAGTCCTTGCCCTTGCCGCCGAGGTCGATGGAGCCGTAGCCACCCGCGCCACGACCGCCGCCCTTGGTGCCGAGGCCGCCGAGGCCGAGCCCGTTGCCGCCGCCACCGGCGCCAGAACCACGGGAGCCGAGACCCCCGACGCCCTGCGCATCACCGACGCCCGCGCCGCCCTGCAGGCCGCCGAGCGCGTTGTTGATGCCGGTGCCGAGGCCGCCGGGGCCGAAGACGTTCGACGCCGCGCCGCCACCGAACATGCCGGCCATCAGGCTCGACACCTTCTTGCGATCTTCTTCGCGCTTGTTCGCGTCGACCGTCGGAGCGCCCTTCTTCGAGGGGTCCGCGTCGGCCTTCTTCGCGTCCTGCTTGCCGAACTTGCCTTCCTTCTCCTTCGCCTTCTCACCCTCGGCGACGCCGGAGAGATCCTTGAACTTCTTGATCTCCTGCTTCTTCTCCGGCTTCACCACGAGCTTCGCGTACTTCGCCGGGTTGGCGAAGATGTCGTCGCCGTCGCCGCCCCAGCCCAGCGGCGTGAGCACCATCGCCGCGACGAGCGCGAAGAACGCCATCAGGCAGATGGAGACGATCTTGAAGAACGTGAAGTCGTGCTCCTCGAGCGTGTTGATCGAGATCGCCGCGCTGGGCTTCACGTAACGCACGATGAAGGCCACGCTCTCGAGCGAGATCTGCGCCTTGTCATGCAGCGCCAGCGTGATCGACTTCTCGGAGACGGTCTTCTGCTTGCCTTCCTTGTCGCTCACCACCGCGCCGCCGCCGGAGGGCACCGAGACCGTGGCGGTGTTGCCGTTGCTGACCGCGAGCGTGAAGCCCTCACCGACGCCGAACACCGAGAAGTGGTTCTTCGCGCCCTCACCGACGGTCACGGGCACGCCCTGACCGAAGTGCTGCACGTTGATCAGGGTGTCACCCCAGAGCAGCGCGACCTGGAGCACCTTCTCCTTCTCGGTCGGCTCCGCCTCGGGCGGGAGCGGCTCGTTGAACAGGGCCGCGGCGTTCTTGCTGGTTCCCGCGAGCGCTTTGTCAGCTTTCTTCTTCGACATGGGCGTGGCTGTCCTTCGTGGTGAGGCTTGAAAAACTCAGAGGTTCTCGACGGACTTCTGGAGCTCGGGGTTGAAGTTGTCGCGGACCTTGATCAGCGTCTTGAACGTCGTCTTCTTCTTCGACACCGAGTAGCTGCCTTCGGGCTTGGTCAACTCGCCGTCGATGGCGACGTCGGTGAAGTCGATGGTGGTCTTCTTGCGGAACACCGTCTTGTCGGCCTCGCGCACGACGTCTTCAGCGAACGCCGCCGTAGAGACCAGCGAGAGAACTGCGAAAATGGAGATGAAGCGCTTCATGGTGCCTCCTGACGTGCACGTAAGACTGACACTGTCGCTCTTACGCGAGTTCCAACAAAAAGTTGGCGGATACTAGGGTTTTCCGAGAGCGGCTGTCATGCCGCTCCCGGAGGTTTTCTCAAGACTTGGGAGCGGGCGTGCCCTCGGCCGGAGCCGGGGTCGTCTCGGGCGCCGGAGCCGG
>CAMLFP010000386.1 GCA_946479335.1 uncultured Archangium sp.
AACCGGGGAGCGTGTTGGACGAACTCGCGCGCCCCGCGTGGCAGCGGACGTTGGATGCGCTGCAGGCTGCGGTGACGGCGAGCACTCCGCGCGCGGCGCCGGCGCAGGTGACGTTTCGGCTCTCCGTCGAAGGTGACGATGGCGTGCGAGTCACCGCGTGGGTCGACGACGAGCAGCGAACGCGTGAGGCGCTGCTGCCGCAGGCGGGCGTCGACGCGCCGCTCATCGCGCTGTTGCCGGGGCCGAAGACGTTCGCGTCACGCACGCTGCTCGAGGGGCTCGTCGATTCTCCGCGCGTCTTTCTGGAGCGCGACCCGACGCAGCCGGTGCGCATCGAGCGCGTGGCCGTGGGGCTGGTCGCCGAAGAGCGCGGCGGCGCGGTGACGCTCGCCCCGGGCATCGAGGGCGCGGCGTTCCCTCCGTACCTGCAGGAGCGCGTGCGCACCGCGCGGCCCGATGAGCTGCTCTACCTGTGGGACGAAGGCCCGCGACGCCTGACGCTGCTCGACGTCTCGGTCGAGGTGTTCGCCGCAGTGCAGGTGCTGGCGAAGGAGCCCGCGTACTTCCCTCCCGAGGCCCAGACCGCGCTGCTGGAGTCGTTGTCGCGCCTCGCGCAGCAGGTGCCGGTCGCGATGCCGCGCAGCGTGATGGGCGAGCCGGTGCCGGTGCAGATGCTCCCCGTGTTGCGGCTCGAAGCGCAGCGCGGCGGCGGCGTGGAGCTCGAGCTGCGCGTGAAGCCGCTGCCCGACGCGCCCGCGAATCGTCCCGGGGAAGGTCCGCGTGACGTGCACCTCCGTCGTGGGCTCAAGGCGGTGCACGCGGTGCGCGACCTGCGCGCCGAAGAAGACTTCATGCACGCGCTCGAGCGTGAGCTGCCGCTGGCGAAAGCCGAAGCGAACGCGGGCCGCCCGTTCCTCTACGAGTTCCGGCGTGCCGATGAAGTGTTCGATTTGCTGGAGGCCGCGGCACGACGCGCGGAGCCGCCGCTCTTGGAGTGGGTCGGCAAACCGCTGCGCAACCTGGGCGCGACCGGCCCGCGCGCGCTGCGCGTCACCGTGCAGCACGAGCTCGACTGGTTCGGCGCGTTGGGTGAGCTAAGCGTCTTCGGTGAACGCGTCGAGCTGGCGCGGATGATTGAAGCCGCGCGCCGCGACTCGCGCTTCGTCGAGGTGCAGCCGCAGACGTACATTGAGATCCCGGAGGTGCTGAGGGAGCACCTCCGCCGCGTCGCCGCGCACACCACGCCGACGAAGCACGGGCTGCAGCTGACGCCGGCGGCGGTGACGGTGCTGCAGGCGCTTCGCGAGCTGGGCGCGACGGTCGACGGCGATGCGGCGTGGCGGAAGTTCGTGTCGCGTGTCGAAGCCGCGCGCGAGTTGAAGCCGGAGGTGCCTTCGACACTCACCGCGAAGCTGCGCCCGTATCAGGCCGAGGGCTTCGCGTGGCTGACGCGACTCGCGGCGTGGGGCGCAGGCGGCGTGCTGGCCGACGACATGGGCCTCGGGAAGACGCTGCAGGCGCTCGCGGTGCTGGCCGACCGGGCGGCGCTCGGGCCCGCGTTGGTGGTGACGCCGACGTCGGTGGCCTTCAACTGGCGCGACGAGGCGCAGCGCTTTGCCCCCGAGCTCCGGGTTCGGCTCTACGCGGAAGAAAAAGACCGGCAAAAATACGTCTCCAAGGCGCAAAAAAGCCGACGAGTTTCGAACGAGGCCGGCGACGTCATCGTCATCAGCTACGGCATGCTGACGCGCGACGCGAAGAAGCTCGCGCAGACGCGCTTCGCGACCGTGGTGTTCGACGAAGCGCAGCAGCTCAAGAACCCCACCACGCAGCGCTTCAACGCCGCGAAGAGCCTCAAGGCCGACTTCCGCTTCGCGCTCTCTGGCACGCCGCTCGAGAACCACCTCGGCGAGCTCTGGGCGCTCTTCGCGCTGGTGTTCCCCCCGCTGCTCGGGAGCTGGGACACCTTCCGCTCGCGCTTCGCGTTGCCCATCGAGAAGCGCCTCGACCCCGCCGCCGCGCCCGAGCTCGCGGAGCTGCTGCGGCCCTTCCTCTTGCGCCGCACGAAATCGGAGGTCGCCGCCGAGCTGCCGCCGCGCACCGAGGTGAAGGTACCGGTGGTGCTCTCGACCGAAGAGTGGAACCTCTACGAAGACACGCGGCTCGCGGCGCTGTCAGACCTCGAGACGCCGAGCGGCGTGATGAAGGCGCAAGACCGTCACCTGCAGGTGCTCAAGCTGCTCACGCGCCTGCGCCTCGCCGCGTCGCACCCTCGCCTGCTCGATGAGACGTCGACCCTCGCGTCGTCGAAGCTCGCGCGCGCCATGGAGCTGCTTGAAGAGCTCCGCGCCGAGGGCCAGCGCGCGCTGGTGTTCAGCCAGTTCACCACGCACCTGGCGTTGCTGCGCGAGCAACTCGAGGCACGTGGCGTTCCATTCCTGGAACTCGACGGTTCCACGCCGACCGGTGAGCGCCGCGCGCGCGTGAAGGCGTTTCAAGAAGGCGACGCGCCGGTGTTCCTCATCTCGCTGAAGGCCGGCGGCTTCGGCCTCAACCTCACCGCGGCGACCAACGTGGTGCTGCTCGACCCGTGGTGGAACCCGGCCGTCGAAGACCAGGCCGCCGACCGCACGCATCGCCTCGGTCAGCAGCAGCCCGTCACCATCTACCGGCTGGTCTCGATGAACACCGTCGAGGAGCTGATGCTCGCCATGCACGCCCGCAAGCGCGCGCTGTTCTCCGAGGTGCTCGAGGGGAAAGCTGGAGCTTCAAAAGTCAGCACCGATGAGTTGATTGCGCTGCTCCGGCGCTGACGTCCGGTACGCTCGCGCGCGATGCTCAAGATTGTTCCGCTCGGTGGTCTCGGCGAAGTCGGCATGAACACCATGGTGGTGGAGCACGCCGGCGAGCGCCTGCTCATCGACTGCGGCCTGATGTTCCCCCGCGCGGACCAACCGGGCGTCGAGGTGGTGCTGCCCGACTTCTCGTGGGTGAAGGCGTCTGCCGAATCGCTCAAGGGCATCGTGTTGACGCACGCGCATGAAGACCACCTCGGTGCGCTCCCGTGGCTGCTGCGCGAGGTGAACGTGCCGGTATACGGCACGCCCTTCACGCTGGCCCTGGCGCGGCATCGCCTCAACGAAGCCGAGGTCGAAGGCGAGCTGCGGGAGATCGGCCCGCGGTCGCCCTTCAAGATGGGCGAGACGTTCGAGCTCGAGGCGCTGCGCGTGACGCACTCGGTGCCTGACGCCATCGGGCTCGCCATCAAGACGCCGTCGGCCACCGCGCTGCACACCGGCGACTTCAAGTTGGACGGCATGCCCATCGACGGCGAGCTGACCGACCTCGAGCGCATCGGGGAGCTGGGTGAAGCGGGCGTCGACGTGCTGCTCTCTGACTCCACCAACGCCGAGGTCGCGGGCACCACCGGCAGCGAGTCACTGGTGCGCGAGACGTTCGAGCGCATCCTCTCGAACACCAGGGGCCGCCTCGTCATCGCGATGTTCGGCTCGCACCTGCACCGCGTGCGGCACACCGTCGAGCTGGCGCGGAAGTTCGGCCGCAAGGTGTTGCTGCTCGGGCGCTCGTTGCAGCGCAACGCGGAGCTCGCGCAGAACGTCGGCATCCTCGAGCGGTACGAAGACACGCTGATTCCCTTCGAGGCCGCGCCGGAGCTTCCACCCGAGCGGCTGGTCATCCTCTGCACGGGCGCGCAGGCCGAGCCGCGGTCGGCGCTCTCGAGCCTCCTCAACCCGGAGCCGGGCCCGCTGCGACTCAACGCGAGCGACACCGTCATCTTGAGCTCGCGCACCATCCCCGGGAACGAGCCCGACGTGAGCGGCCTCATCAACCGGCTCCTCGCGCGCGGCGTCACCGTCATCACCGCGTCGACGGAGCCGGGCGTGCACGTCAGCGGTCACGCCGCGCAAGATGAACAACGCCGCGTGCTGCAGGCCGCGAAGCCGCGCAACTTCGTGCCGATTCACGGCGAGTACCGGCACCTGCACCGCCACCTTCAGACCGCGCGGGAGGTCGGCGTCGCCGACGGGCACCTCTTCCTCGCGACCGACGGCGACGTGCTGGGCTTCGACGCGCACGGCGGGCAAACGCTGGGCCGCGTGCAGGCCGGCCGGCAGCTCATGCGCCGTGAAGGCGTCTCGCCCGTCTCCGAGGCCGCGCTGCAAGAGCGCAAGTGGCTCGCCGAGGCGGGCGCGGTGGTGGCGGTGGTCGTGCTCCAGCGCGGCGGGGGGAAGGTGCTGCACGCGCCGGTGCTGCACGGCCACGGGCTCCAGAGCGATGAGGCCGCCGCGCTGCCGCTGGCCACCGAGAATGCGACCGAGGCGCTGCAGTCACTCTCGGAGGCGATGCGCGGCGACGACGCGCGGGTGCGTGAAGAACTCATCCGCGCCACGCGGCGGGCGTTCAAGCAGCTGCTGGGCACGAGGCCGACGGTGGTGCCCATCGTCGTGCGGCTGTGACTATTTGCGGCGCGGCGCGAGCAGCGGCTCCAGCGTCGCTTCGTCACCTTCGACGCGGAGTTCGTACGTGTCGTTGCACGCGGCCCAGAGTTCATCGACCCACTTGATGGGGGTCTGACTCCAGCGCAGCGGCTGGTTCAGCGCTTCCTCCAGCGACGCACCGCGCACGAGCGCCTCGCTCAGCTCGCGAGCGAGCACCGCGCTGCCTGACTCGCCGGTGAGCTGCTGTTGAGCCACGCGCCACCGCGCACGGTTCACCAGCACGTCGTCCCACACCGCGCCATCGAGCGCGTCGAGCAGCGCGAAGAACCGCTTCATCGCCGCCTGCCCGTCGCGCGCGTCGACGACCAGCGAGAGATTGAGCAGGTTGTCTTCGACGGACGAGACGGTCGAGCGCACCCACGCGCCGTAGGTCACGCCCCGCGCGCTGCGGAGATCCTCTTCGAAGTACAGCGAGAGCGCGCGCTGGAGCAGCTCCGCGCCCCCGCGCAGCTCGGGGCTGGCGAGCGGCGGGAGCCGGCAGCCGAACTCCACGCGCGTCGTGTCACGGTTCGCGACCGACACCAGCTTGGGCGACCACGGGTCTCGACGCGGCGGAGCCGCCCTTTCTTTCAGCGGCAGCAGCGTCGACGACGACTGCCGCGACCAATCGCTGAAGAGCTCGCGCACCTGCGCCTCGGTGGCGTCGAGGTCGAGATCTCCGTCGATGACCAGCGCCGCGCCGTTCGGGCGCCACGCGGCGTCGAGGAAGCGGCTCATCTCCAGCCAGCTGCGCTCGTCGTTCATCGCGGTGCTGA
>CAMLFP010000387.1 GCA_946479335.1 uncultured Archangium sp.
TCGACTCGAAGCCGTCCATCTCCACCAGCAGCTGGTTCAGCGTCTGCTCGCGCTCATCGTGACCACCGCCGAGGCCCGCGCCACGGTGGCGGCCGACGGCGTCGATCTCGTCGATGAAGATGATGCACGGCGCGTTCTTCTTGCCCTGCTCGAAGAGGTCGCGAACGCGGCTCGCGCCGACGCCCACGAACATCTCCACGAAGTCAGAGCCGGAGATGCTGAAGAACGGCACGCCCGCTTCACCCGCCACGGCCTTCGCCAGCAGCGTCTTGCCGGTGCCCGGCGAGCCCATCATCAACACGCCCTTGGGGATGCGCCCGCCCAGCTTGGTGAACTTCTTGGGGTCCTTCAGGAAGGAGATGATCTCCTCGAGCTCTTCCTTGCACTCCTCGATGCCGGCGACGTCGGCGAAGGTGATCTTGTTGTGGCTCTCCGAGAGCAGCTTGGCCTTCGACTTGCCGAACGTCATCGCCTTGCCGCCGCTGCCCTGCAGCTGCCGCATGAAGAAGATGAAGAACAAGAACAGGAACACGATCGGCAGCCACTGCACGAAGATGCTCACCAGCAGCGAGTTCTCCTCGGGGCGGTCGAACGTCACGTTGACGCCCGCGTCTTGCAGGCTCTTGGTGATCGACGAGTCAGGCGTCGGGCCGGTGGTGACGAAGCGCTCGTTCGTGTCCGACGTGGAGCCCGTGTACGAGTTCCCCTTGATGGTGACCGACGAGATCTTCTTCTCGGCGACCGCCTTCTGGAAGTCGGAGTACGAGAGGTTCCGCACGGTCTCCTTCTGGCCAGAGAAGAACTGGTAGAAGGTCACGAACAAGATGATGAGGAGGACCCAGAGGCCGATCGTCTTGTAACTGTTCCGCATGGGTCACTTCCTAACGCATGATTCCCCGAAGCGCCCGCCGCTTCGCTCATGAAGTTGCGTGAAGCCTGGGCGGCGCCGCCACCACCAGCCCCCGCCCATCTTTGCAGGCGAAGAGGCGATCTCCCGGGAGCGTCGCCACGCCGCGATCGCGCGCAGCGCGGAGACAGTCGTCGATCAACTCCGCCGTCAACTCGACCCCCTGCGCCGCCAACCACGCCGCGAGGGCGCGCCGCGCGATCGGTCGCGGGAGCGCCGCCAACTCTGCGGGGAAGTGCGCAGGCATTGCGCCGTCGGTGAGCAGCGCGCGCGACGCCTGGCGCGTCAGCTCCGCGTCGTCTTCCGCCGCCAACGCAGCAAAGCGGGCCAACGCTCGCTCGACGCCCGGCCCCGCTGCGGCCGCGAGCGCCGGCAACACCTGCTTGCGGACCCGCGTGCGCAGGAAGCGCTCGTCGTCATTCATGGCGTCGTGCGCCACCGGCAGCGCCAACGCCGCGACGTACGCCTCGACCTGTGCGCGGGTGAGGAACAACAGCGGGCGGATCACCAGATCGGCGCGCGACTCGTGGATGGCCGACGCGCCCGACAGGGCCGCGCCCCGCGCCAGCCGCATCAACAACGTCTCGGCCTGGTCGTTCGCGGTGTGCGCCGTCGCGATCACCGAGAGCCCCCGCGCCGATCGCACGGCCTCCAGCGCGGCGTACCGCGCGACCCGCGCCGCGGCTTCCACCCCAGCGCCTGACACGCGCGCTTCACGCACATGGTGCGGCACCCCGAGCGCCTTCGCTGCGGCGGCGACCGCCAGCACCTCGTCGCCCGCTTCCGCCCGGAGCCCATGATCGACGGTGAGCGCCTCGAGCCGGAGCCCCAGCCGCCCCGCGATCCGCGCCGAGGCCGACAGCAGCGTCATGCTGTCAGGGCCTCCCGAGACGGCCAGCAGCACCCCTCTTTCAGTGGGGACCAGCCGGCGGAATGCGCGCCGTAAACCGTCCTCAACCACTTGAATCGCCTGGGCTTTTTCAGCTTCCACGGGTGCTGGTTTTCCGCTTGACGTCGATTTGCGTAAGTGCCTCGGGCTGCATACTATGTCGGTGACTTCCAAACGTTGGACCCTGGGGTTTCCCCCTCCCCTCCAGGGTTCACGGGATTGGATCGGTTCGCCGGTCCATCCCTCTTTTCAGGGCGCTCCATGGCTGGATGGAGCGCCCGGTTTTTTCACTCGCGCGCGTACCAACCGATGTTGCTGCCGCGCGTGTCATTCGCGGAGCACGCGAGGCTGCCGATGTTGCGCCGGCCGAACGCGGCGACCGACGGCGTGATCGCCCCGGAGCTCTCGCCGATCACCCGCACCGTCGGGAGCGGCGTACCGCCGTCAGGCAGCGAGCCGATCAGCGCGCGCCCGGGCCAGTCGATGTCGGCCACGTGCCACAGCTGGCATGGCGCGCCCAACAGCACCGTCTCTGGCGCAATCGGGATGGTGGCGATCGGCGTGGCGCCACCGAAGGCGAACACGCGCACCACCGGCTGCGGCGCGAGGTAGCACTTGCCCGCACCGAACGGCGTCCCCGCGTCGCCGGGCGCATCGGCCACGCAGCGCTGGTTCGTGGGGCAGGTGCAGGCCTCGCCGTCGTGGCAGCCGGGCGTGTCGTCGACCACACAGGCGACCGGGTTGGCCGGCGTGCGCTTGTCTTCGAAGTAGTGCACCAGCACCGGGTAGGTGCAGCCCGCGTCGCAGCCGACGTCGTGCTCGGGCGAATTGAGCGTGATGCTCTCCGCGGGAGGCAGGCCGCCGCCCTTCTCGTCGCGATCGAGCACCGGGTCATCGGCGTTGCCCGGCTCGCCCCAGTCGAAGTTGAAGCCCGGGTGCGCCGGCAGCACGGTCTTCGCGGCGTAGCCGTTGAGGTCGCCCGACGTGTTGCCGTTGGAGGCCTCGAAGAACGAGAAGGCGCCGGTGAAGGCGTCACCTCCGTCGAGCGCGCTGGGGCGCACGAGATGGAGATCGAGATCGACGTTGGCGAAGTCGGCCCACTCGAGCTGCACGACGAGATCGCGCTTGAAGCTGACCGCGAACTGCAGCGTGGTCGACGAGCTCGCGCCCTGCGTGTCGGTCACGGTGAGCTGCACCACGTAGCGCCCCACGAGGGTGAAGTACTGCGCGATCTGCGGGGTGTTGCCGAGCGGACGGTTCACGACGCCGGTCGGGTCGGAGAGCAACGTCCACGCGAAGGTGAGCCCGGTGCGGCCATCTTCCACGTCGCCAGAGCACTTCGTCACGTCGCTGTCGTCGCTCACCGCCGAGAACGTCACCTGCTCCCCGGGGCGGACATCGCGCACGCTGGTGAGATCGACGGTCATGCCCATCACCTGCGCCCAGTCGGCCGCGGAGCTGTAGTCGCGGGTCTCGCCGGTGCTCTCATCGCGCGTGCGGATCAGGTTCGCGCACGTCAGCGGCGGGCTGTTGGGCTGGAGCGTGCCCTGCAGGTCAACCGACACCGATGGTTGCGCCGGGTCATCGGAGGCGATGGTGAAGGTGCCGGCGTACGTGGTCTGCGCCGCGCTGGTGGGCACGAACTCGATGGGCACGTTGAAGCCGGTGCCGGGGTCGAGCGCGAAGCCACCGTCGGGGAAGACGTTGTTCGCGCCGAGCCTGAACGCCGGCGCGTCAAGGCCTCCGAAGACGAGCCCGTCGATCGCCAGCGGCACCTCGCCCGCGTTCACCACCACCACCGTCGGCAGGGTCGTGGGGTCGACCTGCATGGCGCGCATCATGGGCTCCTGGCCGAAGTCGATGCCCAGCGGGTCTTGCGTCACCGCGTCGGTGCAGCTGCGCTGCGCGGTGCAGTCGAGCGTCACCGCGATCTGCGCCTGCGCGCCCTCGCCCGCCATCGCCACCAGGAGCGACGGGTGATCAGGGTCGTTGCTCTTGATGTTGAGCCGCGCCGGGAACGCGGCCACCGCGTCGGGCGCGAACGTCACCGCGAGGACCTTCGAGCCCCCGGCTTCGATCGTCGTCGGCACCGACCCCAGCGCGAACTTCGAGGCCGCGGCGCCCTCGATGGTGACGCTGGTGATCTCCACCGGGGCCGCCGTGCGCGAGGTCAACGTCAGCACCTTCGTCGCGACGCCACCGACCTTCACCTTGCCGAAGTCGAGGCCCGTGGGCGTGGTGGTGAGCGAGGGCTGCACCTTCGTGACCTTCGAGCCGCACTGGCAGGCCTCGAGCACCACGAGCGCCACCATTCCAAGCGTCAGTCGCATGCGTCGCTTGTAGCTGGGAATTGCGTTGATAACGGCACCCATCTGTCGGATAACGCAGCGCGATTCCCCACCACCCCATTCTGGAGACGTACAAACATGTCCGGCACCGACAAGCGCAAGCAATCGCTCTACTTCCCCGAGGAGATGCTCAAGGAGATCCAGGAAGAGGCGAACCGTCAGGACCGCTCCCTCTCGTGGGTGGTGCAGCAGGCGTGGAAGATCGCGCGGGAGCGCATCAAGTCGTTCCCCGCGGTGAATGACGTCGCCGGCGCGCCCGACCCGAAAGAGGACCGCTGAGCGTGTCGACGACCGATCATCGCAAGCAGTCGCTGTATTTCCCCGAAGAGATGCTCGCGGAGATCGAGCGCGAGTCTCAACGGCAAGATCGGTCGCTGTCGTGGATCGTGCAGCAGGCCTGGAAGATCGCGCGCACTGACATCAAGCGCATGCCGTCTCCCAACGACGTGCTGCAGCAGCACCCGTAGTCTTCAGTTCGACGGGCGGGCCGGCACCGCGCAGTTCGCGAAGGTGATCCGGCTCGCGTCGACCTTGAACCCCGCCTCCACCGTCGAGTTGAACGCGCTCTGCTTCAGGTACGCAGCGGTGATGTTCGAATCGATGCCCGCGAAGCGCTGCGCAGTGCTGAGATTGCGTGACGCATCATCGCGGACGCCGTCGAGCATCGTGTAGCCGTCGCTCCCCTTGAGAATGTAGTCAGACGTCGCAACGCGAAACGCCTTCTGCTCGATGGGCCGGCCCGGCGTGGTGAGCGCCTCGCCACCGATCTTGAGCGAGGTGACGCGCGAGCCCGCGGGCAGCGCGCAGTCGACGTGCAGCTCGACCGCGTCAGACACCTGGAGGAACGAGCCCGCCGGCGAGGCGATGACCTCGCTGTCGGGGAAGAGCCGCTCCACCGAGTGCTCGAACATCGCGTAGACCTGCGCCTCGGAGAGATCGACGGCCTGCGCGAGGCGGCCCGCCTGGCTCGCGTCCTCGAGCGAGGCGATGAGATCGCCGAGGGTGCCGTAGTAGACGCGCCGCCCGCTCTCGGCGGCGGCAATCGCGAGACTGATCGCGAGGTGCGTCTTCCCCACGCCCGGGGGGCCGAGGAAGATCACGTTCTCCCGGCGCTCGATGAAGCCCAAGG
>CAMLFP010000388.1 GCA_946479335.1 uncultured Archangium sp.
CGGCGCCCTTCTGGATGATCGAGGTCGCGTTCGAGGTCGACTGGTCCTGGATCATCTGCATGCCGGCGATGAGCGCCTTGGGGCCCGCGGCGTAACCGAGGCGCAGGCCGGTCATCGAGAAGGCCTTCGAGAAGCCGTTGACCACCAGCGTGCGCGAGGCGAGCTCCGGCGCCGCGTTGGCGACGTTGACGAAGGGGCCCGGCACGTAGAGCAGCCGCTCGTAGATGTCGTCGGTGATCAGCACCGCGTCGGTGTCACGCAGCTCGTGCGCCAGCGCCGCGAGCGCCTCCTTCGCGATCACCGAGCCGGTGGGGTTCGACGGCGAGTTGAAGATGACGGCCTTGGTGCGCGGAGACAGCGCCGTGCGCAGCGCCGCGGGGTCGGGCGTCCAGTTGTTCTCCGACTTCGTCTCGACGATCACCGGCACGCCATCGGCCAGGCGCACCATGTCGGGGTAGCTGACCCAGAACGGCGCGAAGATGACGACCTCGTCGCCCGGCGAGAGCAGCGCCTGGAACGCGTTGTAGAGCGCCTGCTTGCCGCCGGTGGTGACCACGATCTGCTCGGGGCTGACGCTGAACGCGTTCTCCTTCGCGAGCTTCTCGACGATGGCCGTCTTCAGCTCGGGGATACCGCCGGTCGCGGTGTACTTGGTGAAGCCCTGGTCGAGCGCGGCCTTGATGGCGTCCTTCACGTGCGCGGGCGTGTCGAAGTCGGGCTCGCCGGCGGCGAAGCTCAAGACGTCCTTGCCTGACGCGGCGAGCGCGCGCGCCTTGGCATTCAAAGACAGCGTGGGAGACGGCTTCACGGCCGCCAGGCGATTCGCGAGTTTCATGGTGGTCACTTCCTGCCGATTTTCGTCTTCAGCGCCGCGAGCACGTTCGGAGGCACGGTGCCCTCGATGTTGCCTCCCAATGAGGCAACCTCACGCACGAGGCTGGACGAGATGTAGAAATAGTCTTCGCCGGTCATCATGAAGACCATCTCGATGTCTCCATCGAGGCGGCGGTTCATGTTGGCGAGCTGGAACTCGAACTCGAAGTCGCTCACCGCGCGCAGCCCACGCAGCACCACGTTGGCGCCGCGCTTCTTCGCGTACTCCACGAGCAGCCCCTGGAACGAATCGACCTCCACGCGCGGGTCGTTGTCGACGGCCCCGCGGATGAGCTCCTTGCGCTCGTCGACGCTGAACAGCGGCGTCTTCTTGGGGTTCACCGCGATGGAGACGATCAGCTTGTCGAAGATCTTGAGCCCGCGCTGAATCAGCGACAGGTGCCCGCTGGTGAGTGGATCAAACGAGCCGGGGTAGATGGCGACGCGCACGAAGGGCAGCGTCCGTCATGCGGCGTGGTGCGTCAATCGGAAGATCGACACCCGCGTCGCGCCGTACAGGCGCTCGTCGATGCGCGCGAAGCGCCCCGATTGCTCCGGGAGCGCCTCGTCTTCGCCCGTCTCGATCACCGCGAGGCCGCCGTCGGTGATCAGGCCCGCCGCGTCGAGCGCCTCCAGGAGCGCCAGCCCCGCGCGCTGCTTGTACGGCGGGTCGGCGAACACGAGCTGAAAGGTCCGCCCCTGCTTCGCCAGCGTGGCGATCGCCTTGAGCGCGTCAGACGCGAGGAGTTCGCACTGCGCGCCGAACTTCAGCGCGTCGATGTTCTGGCGGCACAGCGACAGCGCCTCGCGGCCGCTGTCGACCAGCACGGCCTGCTTCGCGCCACGCGACACGGCCTCCAACGCGAGCGCGCCGGTGCCGGCGTAGAGGTCCAACACGTCGAGGTCGTCGCAGCGCTGCCCCAGCACGTTGAAGAGCGTCTCGCGCACGCGATCGGCGGTCGGCCTGATCACATCGTCTGATTTCGGAGCGGCGAGGACGCGGCCCCTGGCTGTTCCTCCGACAATACGCATGGGCGAATTCCCTACCCTTCGCACAGAGACACTGGTTTCCACGCATCAAATCGTCGCCAGTGACGACAACGTGGCCACGTAAGCTGTCGGGGAGTCAGACAAAAACCGCATGGACTACGACCGGTATCAAAACCTCCACACCATCGTGATGTTGAGGGACATCTTGAAGAAGTGGTGGCGCGCGGAGCTGTGCTTCGCCGACAAGGACGGCGCCGTCATCGAGTGGGCCAAAGGGCAGATCAACCCTCCGCCGAACGACTTCTGCCGGTTGTCGCTCTTCTCGAAGGAGGGCTTCCGCCGCTGCACGGCGTCGGTGCGCGTGCTGCACGAGAAGTTCAAGACCTCGCGCAAGCTGCGCCGCAGCCAGTTTCACGAGTGCCACCTCGGCTTCTCGATCGTCGGCGCGCCGCTGTACGTGAACAACGAGTACGAGGGCATGCTCTTCGTCGAGGGCTTCGCGCGGCAGGAGATCAGCGCGCGTGAAGGCGAGCTGCTGAAGGCGAAGATCACGGAGATCAACCCCGGCACCACCGACCTCGATCGCGCGCTGGAGCGGATCCTGGTCAGCACCGAGAGCGAGACCGAGAAGATCTGCGACCTGCTGGAGTTCGGCGCCAACGAGATCGCGAACTACGAGTCGGAGCTCGCGCGCAAGGACGAGACCATCGCCACGCTCTCGACCGAGCTGTCTGATCGCTACAAGTTCGAGAACATCATCGGGCGCAGCTCGGCGATGCTCGAGGTGTTCCGGGTGCTGGAGAAGGTGTGCAACTCCGACTCGACGGTGCTGGTGAACGGCGAGTCGGGCACCGGCAAGGAGCTCGTCGCGCGCGCCCTGCACTACAACGGCCCGCGCAAAGACAAGCCGTTCGTCGTGCAGAACTGCTCGGCCTTCAACGACAACCTGCTGGAGAGCGCGCTGTTCGGCCACGTGAAGGGCTCGTTCACCGGCGCGATCCGCGATCAGAAGGGGCTCTTCGAGGTCGCCGACAAGGGCACCTTCTTCCTCGATGAGATCGGCGACATGTCGCCCGCGCTGCAGGTGAAGCTGCTGCGCGTGCTGCAAGAAGGCACGCTGACGCCGGTGGGCGGCACGCAGATGCGGCAGGTCGACGTGCGCGTCATCGCGGCGACACACAAAGACCTCGCGGCCATGGTGAAGCGCGGCGAGTTCCGTGAAGACCTCTACTACCGCATCAACGTGATCCGCCTGCAGGTGCCGCCGCTGCGCGAGCGCAAAGACGATCTCCCGGTGCTGATCGACCACTTCATGCGCAAGCACAAGAAGGAGGGGCAGCGGCCGCGCGGGCTCGCGCACGACACGCTGGCGATCATGCAGCAGTACCACTGGCCCGGGAACATCCGCGAGCTGGAGAACGAGATCGAACGCCTGCTGGTGCTCGGCAGCGACCTCGAGATCCTCCCCGCGGATCTGTTGAGCAACCGCATCCGCGACGCGGTGGAGGGTTCGCCCGGCGCCGGCGCGGTGAGCCTCGCGCGCGCCACGCAGTTGCCGTTGAGCAAGCTGAACGACGCCGTGGAGGCGCTGGAGCGCGAGCTCATCGGCCAGGGCCTCTCGCGCACCAAGGGCAACAAGAGCCGGCTGTCGCGCGAGCTGGGCATCTCGCGCTCGAACCTGATCTTGAAGATCCAGAAATACCAGCTGGAGAAGCCGGGCACGCCGGCAGACTCCGAGGAAGACGAGGGCACGTGAGCTATTTCCACCAGGACATCTTCAAGACCGAAGACGGCGCGCCGCTGTGGTTCGAGGTGCGCGGTGACGTGACGAACAAGACGCCGGTGGTGCTCAACGATGGCCTGGGCTGCGACGGGTTCATCTGGCGCTACCTCTGGGAGCCGCTCTCGTCGACGCGCCGGGTGATGCACTGGAACTACCGCGGGCACGGGCGCTCCGGCGTGCCGCGCGACGATACGCGCATCGGCATGGACTACATCGTCGACGATCTCGCGCGCCTGATGGATGCGCAGCGGCTCGAGTCGGCGATCATCTTCGGGCACTCGATGGGCGTGCAGGCGTGCCTCGAGTTCCACCGGCGGCATCGCGCGCGCGTGAAGGGCCTGGTGTTGATCTGCGGCTCCTACGGCACGCCGCTCGACACCTGGCACGATCACACGCTCTTGCGCGTCGCGTTCCCCCGCTTGAAGACGCTGGTCGAGCGCGCGCCGTTGCTCGCGAAGGCGGTCACCGCCAACCTCCTCAAGACCGAGCTCGCGGTGGAGTTCGGCATCCGCACCGAGCTGAACTCCGCGCTGATGAAGCGCAGCGACTTCGGGCCCTACATGGAGCACCTCGCGAAGATGCACCCGCTCTACTTCGTGCGGACGCTCGACTCCGCGAAGGATCACTCGGCGTGGGACCACCTGCCGCACGTCGACGTGCCCACGCTGATCATCGGCGGCGAAGGCGACAAGTTCACCCCGGTGTGGCTCAGCCAGCGCATGGCCGAGTTCATTCCCAATGCGCAGTATGTGTACGTGCCCGGCGGTACGCACACTGCGCCGCTGGAGCGCCCGGGGCTGGTGAACGCCGCCATCGAGAAGTTCATCGGCGGCATCGACGCCACCGCGGCCAGGGCGGCTTGACGCTCGGTAATACCGGTTGGTAAGACCGGGTTCGTCATGAGCGAACTCGTCACCAAGACCTTCAAGTTGCCGCGCAAGCTCGCGCAAGAGGTGGCCGACTCGGCGAAGGCGCGGGGCGTCTCGGAGTCAGAATTCATCCGCAAGAGCCTGGAGTCTGCGCTGAGCCGCGAAGCTGACGACGGCATCGACATGGCGGTGGCGCTCCGAGACTTCATCGGCTCCGTCCGCGGGCCGCGTGACCTCTCCACAAACCGGAAGCACATGAAGGGCTATGGAAGTTCGCGCAATCGTTGACTCCGGGTTTCTCGTCGCGCTGGGTAACGACGCCGACGCGCATCACGCGTGGGCTGTGGAGCAACTGGCAACCCTGCCCGGGCCGTGGCTCACCGCCGAGTCATGCATCTCTGAAGCGATGTTCTTGTTCGAGCGCGCCGAGAGTGGTCGACGCGGCGTTATCAACCTCTTCAGATCGCTCGAGCAGGGTCGACTCGTGAGCCAGCACCTGCTTCCCTCGGAGGCGAGCGCTGTGGCCGCCGAGATTGCTCGCTACCAGGACCGCTGGGTCGACTTCGCCGACGCTTGCATCGTTCGCTTGAGCGACCAGAACCCGGCCCTGCCTGTGGCCTCGCTCGATCGAAGAGACTTCGCCGTGTACTTCCGCAGCCGGCCCGACCGCGATGTCAGGTTGCCGCCCGGCGCTCGGCCGAAGCGGCTCCGCTGAGCTTCGGAACCAGCGCGTCGAGTTCGTTCACCAGCGCCTCCC
>CAMLFP010000389.1 GCA_946479335.1 uncultured Archangium sp.
GGGAAGTACGTGCGCAACACCGAGAGCCACGGCCACTTCGGCACCAGCACCGGCGTTGCCAGCGCTCCCAGCGCGGCGAACGCGAGCGGCACGCGCTTGAGTGAGTCACGCGTCAACATCGCCAGCGCGATGAACTGCGGCACCACCGAGTTCCACAGGTGATGCATCTGCTTGGTGGCGGGCAATGAGTGACCGAGCCACGTCGCCCACAGCCACGCCGCGAGGCCGACCAGCACGAAGTCGCGGCTCCGCGCGGCGCGCACCAGCAGCCACACGCCCGCGAGGATCGTCAGCGCCTGCGGCAGCGGCGACGAGAGCCACAGGATCATCTCGTTGAACACCGCATCAACGGGCCGCGCCCACTGGTTGTGGCCGGAGCCCGCGCCGGGCCTCAAGTGAATCAGCAGCTCGTTGAGGTTCCCCTGGCTGTACGCGAGCGGCCACTTCAGCGCGGCGTAGAGGTTCCACGGCAGCGCGACGGCGCACGTGGTGAACGTCATCATGAGGAACTCGCGCGTGCGCGGGCCATCGCAGAAGCGCGCCAGCGCCAGCGCCCACAGCACGAACGCCACGCCCAGCGGCGTCAGCGCGAGCACGAACTTCACGAGGATGCCCATGCCCGTGAAGGCGCCGGCGAGTGCGGCCCACTTGAGTGAACGCAGGCGAATGCTCTGGAACAGCGAGAGCATCGCTCCGCAGACCCAGCCGGCGAGCTGCACGTCGAGGTCGTCGCTGATGAAGCGCGCCTGCACGAAGGTCCACGCCAGCGGGAGCGCGAGCAACCCGAGGCCCGCGATGAACGCCAGCACGCGCCCGGCGTAGCGACGGCCCAGCACGTAGACGGTGAGCGCGCTGATCAGATGACCGAGCAACCCCGCGAGCCGGTACGCGAAGGGCACCTTGCCGACGAACAGCATCAACGCCGCGGTGACCCAGTAGCCGCCGACGGGCTTCACCAGCCAGATGCGCGGGCTCCAGTAGTCCCGGTACATCTCCGGCGTGTCGTGCACCGGGTCGGGGTACAGCATCGGCTTGAAGGGGTGCTCGTAGACGTGGCGCGCGACGGCCTGGTTGAACGACTCGTCGAAGTTCCACTCCGAGTCGTGCGCGAGATCAGGCAGCAGAAACCACAGGCCCACGCCGACGAGCGCGACCATCAACAGCGCGTCGAACCGCGTGAGGCGGGGGTCTTTCACACCGAGGCTCGTTCAAGCTCCGCGAAGAGCGACGACAGCTTCGGCACGTGCGCGGCGCGTTCGGAGAGCACCTTCGCCTGCCCCTCGATGAGCGCCAGCGTCGCCTCGACGGCCACCGGGCCGGTGCTGCCCGCCGACGCCTTGCGCGCCACCGCGCCCGCGGGCTCCAGCACCGCGAGCACCGAGGCGTCGTAGGCGGGGTCGACCGACTGCGCGAGCTCCAGCGTCGCCGCGCGCAGCGTGAGGCCCTTCTCCTGGCAGCGCCGCACGAGCGCGCCCGCCGCCATGTACGCCTTGCGGAACGGCATGCCCTTCTTCACCAGCGCCTCGGCGAGGTCGGTGGCCTGCGTGAAGCCCTCCTCGAGGCCCGCGCGGCACTTCTCGGCGATGAAGGTCACTCGGGGCAGCGACAGGCGCAGCACCGACAACGTGCCCAGCAGCAGCGGTCCGGTCTCGAGCAGCGAGGCGCGATCTTCCTGCAGGTCGCGGTTGTAGCCGCCGGGGAGGCCCTTCACGGTGGTGAGCAAGCCGACGAGGTTGCCGACGGCCTTGCCCGACTTGCCGCGGATCAGCTCGAACACATCGGGGTTCTTCTTCTGCGGCATCATCGAGCTCCCCATCGAGATGTCGCCCGAGAGCGTCGCGAAGCCGAACTCCTGCGTGGTGAAATCGACGAGGTCGGTCGACAGCCGGCTCGCGTGCACGAAGAAGCGCGCGGTCGCGTAGAGCAGGTCCAACGCGAAGTCGCGATCGCCCACGGTGTCCATCCCGTTCAGCGTCACGCCCTCGAAGCCCAGCAACGTGCGGGAGATCTCGCGATCGATCGGCAGCGAGGTGCCGCTGATGGCGCCCACGCCGAGCGGGAGCAACTTGCACTGGTCCAACACGAAGGCGAGGGCCTGCGCGTCGCGCAGAAACGACGACGCGTACGACGCGAGCCAGTACGCGAGCGAGACCGGCTGCGCGCGCTGGCGGTGCGTGTACGAGGGGAGGATGAGATCCTTCTCCGCGCGGGCGCGGGTGACGAGCTCCTGGATGAAGCCGGTCAGCTCGCGCAGCGCGGTGGCCGCCACCTCGCGCACGTGCAGGCGCAGGTCGGTCGCCACCTGATCATTGCGCGAGCGCGCCGAGTGCAGCAGCGCGGCGGGCGCGCCGATGGTGGTGTTGAGCTCCACCTCGACGGCCATGTGCACGTCTTCTTCGTCGGGGAGCTGCAGCGTGCCCGCGTCGGCGCGCTTCCACAGTGCGATGAGCCCCTCGCGAATCGCCTGCGCGTCGGCCTTCGGGATGACGCCGGTACGTCCGAGCATCGTCACGTGCGCCAACGAGCCGACGAGATCTTCGCGCAGCAGCTGCTTGTCCAACGCGAGCGACGACGAGAACGCGAGGACCTCGGGGAGCAGGCCGGAGCCGCCAGACGCTTCAGTTTTTGCGAGTGCCATTTCGAATTACCCCTGCGTGACGAGCGAACCGATGCCGGAGTCGGTGAAGAACTCCGCGATGATGGAGTGCGGCGTGCGCGCGTCGATGACGTGCACGCGCTCGACGCCCTGCTGCAGCGCGTGGATGCTGCAGGTCGCCTTGCTGGTGAGGTTGCGGTTGAAGACGCCGCGCTCCTTCTTCTCGCGCAGCGTGGCGGTGGTGAGCTGGCCCAGCAGCTCGTCGTTCTCGGTGAAGCCCGGCCCGCCGATCAAGTACACGAGCTTCGCGGCGCGCGCGGCGACGGCGATCTCCGCGGCGACCTGATCAGGCTCGAGGGGAATGGTGCTGCCGTCGTCGAGGAAGCCCACCGGCGAGACGACCGGCACGTAGTTGCGCTGGAGGAACATCTCCAACAGGTCGCGGTTGATGTTCACCACCTCGCCGAAGCCCTCGCCCACGCGCTTGCCCTTCATGAACGACGCGTCCATCCCCGAGAGGCCGATGGCCTGCACGCCGGTGCGGTTGAGCAGCGTGACGAGCTCGGTGTTGGTCTGGCCCGAGAGCATCATCTCCTTGCTGTGCGAGTCGCCCTTGTTCGACTCCGGGCTCTCGCCGTGCACCAGGATCGGCACCATGCCCACCGCGCGCAGCAGGTTCACGTCTTCGACGATCGACGCGCGCAGCGAGTCCTTCCCCATCGCCTGGCGGCCCAGCTTGATGACCACGCGCTTGTCGGCGAAGCGCGAGATGTACGTAAGCGCTTCCTTCACCAGCGTCACCTTGAACTTCGGTGAGTAGTTGGTGAGGCGATCATCTTTCGCCACGCTGCCGTCGACGGTCGGCACCAGCAGCGAGATGTAGTCGGCGTTGATCTTCACGTAGTCGTACGAGAGGTCGCAGCCCCAGCCGACGCTCGCGAACTCACCGCTGCGCAGGTCGATCTCGATGAGGATCTCCGGCGCCCGCATGCGCGCGCGGAGGCTCTGCGTGTCGGCGTGCAGCAGCACCGGTCTGGTGTCGAACACCACGATGCCCTGCACCGTCACCTTCGCGGCCTGCGGGTTCACGTCGTACTTCTGCGAGCCGCAGCGCGCGCCCACCGTGGCGAGGATTCGCCCCCAGTTCGGGTCAGCGCCGAACACCGCCGCCTTCACCAGTGTGCTGCCGGCGACGCTGCGCGCGATGTCGACCGCGATGTCTTTGCGCGGCGCGCCGATGACGCGCACCTCCAGCAGCTTGGTGGCGCCCTCGCCGTCTTTCGCGACCTCGCGCGCGAGCTCCACGCACAGCGACTGGAGCTGCGTCGCGAAGAGCTCGTACTCCGGCCCTTCCGCGGTGATTTCAGGGTTGCCGAGCTGCCCGTTCGCCAACGCGATGACCGCGTCGTTGGTGCTCATGTCGTTGTCGACGGTGAGGTTGTTGAAGCTGCCGTCCATGCCGCCGGTGAGCGCGCGCTGCAGCAGCGCGGGCGTGATGGCGACGTCGGTGCACACGATGGCGATGGTCGACGCGAGCTGCGGCGCGATCATCCCGCTGCCCTTGCAGATGGCGGTGATGCGCCCTTCCTTGCGGCCGAGGCGCACGGTGCGGCTGGCGATCTTCACGTGCGTGTCGGTGGTGAGGATGGCCTCCGCCGCAGATTCAGGCGCGGCCTTGAGCGAGCCTTTGAGCTTCGGCAGCGCGTCGATGATCTTCTGGCGCGGCAGGCGCTGACCGATGACGCCGGTGGACTGCATCAGCACCGAGCCCGCGGGCAATTCACACGCCTTCTCGGTCGCGGCGCACAGCTCCGTCACGTCCTCGAGCCCCTCGGCGCCGGTGAGCGCGTTCGCGTTGCCGGAGTTGATGAGGATGGCGCGAATGCCCGCGGCCGGTACGCGGCGCGCGGTGTCTTCGATGGGCGCGGCCTTCGCCTTGTTGATGGTCAACGCGGCGGCGACGCTGCACGGCGCTTCGCTGAAGACGAGGGCGAGATCCTTCTTGAAGGGTTTGATGCCGGCGTGGAGCCCGGAGAACAGAAAACCGCGCGCGACGGGCATCTACAGTCCCTCGGTCTCGGGGAGACCGAACATGAGGTTCATATTCTGCACCGCCTGGCTCGACGCGCCCTTGAGCAGGTTGTCGATGGCAGTGATGGCGACGACGTGCGTGTCGTCACAGGTGACGCCCGCGAGGCACTTCGGCGTCAACGCCACGTCGGCGATGCGCACCGCGTCGGCCGACGGGAGCAACTTCATGAGCGGCTCCTTCGCGTAGACGGCGAATGCGTCTTTCACCTGCGCCGCGGTGACGCCCGCCTTCAGGCGCGCGACGGCGGTCGACAAGATGCCGCGCTTCATCGGCAGCAGGTGCGGCGTGAAGACGAGCTTCTTGAGCCCCAGCGTCTGCTCGATCTCCGGCACGTGCTGGTGCGAGAGCGTCTTGTACGCGCGGAAATCGGAGTCGATCTCCATGAACGTGTACTCCTCGCTCGCCTTGCGGCCCGCGCCCGACACGCCCGACGCCGCGCTGATGACCAGCGACTCGGGGTCGATGAGCCCGTTCTTCAGCAACGGCGCCGCCGAGAGCGCCGCGGCCGTCGCGTAGCAGCCCGGGTTCGAGATGAACGGCGCGCCCTTCGCCTGCGCCCGGTGCAGCTCGGGGAT
>CAMLFP010000390.1 GCA_946479335.1 uncultured Archangium sp.
AGGCGACGTGTGAGAACGACGTGTGCACGCGCGCGATTGAAGGCACCTGGACCCCGCAGTGGTCGACCCCGCTCGCCGCGCCGCTCGACGGAGCGCTCGCCGCGCTGGGCTCCAACGTCTACTTCTCGTTCTGTCGGCCGCTGGAGGACGGCGGTTCGTCGTGCGCGCTCTCGTCTTTCACCGGCGGTGGCTTCGAGCGCTACACGCTGCCGTACGACGACGGCGCGCGCCGTGAGCTGCTGGGCGTGTCCAACGCGGGCGTGCTGCTCGCGGCCGATGGCGGGTTCGAGCTGCGCGGCACCACCGCGTCGGCGCTGATGCTCGACGTGCTGCCGCCCGGGCCGTGGGCGCTGGGCAGCGACATGGTGCTCGTCTCGTTCGACGGCGGCGTCTCGATGTGGACGCAGGCCGATGCCGGGTTGCGCTGGTTGACCGACGCGCAGGGCACGCTGGCGCTCGGTGACGCGCTCTTCGTGTGGAACGCCGACGCGGGGCTGCTCTCGCGGGTCGGCCTGCTCGAGGACGGCGGCGTCGACCGCCGCGACGTGACGCTGGAAGGCGCGGGCGAGGAGCTGGTGACCTCCGACACCTACGCGGTGTTCCCCGGCTTCGGCGACGTGTGGTTCGAGCTCGACGGCGGCACCACGGTGCAGCGCTTCGACGCCGGGGCGTTGCTGGCGAACGAGACCATCGCCGCGCGCGGCGTGATGAACGTGTTCGACGTGCGCTGCTTCGGTGACGAAGACGCGGGCATCGACGCAGGGTGCGGCACGTGGGTGCGCGGGTTCTCGCTGTCGACCACCGAGCAGCTGTTCTCCGGGCCCGTTACCAACGGAGACCTCCTCGCCACCACCACCATCGAGCCCGGCCTCGGCGTATTCGGCGCGCTGATTCGCGAAGACGGCGGCGCGCACTTCAAGCTCTACGTCGACGGGCAGGAGAGCGGCGTGTGCCACCTGCCGCTCGAGTCGAGCGACGTGCAGAACGTCACCTTCAGCTCGAGCGCGATGGTGACGACGCGGCTGCGCGAAGATGGCGGCGTGGTGCTCGAGAGCTACAACCTCGAGTCACTGCCCGTCGGCAACTTCGGGTGGACCACACCGAGCGGGCTCAACGGGCGTCACGCCGATCGCTGAGCGCGTCAGAGCTTCTTCAACCGGGTCGGCGACTTCGTGCCTTTCTGCTCCCCGCGCAGTCGCACCCACTCGCCCTTCATCTCGTCGCCGTGCACCTCGACGCGGTACTGCGTGAAGTCGTTGATGTCGAACACCACGGTGTCGCCGGTTTGCTCCCAGTGGCCGGTGGTCTTCGAGTCATTGAAGACGGTGACGCCGTCGTTTCGAAAAGTGACGATGGTGCCTTCCGGGTTGGACGATGAGGAGAACTTCCAACGCGTGCCCGCGAGGCCGGGCGCCTTCGCGGGAGCCTGCGCTGACGACATCGACACCACACCAGAGAGCACGAGCCAGAGCATGCGCGGCAGCGTACGTCAGAGGTGCTTGAGCAACGAGGGGCGCGCGAGCATCGCGGCGGTCTCCTTCGTCATCAGGCGCGCGCGGTCCGCGCGGGAGAGCAGCCGCCTCGACGGCACGGGCCACACCGTGAAGCCCGCCTCGCGGAAGATGGCCGACGCGCGGGCGAGGTGGAAATCGCAGGTCACCAACAGCACCTCGCGCTCGGTGAACAACTCCGCGCAGCGCGCTGCGTTCTCAAGGGTGGTGGTGCTCGCCGACTCCAGCGTGATGCGCTCATCAGGCGCGCCCGCGGAGAGGGCGATGGCGCGCATCGCCGCTGCCTCGGTGGGGCGACCGTCGGGAGTTCCTCCCGTGAAGATGAGTTGCGTGGCGCGACCCTGATGCAACAGCTCCACGCCGAGCACCACGCGATCTCGCAGCGCATCGCTCGCCGAGCCGTCAGGGAAGACGCGCGCGCCCAACACGATGCAGGGCAGGGGCGTCTCGGGGAGCACCGGTTCGGCCACGCCGATTCGATGGAGCCGCAGCGGCAGGAAGCTCATCGCAGTTGCACCGCGCCGTCGAAGAGCCGCAGGTAGAAGTCGCCTGACTGCGCGACGGGAACCTCGAGGTAGCGCCGCCGCGTCAGCACTTCATCGTCGGGCAGCACGGAAGGGTCTTCGGCGCCCTTCGCCGTCGTCACCCAGGCGTGCGGGTACGCGCGGCCGTTCTCCACCACGAGGCCGACGGAGACCCGCGCTCCCGGTTGTGCCTTCACCGCGCGCCGCGCGAGCACCAGACAGCGCGTGCGCCCGAGGTCGTCAGCCGCTCCCGTTCCGCGTGGGTTCTTCGCGAGCCACTTCGCGCCGGCGACGGGCGGCGACAGCGTGAGACCTGGCGCGGGGACGCCGGCGATGAACGGGCTCTCGTCGCGCGGTGGCGCGGTGGGCTGCGAGACGCGCCTCCACTTCGCGGAGCCGACGGTGATTTCGCTCAGTCCCCCCTCGACGTAGCGCGCGTTGAAAGGCTGCGCGTCGAGCGTCCCTGAAACTGAAGTCGCCGTGCGCTTCGCCACGCACAGCTTCTCCACTGCACCGGTGCGCTCCTCGATGACGTCCTGACAGCCGCGCGTCGGAGGCGTCATCAGCGCCAGCACCTCCGGCGTTCCGTTGCGCAGCGGGAGTTCGAGCCGCTTCACGCGCGGGCCCTCTTCGAGGAAGTGCGTCGCCTCGTAGATCCACTGCTCGCCGTCGACGCGCACGTGCAGCTCCGCGAGCGGGAAGCCCGAGACCTCCAACACGAAGCGCGCATCAACGGGCGCGGCGGCCAGCAGCAGGACCAGAGCCGTCATCGCGCCGACTGTACCCGCGAAGAAACGCCCACGGCGCCACACAAGCGAATAGGTTCCTGGCCTTCATGGAGAACCGCTGGTTCCTCGCGTTCTTTGGCCCCCTGGGCGGTCTGCTCTCTGCGCTGCTCGCCGGCATCGTCATGCTGGCGCTCACCGGCCACCCGTCGACCTTCGGTGAGTGGTTCGCGCTCACCCTCGCCAGCATCGGGTCGTTCTCGCTCGTGGGCTGGCTCACCTTCTACCAATGGGGCGCGCGTCGCCGGCAGCGCCGCCGCGACATCATCGAGCGCCTCGCGGAGGGCGACCTCACCGTCACGCCCTCCATCGAAGGCGCGGTTGACGCAGAGCTGGTGCGCTTCACGCAGTCGCTGCGGCGCGCGCTGTGGCAGGTGCAGCGGGTGACGAGCTCCGTGCACCGCACCGCGCGCGGCGTCGAGGAGCACACGCACACCGTGCTGGAGGCCGCCCGCCGTCAGGGCTTCGCGGTGGAGCGCAGCCAGGTCGCCGTCGGCGCGATGAGCGACTCGCTGGAGAGCAGCCAGAAGCGCGTCACGCAGCTCGAGTCGTTCGCCCGCGACACCACCGCGTCGCTCGCGCAGTTGACCGAGAGCATCGAGACCGTCGCGCGTTCGCTGGGCCAGCTCAACGGCACCTCCGAGAAGACGTCGGCGCGCATGGAGGCGTTGAGCCAGCGTTCGCAGTTGGTGGTGGAGACCGGCGGCGCCGTGGTGCGCCTCACCGCGCAGTCGCGCGAGGCGGTGTCGAGCGCGGAGACGAGCATCGACACGCTCCGCCGCCGCGGCGACGAGACCGGCGAACTGGCCCGCGCGATGACCTCGAACGCCGAGCAGGGCGCCGCGCTGGTGGGTGACGCGCTCAAAGGGCTGCGCCGCATCGACGACACCGTGAGCCGCGCCGCGCGCCTCGTCGACGCGCTGGGCGTCAGCTCGCTGGAGATCGGCCGCGTGGTCGACGTGATTCAAGAAATCGCCGACCAGACGAACCTCCTCGCGCTCAACGCCGCCATCATCGCCAGCCAGGCGGGCGAGAGCGGCAAGGCCTTCGCGGTGGTCGCCTCCGAGGTGCGCAGCCTCGCGGAGAAGACTGGCCGCTCGACGCGTGAGATTGCGCAGCGGGTGAAGGCGGTGCGCGAGGGCGTCGACGCGACGGTGGAGCTGGTCTCGCGCGGCCGCGACGAAGCCGCGCACGGCGTGCAGCTCGGTGAGAAGGCCGAGGCCGCGCTGCGCGCCATCCAGCAGACCTCCGAGCGCGCGCTGGCCGCCGTGGAGTCGACGCAGGCCGAGGCCGCGCGCCTCGAGAAGCAGGGCACTTCGCTGGTCGACCTGAGCCGGGAGGTTACCGAGCGCGTCGACGAGGTGATGCGGCTCGCGGGCGAGCAGGCCACGCAGGGCCGCGAGCTGGTGAAGCAGACGCAAGACATGTCGCGCACCGCGCGCGACGCCTCCAGCCGCGCGGAGACGCAGGTCAACACCGGCCGCGAGCTGTCTGACGCGGTGCTGAAGCTGACCGCCGCCATCGATGAGATTCGCAAGGCGCAGACCGTGCTGCGGCAGGGCGACACCGCCATCAGCGAAGAGGTCGCGCAGGTGCGCGAAGACGCGACGCGCGTGGTGCAGTCGGGCGACGCGCTGGGCCGCGCCGTCGAACAGCTCGCGCACGAAGCCGAGACGCTCGACGCGGAGGTGTTCCGCTTCAAGCTGCCGCAGGCGCGCCCCGGCGGCACGCTGCACATCGGCCTGCACCGCGCGGTCACCATCGACGAGTCGCGCGGCTTCGACCCGCTCTTCACCGCCGACCTGCAGATTTCAGAGCTGACCGGCTCGCTCTATTCGACGCTGTTGCGCTTCGAAGACGGCGTGCTGGTGCCCGACCTCGCGGAGTCGTGGGAGGCGGACTCCACCGCGCGCCGCTACCGCTTCTCGCTGCGCAAGGGCGTCACCTTCGCCGACGGCGTGGGCTTCAACGCGAACCACGTGAAGGCGCACTTCGAGCGGCTGCTGAGCCCCTCGACGGCCGCGCCCGACGCCGTGCTGTTCAAGGACATCGCCGGCGCAGCGGAGTACCTCGCGGGTGACGCGCGCAGCGTCAGCGGCATCGAGGTGCTCGACGACTCCACTGTGGAGTTCCGGCTCGCGGAGCCGCGCGCGTTCTTCTTGCGCATGCTGGCATTGCCGGCGACGGGCATCACGCGCCTCGACGCGGGCCGCGTGCTGGGCACCGGGCCGTTCCGGTTGCTCTCGGCGTCGAGCCAGCTCGTCACGCTGGAGCGCAACCCGGCGTACTACGCGCCCGGGCTGCCGCTGTTGGCGCGCCTCGAGTTCCAGCTCTTCAACGCGCGGCACGCGGCGCTGGAGGCCTTCAAGCGCGGCGACGTGCAGGTGGTCAGCTACCTCCACGCGGAGAACCTGCGCGACGCGGGCCTCGACCCGACGCT
>CAMLFP010000391.1 GCA_946479335.1 uncultured Archangium sp.
GTGGCCGGTGGACCAGGCGGTGTGGCTGCAGGTCTCGGAGCTCCAGCGCCGGCAAGACGACTTCAAGGGCGCCGACGAATCAGTGCAGGAGGCCGCGAAGCTGTGCCCTGACTGCGCCACGCCGTGGGCCCGCCGCGGAGAGCTCGCCTACGAGCAGGGCAACACCGCGCAGGCCATCACCTTCTGGAAGAAGTCGTTGGAGCTGAACCCCGAGAACGAGGGCCTCGCCAACCGCGTCGAGTACCTCGCGCCGGAGCACGTCGGCGCGTGGATGGCCGATGTGCCCACCGAGGCGCGCCTCGAAGAGCTGGTGCGCAACCGCGGCACCGTGAAGCAGCAGAGCGGCGCCGACATCGCCTACCTGCTGGACCACCAGGTGACGCTGCTCAACAACGACGGCAGCACCACCAACGTCATCACGCTGGTGGCGCACGCCTTCAACGCGCAGGGCCGCGACCGCATCATCCGCCAGTCGGTGGGCCCGGGGCGGCTCCGCGTGCTGCACGCGTACGCCGTCGACGAGAAGGGTGCGCGCAGCGAGGCCAACAGCGAGCGGAACCGGCAGATCTTCTTCCGCGGCATGCAGCCGGGCTCGACGCTGGTGCTGCAGTACCGCACCGACGCGCCGCCGCGCGGCTACCTCGCGCGTTACTACAACGAGAGTTGGAGCCTGCAGGGCGTCGGCGACCAGCGCGAAGAGTCGACGCTGGTGCTGTGGGCGCCGCTCTCCACCAAGCTGCACGAGTACAAGGTGGGCGCCTTCGCGCAGAACGAGGAGCGCCGCGGCGAGTTCCTCCGCTTCACGTGGAGCAACAAGGTCGCGCCGCCCATCACCGCCGAGCCCGCGATGCCCACCGTCGACGAGGTGGCCGACAACCTGAAGTTGTCGTCGGTGCCCGACTGGAAGACGTGGCTCTCGTGGGAGCAGGCGCTGCTGGAGGGCGTGTTCCGCGACTCGCCGGAGCTCGACGCCGTCGCGAAGAAGCTGGGCGAGGGCAACCCCGACGCGCAGGAGAAGCTCTCCCGCATCCACACCTGGGTGATGGAGGAGATCCGCTACCAGCAGGACTACGAGACCTTCATCGCCGGCGTGAAGCCGCACGCGGCCTCGATGACGCTCGAGCGAAAATACGGCGACTGCAAGGACAAGGCGGTGCTCTTCATCGAGCTCGCGCGCAAGCTGGGCCTCGACGCGCACTTCGCGCTGGTGCGCACGCGCGACATGGGCCCGGTGAAGCGCGACGTGCCGATGCAGCAGTTCAACCACGCCATCGTCTACGTGCCCGACCAGCCCGGCGTGCAGGGCCGCTTCTTCGACCCCACCGCTGAGTTGCTCGACGTGTCGGCGGTGCGCAGCGACGACGTCGGCACGCTGAGCCTGGTGTTCGACCCGAAGACCAACGTGCACACCTGGCGCGAAATCCCCTTCCAGGCGCCGGAGGAGAACCGCGAGGCGACGCTGCTCAAGCTGACGCTGGATGAGAAGGGCGGCGCCACCGGCACCGCGCGGCTGGAGGGCACCGGGCGCTCCGGCTCGCTGTTGCGCCGCACCGCGCGCAACGAGCAGGTCTTCGGGCAGGTCGCGCAGCGCGTGGCCTCCACGTACCTGCCGAACGCGACGGCCACCGACGCGAAGGCGGTGGAGGTCGAGTCGCTGCGCACGCCCGCCGTCATCGAGATGAAGGTCGCCACCGGCACGCTGGCGCGACAAGAAGGTGACTCGCTGCGCCTCAAGCTGCCCACCGACGCCAACCCGCGGAACACCTTCGCGCTCGCGAAGCGCAAGTACCCGCTGCTGCTGGGCACGCCGCAGCAGCTGTCGATGACGGTGGAGCTCACGGTGCCCGAGGGGCTGGAGATTTCGCGGCTCCCGGCGAGCGGCGCGGTGACGCTGCCGTGCCTGTCGTTGCAGCGTGAGGTGAAGCGCGCGGGCAACGTCGTCACCAGCACGCAGACCTACCGCACGCTGTGCGAGCGCATCTCGCCCGCGGAGTACGTCACCTACCGCGCGAAGCTCGACGACATGGTGCGGCTGCTCGACGACGAGCTGGTGGTCAGCACCGGCAAGAAGAAGAGCATCGCCGCGGCGAAGAAGAAGTGACGGCGCACCTCACCGCGGCTCGTCGGCGAGGCAGAACCCGACGCTCTTGAAGAACTCGCCCTCGTCGAGGAAGCGCACGTCGTCGACACAGGTCTCCGCCCAGTCGTCGTCGACCGGCGGTGCGGTGGACGGCTCGACGCTGACGCGAGGGGGCTGCTCCACGTGGGAAGACATCGGCTTCAGGGCCCGGGGAAGCGCGTGGTGCCCTGGCTCCACGTGAGGGAGAAGCGCGCGCCGCCGGCCTCCATCATCATCAGGTGCGCGCTCAGCTCGGCGCCCAGCACCTGCAGACCGCGCGTCAGCGTGCCCACGATGAACTGCGGCGACTCGTGCAGCAGGTCGTTGACCCACAGCGAGCCTTCGTTCGGGGCCGAGAGCGTGAAGCGCGTCTCCGAGAAGTTGTTGGCGGTGCGCAGGTTCCGCGTGGAGCGCTCCAGCACCTTCTGGGCGCCGAGCGAGCGCAGCAGCGTCTTCAGCGGGCCGCCCAGCACCGTGCGGTGGAAGTAGGCGTCGGCGCAGTGCGCGCCCTGCACGTGCGCCGCCTCATCGTCGCTGGCGTGCGGCAACGCGACCTCTCGCTGCGCGCGGAGGCACGCCCGCCACGTCTCATACGTGTACGCCGGCAGCGCTGGCCGCGAGAGGTCGAACCCCGCCTGCGCGTAGCGCCGCGCGAGCTCCGGGAAGCGTTCGGGCGGAATCGCGTGAACGAACATCGCCTCCATCGTGTGGCCGAAGAAGACGCGAACGTCGGTCATGGAACTCAGTCTCGTGGGGAGGAGGGCCGTCATCTGCGCGCCGGGGCCAATGCGAAGCGCTTGCCAGAGACGAAGCGCGGAGAATCAGGGGCGAGCGCACACGGCGTTACACCGCGGCGGTGTTGCGAATCTCACGGTTCTCCACAGCTGAAATTTGCAGATATGGAAGGCGCCGTGAGCCGCGCTCGAAACAAGCCGCCCAAGTGGTTGGTCGCCGCACGTTCTTCAGGGGCCACCGGCGGCGACTGGCTGTCGCGTGCGCTGGCGCGCGCCGGGGTGTTGCCGCTGCGTCAAGCCGAGGAGGCCATCGCGCACGGCCGGGTCACCGTCGACGCGCGGGTGTTGCGAGAGCCGTTGGCGCCGGTGACGGTGGGGCAGACGCGCGTGACGCTCGACGGGAAGCCGGTGTCGCTCGAATGGCGCACCCGCGTGTTGATGCTGCACAAGCCCGCGGGCGTGGTGACGCACGGCTCTCGCATCCGCGGCGAGGGCACGGTGTACGACGTGCTGGTGCGCGCGATGCCCGAGGGGCTGCAGGGCTTCGGCTGGCACGCCGTCGGGAGGTTGGATCGCGACACCACCGGGCTGTTGCTCTTCACCAACGACGAGAAGTTCGTCGGCCACGCGACGTCGCCGGAGACCAAGCTGCCCAAGCGCTACGTGGCGCGCGTCGGCGGCGAGGTGACGCCCGAGAAGCTCGAGCGGCTGCGCAACGGCGTGCAGATTGATGACGGCAAAGACACGCTGCCCGCGAAGGCGCGCGCGCGTGGTGAGGAACACGTCGAGCTGACGTTGACGGAGGGCCGCTTCCACCAGGTCAAGCGGATGCTGAACGCGGTGAACCTCGCGACGCTGGAGCTGCACCGTGAAGCGGTGGGCGCGCTGGAGCTCGACGTGCCGGTCGAGGCGGTGCGCGAGGTCACCGACGACGAGGTGCGCGAGAAGCTGCACTTCCCCTCTCCCGTGGGGAGAGGGGCCGCGGAGCGGGGGTGAGGGGCGTGCGTCAGATGCCGTGCAGGCCGAGCAGCAGAATCGCCAGCAGCGAATAGATGCCGTACGGCACCATGCCCGCGGCGGCCGCGTAGTCCTTCGCGAGGCGCTGACCGAAGAAGAGCGCGAGAATGGTGACGCCCGAGAGCACCGCGCCGAGGAAGCCCACCTTCGCCTGCTTCGTGAGCAACACGGTGACCGCGCCCGCCGCGCACACCACGCCCGTCAGCACCTCGAGGATGGTGAGCGTCACGAACATCGGCGCGGTGAAGTTCTTCAGCGGCGACTTCGCGAAGTAGCCCGTCACGTATTCGCGGTTGCCCTTCCAATCCAACACTTTGTCGAGGCCCGACTGGAGGAAGAGCACCGCGAGGAACGCCGAGGAGAGCGACTGCGCAACCCACAGGGTGGTGGAGTTCATGCCGCGCTGGTTACCACAGAGCCCTTCACGCGAAGTGGTACGCCGAGAGCCGCTGGTTCGCGAAGGTGCCGTTGTACGCCAGCGTGCCGCGGTCGCTGCCGGCGGCGCCGGCGATGACCATCAGCGGAATCAGATGCTCCTCGCGCGGGTGCGCGGCGCGCGCCATCGGCGCCAGCTCCCAGCGCTGCAGCAGCTCGTCGCGCTGCGCCTGCGGCGCGGTCGCCGCGTCACGCAGCCACGCGTCGAAGGTCTCCGAGACCTGCGAGCCGCCGCCGAAGAAGCCGCGCATGTTGTGGAAGGTCATCCCGCTGCCGATGATGAACACGCCCTCTTCACGCAGCGGCGCCAGCGCGTGGCCCATCGCGAGGTGCTCCGCCGGGTCGAGGCCGCGCTTCAGCGAGAGCTGCACGGTGGGAATCTCCGCGCCCGGGTAGGTCAGCATCAGCGGCACGAAGGTGCCGTGGTCGAAGCCGCGCTGTGAATTCTCTGCCGTCTGGAAGCCCGCGCCCTCGAGCAGCGCGCGCACGCGGCCGGCCAGCGCCTTGTTGCCCTTCGCGGGCCACTTGACCTGGTACGTCTCCGGGGGAAAGCCGCCGTAGTCGTAGAACATCGGCGGCGCGTCGGAGGTCATCACCGTCGGCACCGCTTCTTCCCAGTGCGCGGAGACGACCAGCAGCGCCTTCGGGGTGGTCTTCGGCAGCGCGCGCACCGACTCCAGGTAGGTGCGCAGGCCGGCGATGCCCTTCGCATCACCGAAGTCGTGGTCCATGAACGGCCACGGGCCACCGCCATGCGGGAGGAACGCGACGGGCAGCTTCTCTCTACGCGTCGTCAGCACGGCGGCGCCTCCAGCGATGGTTTCACGGCGGGTCAGCTCATTCATGCCGTCTATATGCGCATGCGGCGGCGTTGCCGGAAGTGGGTCACCTGCACCACTGCGTTCCACGGGGGGAACGGTCAGCGCTTCTCCAGCTCGCG
>CAMLFP010000392.1 GCA_946479335.1 uncultured Archangium sp.
CCGCCAATGAGGGCCAGCACCACCACCGCCCGCATGGACAGGCCGGGCGGCGGTTCACCGACTGGTGGCGGCTTCGTCACTGGCGGCGGATCTCCGACGGGCGGCGGTTCTCCGACCGGCGGCGGATTTGTGACGGGTGGCGGTTCACCGACGGGTGGCGGCTTCGTCACTGGCGGCGGATCTCCGACTGGTGGCGGCTTCGTCACGGGTGGCGGCTCTCCGACTGGCGGCGGATTCGTGACGGGTGGCGGTTCACCGACTGGCGGCGGATTTGTGACGGGTGGCGGTTCACCGACTGGTGGCGGGTTTGTGACGGGCGGTGGCTCTCCGACGGGCGGTGGGTTTGTGACGGGTGGCGGCTCGCCGACTGGCGGCGGATTTGTGACGGGCGGTGGTGCTCCGACCGGCGGCGGCACCGCCATGCCGGCGTGCGGCGACGGGCTGATCACCCCTGGCGAGACGTGCGACGACCACAACACCACGCCGGGAGACGGCTGCTCCGCGAGCTGCACCATCGAGCCGGGCTACCTGTGCTCCGGAGCGCCGTCGGTCTGCACGAGGTGCGGCAACGGCATCGTCGACACCGGTGAAGCCTGCGACGACGGCAACGCGAGCAGCGGCGACGGCTGCAACACGTCGTGCCAGTTCGACATCGGGTGCGGGCCCGGGCTGACGCAGGTGGCGTTGTCCTCCACCACGCCGGTCGCCATCCCCGACAACAACGCGGCGGGCGTGTTGAGCCCGGTGACCTCCACGGCGACGGGCGGCGTGCAGAAGGTGGTCGTCTACGTCTCGAGCCTCACGCACACGTGGGACGGCGACCTGAACCTCCTGCTGCGCGCGCCGTCGGGCTTCGAGCGCTCGCTGGCGCTGCATCGGGGGAACTCCGGCGACAACTACCTGCGCACCTTCTTCGACGACGGCGCGGCGACGGGCATCGCGTCGGGGACGGCGCCGTTCTCCGGCCGCTTCCGGGCGGAGCAATCGCTGAGCTCCCTCACGTTCCCCGGTGACTTCAAGGGGCGCCGCGCCGACGGCACGTGGAATCTCCGCGTCGCCGACACGGCGAGCATCGACACCGGCACGTTGAACGCGTGGTCGTTGATCATGTGCGTCAACCCGGCGGGCGGCTTCTGCGGCAACGGCGTCACCGAGGAAGGTGAACAGTGCGATGACGGCAACGACATCGACACCGACGCGTGCTCCAACAGCTGCACGGTGCCGGAGACCTGCGGCAACGGCATCACCACCGGCATCGAGGAGTGCGACGACGGCAACACCGTCAGCGGCGACGGCTGCAGCGCGACCTGCGTCGACGAGGCGTACGTGCCGGAGGCCGAGCCGAACGACGTGCCCTCGCAGGCTGACGTCGCGCCGCTGCAGTTCGGCGACACCGGCGGCTTCGTGCGCGGCGCCATCTCGACCACCACCGACGTCGACCTCTACCGCCTGACGCTGACGGCCCCGGCGGTGGTGCGCATGGAGACCTTCACCGTGCGGCCGAACAACTGCGACGCCACGACCAGCAGCCTGCGCATCCTCGACGCGATGGGCACGGAGGTCACCAACGACAGCGCGGGCCCGCAGAACGCGTCGGGCATCGGCTCGTGCGCGGCGCTGGTGATGCCGCTGACGGCGGGCACCTGGTACGTGCGCGTCGAGGAGACCGGCATCAACGCCACCATCCCCGGGTACTTCCTCGAGGTGGCGGTCTCCGCCGACGCCGGCAACGAGACGGAGCCGAACGACACCGCGGCCACTGCCAACACCAACCTCACGCTCATCTCCGAGGCGTTCTGCGCGGGCGACCACAGCGTGAACACCGACGTCGACGTGTACGCGGTGGTGGTGCCTCCCGGGCAGGCGCTGCGTGCCGAGGTCGTGGAGGGCGACCGCACCGTCGAGACCTGCGAGAGCAACGGCATCGACAGCGTGCTGACGCTCTTCGCCGCCGACGGCACGACGATGCTGGTGACCGACGATGACGACGGCCGCGGCTTCTGTTCAGCCATCGACGGCACCGGCAACACGCCGCGCGACGCGGCGGCGAAGAACACCGGCGCCACGGCGGTGACCTGGTTCCTCCAGGTGCGCGCGGGCATCGGCGGAGCCGGCGGCCAGTTCAGCTACAAGGTGAACGTCACGCTGCGCTGAGGCGGGCTTCGGGTTTCTCGAAGAATGAGAACCCGGGTGTCTCGCGGCAGCGACAGCGGCGCGGCGCGTCTACACAGCGGCTCCCCCCTCACGTACGCGGTCGCTGCCATGAAACACGCCCTCACGCTCGTTGCCCTCCTCGTCGTCTCGTGCGGTGCGGAGTCGCCGCAGGACTCGCTGGCCCCCGTGCCGTCTGGCCCGTTGGATGGCGCCTTCGCCGACGCGGCGCGCGAGTTCCAGGTGCCGGTGGAGGTGCTCAAGGGCCTCGGCTGGGTCGAGACGCGGCTCAGCACCAGGAACCTTGAGTCGGTCTCGGGCGGCGTGGGCGTGATGCAGCTCGCGACGCGCGAAGACTGGAACCAGCTCGAGCGCGCGGCGCGGTTGACCGGCGTTGATCAGGGCCGGCTGCGCGTCGACCCGAAGGCCAACATCCGCGGCGCGGCGGCGGTGCTGCGCGCGCTCTTCGACCAGACCAACGACCACCAGCAGCTCGACGCGCGGGTGACGGGCGACTGGTTCCAGGCCGTCGCGCTGTACCCGGGCTTCGACTCGGCGACCTTCGCGGCCGACTACGCGACCGACGTCTTCCTCGCGCTGGAGCGGGGCTTCACCACGCAGGCGCCGGTGACCAGCAACTGGCGCACGCACGCCCCCGTCGCTTCGCAGCGCCGCGACGCGCTGGGCATCGAGTACCCGGGCGCGTACGCGTGGGTCGCCTCGCCGAACTTCACCTCGGGCCGCGGCGGCACGGCCATCGACCGCGTGCTGATCCACACCATGCAGGGGAGCTACGCGGGCACGCGCAGCTGGTTCCAGAACTCCGCGTCGCAGGTGTCGTCGCACTACATCGTGCGCAGCTCCGACGGCCAGGTGACGCAGATGGTGCAGCACGCCGACACCGCGTGGCACGTGCAGTGTTACAACTCGCGCTCCGTCGGCATCGAGCACGAGGGGTACGTGAGCGACCCGGCCACCTGGTACACCGACGCGATGTACACGGAGTCGGCGAAGCTGACCGCGTACATCTGCGACCGCCACGGCATCCCCAAGGACCGCACGCACATCATCGGGCACTACGAGGCGCCGTCGAGCTGCAACACCGGCGGCCACACCGACCCCGGCAGCGGCTGGAACTGGACCAAGTACATGGGCCTCGTCACCGGCGGCACGCCCACCGACACCACCGGCGTCTTCATCGGCGCCATCTACACCGGCGGCGTCACCAGCAACCGCGTGTCGGGCGCGACGGTCACCATCGGCAGCCAGTCGGTCACCACGGGGAGCGACGGGCTGTACCAATTCTCGCTCGCGCCCGGCAGCTACACCGCGACGGTGACCAAGAGCGGCTACAGCACCGCGTCGGTCACCCGCACCGTCACCGCCAACGCGCAGATCTGGGGCTCGATGAACATCGACCCGGTCGCGGCGGCCACCGGCATCTTGAAGGGCGTCATCTGCACCGGCGCGGGCTCGGCCAACCCGCACTGCGAGAACGGCTCGGGCACCAAGGTCTCGGGCGCGACGGTGAAGGTGGGCACGCAGACGTACACCACCGGCGCCGACGGCTATTACGAGTTCACCCTGCCGGCGGGCAACGTCACCGTGTCGGTGTCGAAGACGGGCTACACCGACAACTCCTACGGGCGCACCATCACCGCGGGTGCCGTCACCTGGGGGTCGATGGACATCGAGCCCGTCGCCGTCGACGCGCAGCCGCCGGTGGTGGCCATCACCTTCCCCACCGATGGCGCGGCGCTCGACCTCGGGCACCTCACGCTGACCGGCACTGTCGTCGACGACGGAGGCCCCATCAGCTCCGTGAAGGTGTCGCTCAACGGCGGCGCGGCCACCGACGTGGCCGTCACCTCGGGCGCCTTCTCGGTCGACGTGCAGCTGGTGCCGGGCACCAACACCATCGTGGTGTCGGCCACCGACGCGGCGACGCACACCGGCAGCGCGACCTCCACCGTGGTGTTCAACGCTGGCCTCGCGGGCCTCATCACGCTGGCGGGCGACGCGGCCACGGTCATCGACGGCGCCACCATCGAGGTGCGCGAGGCGGGCAGCGGCACCCTCGTCTCGTCGGTGACGAGCGACTCCACGGGCGCGTACGCCGCGGCGGTGATGACCGTGCCGGCCGACTACCTCGTCACCGTGCGCAAAGACGGCTACCGCACGCTGAGCGAGACGGTGACGGTGCCGGCCGAGCAGCGCCTCATCGCCAACTTCTCGCTGACGCCGGGCACCGACGAGGTCGCCGAGGCGCAGCTGCACTTCGTCGAGCCGCAAGACGGCGCCACCGTCGTCGCGGCCAACGTCACCCTCTACGGGCAGGTGAACGGCTTCGACGTCGCCACCGTGATGGTGAATGGCCAGCCGGCGGAGCTGGTGGGCGCGGGCGGCTTCTCCATCACGCTGCGGCTGTCGGAGGGGAAGAACACCATCAACGCGGCGGCGACCGGCGTGAATGGCCAGACCGTCTCGGGCGTGATGACGCTCACCTACGCGCCGCCCGCGAAGAAGAAGGGCTGCGGGTGTTCCTCGGGCGCGGAGGTCCTGGTGGCCCTCGCGGCGCTCGTTCTGGTGCGCCGCCGCGCCCGCGTTTGATAGAGCGGGAGCATGAGCTCCCCCACGTCCACGAGCGCGCCCCTCACCTTCGACGCCTTCTGGCGGTGGCTGACCGACCACCGCAACTGCCTGCTGCGCGTGGGCAGCCCCGACGTGGTGCTGATGGACCACGAGCTCGCCCATTGGGACTTCTTCGACGAAGACGACGGCCGCGCGGTGGTTCAGTGCATCATCGGCAAGTCGCTGGTCGGCGAGGTGCTCATCGAGCGCAGCGAGGTGCTCTTCGTGCAGGCCTCCCCCGACCTCGAGTCACCCAACAGCCAGGCGTGGAACTTCGAGCTCATCGGCGGCTCGAAGACCGAGAACTTCCCGCTGTTCTCGTTCCTCATGTCGCACGGCATGGAGGGCTCGCCCGGCACCGGCCACACCATGCTCAAGCATTGAGGGAGAGCTACTTGAGCTGCTTGCAGCCCGACTCGTACTTGAGCTCGCAGGCCTGCTTGTA
>CAMLFP010000393.1 GCA_946479335.1 uncultured Archangium sp.
AAAGCGCGACATGCACTTCGCGACGACCGGGGTAGAAGCACCCGGAAGTGCGGCGCCGCGTCTTCATCATCCTGCTGGTGCTGAGCGGCTGCGCGACCGTGCCGCCCACGCCTGACGCGAAGCAGATTTCACGCTTCGACATCGAGGGTGAGAAGCAGCTCAGCGAAGGCGACATCAAGGACAAGATCGTCACCACGCAGCGGCCCTGGTACTCGTACGTCGCGCCCTTCATCTGGCCGCCGGAGTTCTTCGACCCGCTGACGTGGCAGGCCGACCTGAGGCGCATCACGCGCTTCTACGAGGCGCGCGGCTACTACCAGGCGCGCATCGTCGACGACGCGGTGACGCCCGACGGCGAGAAGTTCGTGAAGCTGCTGGTGCGGCTCCGCGAGGGCGACCCCGCGCGCATCAGGTCGCTGGCCATCGTGGGCCTCGAGGCGCTGCCCGAGAAGATGCAGGCCGAGGTGAAGGACGGGCTGCCGCTCACGCTCGACTCCATCTTCCTCGAGGACGACTGGGCCAACGCCAAGGCGCTGCTGGCGCTGCGGCTGCGCGAGCTGGGCTTCGCCGAGGTGGCGGTGAAAGGTGAAGCCACGGTCGACGTCGACGAGTCGAAGGTCGACCTCGCGCTGAACATCACCACCGGCCCGCGCTACAAAATCGGCAAGCTCTTCGTGGCCACCGACGCCAACGCGCAGGTGCCCGCGAAGCTCATCGCCGACGTGGCGTCACCCGACGTGCCGCAAGGCGAGTACTTCTCCGAATCGGCGCTGCAGAAGGCGCAGGCGCGCGTCTTCCAGATGGGCGTCTTCGCCGGCGTGAAGGTGAACCGCGGCTTGCCTGACCGCGCCAACGCCACGGTGCCCGTCGTCATCGACACGCGCGAGGCGCCCTTCCGCAGCTTCCGCCTCGGCGGCGGCCTGGGCGGCGACCTCATCCGCCAGGAGGTGCGCGTCGTCGCCGAGTACACCAACCGCAACCTCGGGCTCTCGCGGCTGCTCTTCAAGAACAGCCTCCTCGACCGCCTGACGTTGAAGGGGAAGCTGGGCCTCGCCTTCGTGCCCAACGTGGTCGACGTCATCCGCGGCTCGCCGCTGGCGAAGTGGGGCCCGGTGTGGCGGCTGCTGGCGGAGTACGAGATTCCCCGCCTCTTCGAGCTGCGCACGCTCGCGCTGCAGACCAGCGTGGAGGTCAACCGCACGCTCGACAACGCGTTCGACTACGACGCCTTCGAGCCGAAGCTGGGCGTGGTGTGGCGGCCGACGGCCGACGTCACCGTCTTCCCGTCGCTCAACGCGAACATCTACCTGCTGCGCACGCCCTTCTCGCTGCAAGACACCGGCAGCAACGCGGCGCTCGGCTGCCCCACGCAACCGAACCTGTGCGTCGTCGGCTACCTCAACCTCAACGCGGAGTGGGACCACCGCGACAACCGCCAGGAGCCGAAAGAGGGCTGGTACCTCGCCATCGACGCCGCGGGCGGGCTCTCCAAGGCCAACGAGGTGCGGCCCTTCCTCCGCTTCACGCCCGAGGCGCGCGGCTACGTCAGCTTCGGCCCGCGCAAGCAGCTCACCATCGCCGCGCGCGTGAAGCTGGGCGCGCTCTTCGCCCCGGAGAACGACACGCCCATCGTGATGCGCTACTTCTCCGGTGGCTCCGGCATGCGCGGCTTCCAGAACCGCCGCCTCTCGCCGCTGCGGGCGGTGCCCACGTACAACACGGTGAAGGTGGAGGACCCGCGCTGCGCCGGCGAACCGAACTGCCCGATGATCAGCGAGCTCAACTGGGCGAAGGGCAAGACGTTGCCGGTCGGCGGCAGCGGCCTGCTGGAGGCCTCGGTGGAGGTGCGCTGGGCCATCACCGAAGACTGGGTCGTCGCGCTCTTCAACGACTGGGGCGCCGTCACCGTCGAGAACCTCTTCGCCCAGCAGGACTTCTTCTCGACGCTCTACACGGCCGTCGGGCTCGGAGTCCGCTACCGGACGCCGCTGGGGCCCATCCGCGTCGACCTCGCGTTCCGCCTCCCGATGGTGGGCAAGTCGCAGGTCGTCGACCCCGGCGGCACGCGCGCGTACCAGAGCGCGCCCGGCTGCTTCTTCGGCCTCGGCAGCGGGCTGCCCATCAGCGACCCGTACACCTACGGCTCCACGCCCGCGCCCGGCGCCGGCATGCCCGACAACCTGTGCAGCGCGCACCTCTCCATCGGTGAGGCCTTCTGATGGCGGAGCCGAAGAAAAAGCGCCGCTGGCTGCGCGCGTTGCTGGTGCTGCTGCTGGTGTTGTTGTTGCTGCCGGTGCTGCTGGTGGGCGGCGCGCTGGTCTTCATCTCCAGCGACGCGGGCAGCGAGCTGGTGCGCGGCAAGCTGTTGAGCACGTTGAACGACACCTTCGCCGGGCGCGTCGACGCGTCGAAGGTGGAGCTGTCAGGCAACCACCTCGTGCTGCTCGACGTGAAGCTCTACACGCCGGAGGGCGAGCTGGTCGCGGTCTTCCCCCGCATCGAGACCGACGTCGACCTCGGGGCGCTCGCCGACAACACCATCGCGCTGAGCGGCCTGACGATCTCCTCCCCGGAGCTGCACCTGAAGCAGGACGAGCGCGGCCTCAACTTCACCCGCGTCTTCGCCTCGAAGACGCCCTCGCCCGACACCGGCCCCAGCCCGTGGAAGGTGAAGCTCTCGAAGCTCGACCTGCGCGACGGCACGCTCGACTTCACGCAGGGCGAGACGCACGTGGAGACGACGGCGCTCAACCTCCGCGGCGACCTGGCGCTGACCCTCGCCGACCTGAACGCCACCGGCTCGCTCGCGTTGGACAGCCGCGTCACCGGGCCGCTCGAGGAGCAACTCACGGTAAAGCTCGACGCGAAGGGCGCCACGCACCACGTCGACGCGGCGCTGGGCGGCACGCGCTTCCGCGGCGATCTCGACGTGCCGAAGACGGAGGTCTCCATCGAGGAACTCACCGTCACGCCGCGCGAGGTAACGGCGTTCGTGCCCAGCTACCCGCTGAAGAACGACGTGCACATCACCGGCAAGGCCAGCACCACCGCGGCAGATCTACACATCACCTCCGGTAGTGCACAGATTGATACAAGTGGAATGTATGATTTGTCGAAGCACACCGCGCAGCAGTTCCAGGTAAAGGGCACGGGCGTCGACTTGAAGCAGCTCCTCGGCGCGGAGCTCCCGTCGCAGCTCCGCTTCGAGGCGAACGGGTCGCTCACCGACACGCGGCTCGACACGCTGACCGGCACCATCACCGCTACCGCCGACTGGGCCGACGAGGGGCACCCGCTCGCGGCGCTCTCGCTCGACGCGAAGGCCGAGGACGGCGTGTTGAACGTGCCGCGCGCGCAGCTCCGCTCACCGGGCGTGGAGGCCACGCTGCAGGGCTCGGCGACGCCGACGCACCTCGACCTCTCCGGCGTGCTGCTGGCGAAGGACCTCTCGAAGGTCGACGACACGCTCAAGCGCTTCGCCCACGTCGACACCGGCGGGTTGGCGGGCACCGGCGTGCTGACGCTCCACGCGAAGGGCGCGCCGAAGACGCTGGCGGTGAAGGCGGTCGGCGGCTTCAAGCAACTGCGCGTGGCCACCGTGTCCATCGGGTCGCTCGACGTCGACGCCGACCTGCCCGACCTCTCGCAGCCGCAGCACACCGACATCATGCTGCGCGCGAAGCAGGTGCAGGTCGGCGAGCGCCACCTCGAGGAGGTGACCTTCGACTTCTATACGTACAAAGGCCGGCGCTTCGACCTCGACATCTCCACGAAGGGCCTCGGCGACCTGAAGCTGAACGTCACCGGTACGCTGGAGAAGGACAACACCGGCGCGGCCATCGACACCGCCGCGCTGACGTGGACCGGCTCCCACTGGCAGCTCGAGCAACCGACGCACGCCAGTTGGAAGAACGGCTTCGCGCTCGACGCATTCGCGTTCCGCGACGGCGCGCAGCGCATCGACGGGCGCGCGCTGTGGACCTCGCGCAAGGCCGACATCGCGTTGAACACCACGCAGCTCGACCTCTCGAAGCTGCCGCACGTGCTGGCGCCGCCGTCGCTGGGCCTCGGCGGGCTCCTCGACCTGCAGGCCACCGTCACCGGCACGCCGAAGAAGCCCGACGCCACGTTCCACGCCGAGCTGGTGCAGGGCAGCCTCGAGGGCATCGACGGCCTCGCGCTGAGCGCCGACGGCACCTGGCGCAACGACCGCGCGGCCGGCACGCTGAAGGTCGGCAGCCCCGTCGGCGCGTTGAACGGCACCTTCGACCTCCCGGTGCTGGCGCTCCTCGCCGAGAAGCCGGAGCCCGCCACCGCGCACCTCACGCTCGACAACGTCGCGCTCTCGCAGGTCGAACAGAAGCTCGGCCGCACGCTGCCGGTGTCGGGTCAGCTCGCGGCGACGCTCGATGTGAGCGGCACCGGCAAGGCGTTGAACGTCTGCGCCGTCGTCGACTCGCCGGAGCTGCAGCTCACACAGGGTGAACGGAGAATCTCCGTGAAGCAGCCGGCGCTGCGCGTGGAGACCCAACCCGATGGCACGCTCAAGGCCACCGTCACCGCGAACGCGCTCGGCGGCGCGCACCGCGTGACGCTCACCACGCCGCTGACCCTCTCTGGGCTGCGCAAGTCACCGCCCACGAAGGCCTCGCTGCTCTCGACGCCGGTGACGCTCGACTTCTCGCTCGCCGACTTCTCACCGCTCGCGCAGCACGCGAAGTCGCGCAACGGCTCGATGACGGTGACCGGCACCCTCACCGGCACCGCGCGCGCGCCGCTGGGTGAGGTGCGGGTGACGATGCGCGAGCTGTCACTCGCGCCGCTGCGGAAGCTCGACGGCACCGTCACGCTGCAGCTGGAGAGCGCGCGCGTCGCCCTCACCGGTGACGTGTCGGTCGAGAAGCTGCCGGCGCTCGACCTCGACGCCTCGCTGGGCGCGCCGGTCGCGAAGTTCCTGGAGCCGCTGCTCGACGAGGCGCGCGGCGTCGACGGCGCGTTGGCGGTGCTGGAGACCACGCCGCTCAAGCTCTCGGCGAAGGTGCCGCAGCTCGACCTCGCGCGCGCGTGGGTGAATGACGAAGAGGTCGCACCGCCCACCGGGCAGCTCTCGGGTACGTTGAGCGCCACCGGCACGCGGTACACGCGCGCCACCGACATCAGCCCCAGGC
>CAMLFP010000394.1 GCA_946479335.1 uncultured Archangium sp.
GGTCGGGGAACTCCGCGTCGACGGTGAGCGACAACTTCGCGCCCGGCACCTCGAGCGTGAACGACGTCGGGTAGCACTCGAAGGTGCGCACGCTGCGCCACTCACCGCGCGGCGTCAGCGTGAAGTCGCGCAGCGAGTGGCTCGTGCCGTCGGCGTCGATGAACACCGCCCAGCGGCCCTGGCTCTCGCCCGTCTCCGAATGCACGAGGTCGTAGACGCTGACGTCGCTACCGTCGTCGAGCTGCGCCGAGACCCAGTTCCACGCGATGACGCCGAGGTCTGACTTCTTCTCCGCCTCCGCGTCGCGCCTCGCCGGCGGGCATCCGAACTCGTGGTCGTACCAACCAGCGCCCGTCACCTCGACGCGCGCGCCGGCGATGGTCAACGCGCCCTTCACCTCACAGCGCGGCACGAAGACGTAGAACATGTCTTCGCCGTGCACGCCGCGCACCACGCCGTTGTCACCGTGGCGCACCGGCTGCTTCTTGAGCGTGAAGGTGAGCTGCGCGCCGAGCGGCGTCTCCGGGCCGTCGCGGCTGTCGAGCACCAGCGCGTACTCGCCGTCGCGCACCTTCTCGAAGCGCGCGCCGCTGAAGTCCAACGCCAGGCGGTCGGTGGCCACCGTCACCGGCGCGGTGAACATGCGGTCGGGCAGCGGCACCCGGCCCTGCTGCAGCACCTCGCTGACGGCGCGGTTGAGGCGCTCATCTTTCGCCCCATGCCCGCGCTTGATGCGCTCCAGCCCGATGGCCGGCGCGTTGGCGTCGACGAGGCTGCGCGCGAGGTAGGCGCCCTGCTTCACGTCGCTGATGGCCCAGGTGAGCGAGTGCGCGTACTCCAGTGAGCCGTCGGCGCGCTTGCCGTTCACGATGCGGAAGAACGCGGCGAAGAGCGAGAACGCGCGGCCGTCAGCGGCCTCGAGGTGCGAGTTGACGTACCACCACTCCGTGGTCGCGGAGGCGTGCGGCAGGTCGTGGAGCGAGAGATCAATCGGCCCGTTCGCGGGCCAGTCGTGAGGGACAGCAGGTGACGCCATGGCCGCGCGACCTTACTTCCTGCGCCCTCTCCCGCTGGACAAAGGCGTGCGCTCTCGTGCGCTGAGAAAACCGCTGGAGCGTCTGCGCACCGTGCGCTTCGCGAGACGCGCCGCGCACCCAACTCGCTGAATCTCTTCGCGCGCGACGTCGGCACACGCGCTGCTTTGCCCCGGTGCGCCCCGGCACTGACGCCGGAGGCTTTGGGAAGGAGTCGAAGATGCTGCCGGTGGGAAAGCGGTTGCAGGTGTTCTCCATCAAGGAAATCCGTGAGGAGAACGAGACGAAGAAGCTGTGGGTGAAGGCGGGCTCCGCGTGGGTGAACCGCGATGGGAGCCTCAACGTGTACCTCGACGTGCTGCCGTTGGACGGGAAGCTGCACGTCCGCGAAGCGAACGAGCACCGCGCGCAGGCGAATGGGTCGTCGGCGTCGCACAACAACAACAACAACGAGATGGCGATGGGAGCGCACTGAAGATGAAGACCAACAAGCTGGGGAAGTGGGCGTCGTACGTGGCGGTGGCGGTGATGGCCCTGGGCGCGGGGAGTGCGCTGGCGGCGAAGGCGAAGACCAAGAAGGAGCTCAGCGGCGTGGTGAACGTGAACACCGCGACCGCCGCGCAGCTCGACCTGCTGCCGGGCATCGGCGCGAAGGCGGCCAAGCGCATCATCGAGCTGCGCGCGGTGAAGCCCTTCGTGAAGCTCGAGGAGCTGCGCAAGGTGAAGGGCCTCGGCCCCAAGAAGCTGGAGAAGATGAAGCCGTTCGTCGCCTTCTCCGGCAGCACCACCGCGACGCTGAAGAAGGTGCCGGTGCAGGCCACGGGCTCGACCGCGCCGCCGTCGGCGCAGGGCCGGCGCGCCTCGCAGCGCTGAGGTGAGTGACAACACGTTCGCCGGGTCGGGACTGGTTTTCCGGCCCGGCGTTCGTGTCTTCGTCTTAAGAAACGCCCGTGCTTTTCCGGCGCGTCATCTTCGTGCTCGCGGGGTTGATGACGCTGGTGACGGCGGCGGTGCTGCTCGTCGATGGCCACCTCCCCGCGCGGGTCCCCGATGATGCGCCGCCGTACTCGCCGACGCTGCTTGCGCAGGCGCTCCGGTCGGTCGACGCGCGCGGGGTCGTCGACCTCACGCAGCTCAAGGCCGAGCACGCCGCGCTGGAGCACTACGTGGCCTCGCTCGCCGCCGTCGCCCCCGACTCGGCGCCCTCGCAGTTCCCCTCGGTGGAGGCGCGGTTGGCGTACTGGCTCAACGCCTACCACGCGATGGTGTTGACCGAGCTGCTCGACGCCCGCGGCACCGAGGCGTCTCGCTGGGCCCGCTACGTCGACGCCACGCCCATCGGCGGCACGCGCCTGACGCGCTTCGCGTTGGAGCGCAGCTACTTCAGCAACGCGGGCGACGCGCGGGTGTGGCTGGCGCTGTTCGACGGCACCAGGAGCTCCGGCGTATTGGATGGCGCGCCCTTCGGCACCGAGACGCTCAACGCCCAGCTCGATGACGCCGCGCGGAGGTTCGTGCGCAAGCACGTCACCGTCGACGGTGCAGCGGTGACGCTGCCGGAGGTCTTCCGCGCGCACCACGACGAGTTCCTCGCCGCGCTCCCGGAGAAGCGGAAGAACGTGCTGCAGATCGTCTGGGCGTTCCTGCCCGACGCGTGCGACGAGGGCGCGCCCGGTTGCGCCACGCGTGGCGAGCTCGACCGCGTGTGCGGGAGTGCGTTCGACAAGTGCCAGGTCGTCTACGCGCCCGCTGATTCGACGCTGGCGGTGAAGCATTGAGCGCGCGCGGTGCCAGGTGGCGCTTCGTCATCGCGCTGGCGTTGGCGGGCTGCGGCACCTCGCTGGTGACGGAGGGCCAGCCCAGCATCGACGGCGGCGCACCCGCGTGCACGGTGACGCCCGACGCGGTGACCTGCACGCCCGTCATCTCGCGCCTCACCGTCGGCACCGCGAGCCGCGACGTGTACTGGCAGACCCCGACGAGCCCCGCTCCGCCGAGCGGCTACCCGGTGGTGGTGCTCTTCCAGGGCAGCTTCCTGGGGCCGTCGACGACGTGGGGCACCGTCTCGAAAGACATGGCCTTCGGCGGGTACCAGCAAGCGCGGCTGCAGGCGATGTTGCTGGCGCAGGGCTACGTGGTCATCGCGCCGAGCGCGGCGAGCGGCGTCGCGTGGCAGACCAACACCGGCGGCCCGTGGGACCTGACGGCCGACTCGGCGGTGATGACGGCGCTCTTCGAGGCCATGGCGCGCGGTGACTTCACGGCGCTCGACGCGAGCCGCTGGTACGCGACCGGCATCTCCAGCGGCGGCTACATGACCAGCCGCATGGCGCTGAGCTACGCGGGGAAGTTCCGCGCGCTGGCGATTGAATCGGCGAGCTGGGCGACGTGCGCCGGGTCGCTGTGCGCGCTGCCCGCGACGCTGCCGGCCGACCACCCGCCCACGCTCTTCCTCCACGGGAGGAAGGACACCATCGTGCCGCTGAGCACCGCGGAGGCCTACTTCCACAAGCTGCAAGACGGCGGGTTCACCACCGAGCTGGAGGTCGACGACAACGCCGGTCACGAATGGCTCGCGGTGTCGCCGGAGCGCATCACCACCTGGTTCGAGAGCCACTGATGCCCACGCTGAGAATCGATGACGTCGAGCTGAACTACGTCGACACCGGCGCGGGGCCGCCGTTGGTCTTTCTCCATGGCCTCGGGAGCCGCGTCGAAGACTGGCAGTTCCAGCTCGAACACTTCAGCCGCGACTTCCGCTGTCTCGCGTTCGACCTGCCGGGCTCCGGGAAGTCGGTCGACCACGCGCACCCGTTGGGGCCCTTCACGCTGCCGGGCTACGCGCGCGTCATCGCTGCGGCGCTGCGAAAGCTGAACGTCGAACGCGCGCACCTCGTCGGCCTCTCGATGGGCGGCATGACCTCGCTGCAGCTCGCGCTCGACGAGCCAGAGCTGTTCCGCTCCGTGACGGTGGTGAACGCGCTGGCGTCGATGCAGCCGCGCAACTTGAAGGAGCGGATGCTGCTCGGCGTTCGCACGCTGGTGACGCTGACGCTGGGCCCCAAAGGCATCGCGCGCGCCATCGCTCCGAAGCTCTTCCCGAAGCCGGAGCACGCGGCGTTGCGCGCGCAGTTCAGCGCGCACCTCGCGAGCCTCGACCCGCGCGTGTACGCCGAGGTCTCTCGCGGCCTCATGGGGTGGACCGTCGAGCCGCGCCTCCCGGAGCTGCACGTGCCGCTCACGCTCATCTGCGCCGACGCCGACTACACGCCGGTGAGCCGCAAGCACGAGCTCGCCGCGAAGGTGCCGGGCACGAAGGTCATCGTCGTACCCGACACGCACCACGCGCTGCCGGTCGAAGCGCCCGACGCCTTCAACGCGGCGCTGCGCGCGACGCTGGCCTGAGTCGGCTCAATTCCAGCCGCAGCACGCGTAGCCACTGAACACGAACACCGAACGCATCACCAACGCACGGAGCGACATCTGCCCGCGAGGCCCCTTGGCGCTCAGTGAATCGCGGCGCGCACCGGCAAGGTGCGGATGATTTCGGCCTCGGCGCCGAGCAACACGTCGAGGCGCTGCTTCACGGTCTCTTCCGGAGCAATCGCCAGCGCGAGCCGCACGAACAACTTCGTGTGCCCGTCTTCGCTCTTCGCCAGCTCGGCGTAGAACTTCTTCAAGCCCGCGTCGGTCAGCCCGTCGGCCAGCAGCGCCAGCCGCTCGAAGCTGCGCGCCTCGATGATGCCCGCCACGAGGAAGCGGTCCAGCTGCCGCTCCTTCGACGGGTTGCGCATCAACTTCTGCAGGCGCTGCGCGTACGGGTCGCCCGCGTCCTTCCCCAGAAGCAGCCCGCGGGCCTCCATCACCTGCAGCACCCGCGCGAGGTGCGCCGACTCCTCGCGCGCGAGCCGCGCCATCTGCGCCGGGAGCCCCGGCACCTCAGGGTACGCCTGCAGCAGCGACAGCGCGTTGGCCGCCGCCTTCTTCTCGCAGTGCGCGTGGTCGATGAGGATTTCATCGAAGCGCTCGAGCGCGAGCGGCAACCAGTCAGCCCTGGTCGCCGCGCGCAGCACGAGCACCCCGGGGTGAGGGGCAGACTTAACCAGTTACTGCGGCGCCCCGACGGTCT
>CAMLFP010000395.1 GCA_946479335.1 uncultured Archangium sp.
CGGAGCGCTCACTCTCTGCGGTGCGAGCGACGAGTGCGAAGTGCAGCGTTGATGCACGAGCAGCGTGTCGCGCTGACGCCGAGCGCTCACTGTCTGCGGTGCGAGCGACGGGTACGAAGCGCAGCGGTGATGCGCGAGCAGCGTGTCGCGCTGACGCGGAGTGCTCACTTTCTGCGGTGGCGCTCGTCGCGCCGTGCAGACTTCCTTCGAGGAACCCGATGAGCAGCTTCGTGCGCCGCGCGGCGTGGGCGGGCTTCCTTGTCGCGAGCGTCGCGGGCCTCGGCGCCGCGCTCGTCACCTCGGTGCTCGCGGTGATGCTGTTGCAGCGCGCCGACGACCGGCGGCTCCTCGAGGCCGGCGGCGTGTTGGCCACCGAGGTGTCGGAGCACCGTGACGGCGACCTCGTGGCGCTCCTCGACGATGAGACGCGCGAGACGCGGCAGATGGGCCTCTCGTTCGCGTTGTTCGAGCGCGATGGCCGCCGTCGCGCGGGCAGTGCGCTCCTCCCCTTCGTCGCGCGCGATGACACCTGCGTCTCCGCTGACGTCGGGCGCGCGTGCGCGGTGGCGGCGGGTAACCTCCGCGTTGTCGTCGGCGCGCCGGAGACGTCGCGGTGGTCATCGTTGCTCACCGCCGCGTTGCTTTCGGCGATGGGCGTGGCGCTGCTGGCGTCGCTCGCGATTCGCCCGTTGGCGCGCAGCCTCGCCGCGCCGCTGACGTGGCTGAGCGACCGGCTCCGTGCGCTCCCCGTGGAGTCGCTCACCTCGGCCGACCTGGGCGCGCCGACCCACTTGAGCGAGCTCGAGGCGCTGCGCGAAGCGCTCCGTGGCCTGCTCGCGCGCGTCGACGTGTCGCTGCAACAGGCGCACCGCTTCGCCTCCAGCGCGGCGCACGAGCTGCGCACGCCGCTCACCGCGCTCAAGGCGGAGCTGGAGCTGTCACTCGAAGGTCCGCTCACGCACGACGCGGTGGCGCGCGCGCACGAGCGCACCGGCGCGCTTGCGATGATGGTGGAGCGCCTCCTGGTGCTGGCCACGCCCTCCGACGCGCCGCTCGGCGGAGAGACCGTCGCGCTCGACGAGCTCACCGAAGACGTCATCGCCGCGCTGCCTGAGGCCGACCGCGCGCGCGTCACCTTCGAGCGCGCGGCGGGCCTCACCCTCGACGGCGATGAGACGCTGCTGGCGATGCTGGTGAGCAACGCGCTCTCCAACGCGCTCAAGTTCGGCACGCACGTGCAGGTGACCGTCGATGAGCGGGGGCTCGAGGTGCGCGACGACGGCCCCGGCATCGCGCCGGAAGACGCGCCGCACCTCTTCGAGCCGCTGTACCGGGGCGCGCACGCCACGCGCGAAGGCGTCGCGGGCCACGGCCTCGGCCTCGCGCTCATCGCGCACGTCGCGCGTCGTCACCGCGGCACGGTCTCGCTCGTCGACACCGGCTCCGGCGCGCGGCTGCGGGTCGATTTCTCCCGCTGAAGCGCGTTCAGCGCGCAGACCGCAGCAGCAACACCTCTCCGAATTCACCGCGCCGGCCGGCCAACGCCAGCGCGCCACGCGCGACCTCCGCGAGGAAGTACTCGCCGTACTCCAGCGCCGGCCCCGCGGCGTAGATGGTGACGTCCTTCTCCCGCGCGAGCGCGCCGAGCCGCTGGGCCACCTCCCGCGCCACCGGGCCGTGGAACGGGTAGTAGAGGAAGAAGACGTTGCCCGCGCTCAGGTCGACGTCGCGCACGTCGGCCGCGTGGAACGCGAGGTTGCGCAGCCCCAGCCACTTCGCGGAGCGCTCGGAGGCCGCGGCGTAGGTCGGCTCCAGCTCGACGCCGCGCACCGTGCACGCCGTGCTGGCCGCCACCGTCAGCGCCACCTTGCCGCTGCCCGAGCCCAGGTCGAAGACCACGTCGGCCACGCCCGGCTCGGTGACGCTCAAGAAATCAGCCAGCCGCACCGCGCGCGTCGCGAGGTTCAGCAGCGCGAAGGGGAAGGGCGTCGCGAAGGTGTCGTGCGCCGACAAGCTCAGCAGCCCGTCGAGGTAGTCGTCGGCGGGCGTGCCGGCGCCCTCGGCGTTGCGCGCGTAGCCCAGCGACTGCCAGCTCTCGCGAAACGCCGCCGCGCTCAGCGCGCCGGTGCGCAGCCGCGTCGCCAGCGCGCCGCCGACCAGCGCGAGCGCCTCCCGCACCTCCTGCTCCCGCGCGCCGAAGGCCCCCCACGTGTCACGCGCGCCGAGGTGCGCCGCGAGGTCGAGCTCCAGCAGCGACGGCTCCACGTTGTCGCGCACGAACTGCAGCCGCTCCCGGAGGTGCCACAGCGGCCCCAGCGCCAGCGCAGACACTCCGCCGGGCGCGAGCAACCGGGTGACGTGGTCGATCCACCAGGGGCCGGGCACCGCGGCACCGTAGCGGGTTTCGTGCGCAGAAACGCGAAAGCCTCCCGCGCGGGGAGGCTCTCAAGTGCTGCGTGCGTCTGCGGCGCGCTTACGCCGTGGGCGGCTGCTTCTTCGCCAGGTCGGCGACGAACTGCTGCGCCAGCTGCTGGTGCTTGGCGTCGTCGAGGTTGGCGGCGAGCAGCTTCTCCGCGATGGCGATGGAGAGCTTCACGGCCTCGCCCTTGATGTCGGCGATGGCCTTCACGCGCTCCTCGTCGATGGCGCGCTGCGCGTCGGCCTTGAGCGCGTCGGCCTCCTTGCGGGCCTTGCCCATCAGCTCCTCGCGGAACTTCTCCATGTCGGCCTGCGTGCGGCGCACGGCGTCGGCGGCTTCCTGGCGGGCCTGCGCGATGGCCGTCTTCTGCTCGGCGAGCAGCTTCTCCGCTTCGGCGCGCTCACGCTTGGCGCTCTCGATGGCGTCGACGATGGCCTTCTCACGGCCCTCCACCGACGACAGCAGCGGCCCCCACGCGAACTTCCGCAGCAGCACCGCCACCACGATGAAGGTGATCCACGTCCAGATGATGAGGCCCGGCTTCACATCGGTGAAAGCGTTCGAGGCGAGAAGCAGCGTGTTCATGGGGAATCTCTTGTTTGAAGAAATACAGCCCTCACCCCGACCCTCTCCCGAAATCGGGAGAGGGGGAGCGAAGGTGAAGAATTACGCCTTCAGCGCGAGGAGGATCGTGATCACGAGCGCGAAGAGCGTCGCGCCTTCGATCAGACCGGCCGCGACGATGAGCGTGCCGCGGATGTCGCCGGCCGCCGACGGCTGGCGGGCGATGCCCTCGAGGCCGGAGGCCGCGAGCTTACCGATGCCGTTGCCGGCGCCGATGATGGCAAGACCAGCGCCGAGACCGGCGCCGAGGTACGCGAGAGCTGCAGAGGTGAGGTTCATGGTGTTGCTTTCTTTCGGTTTGACTCACTTATCGGGGGAGTCGTGAAGGCCCTTCAGGGACTACCTCCACACCGGCTGACGTCACCGGCCTGGGTTCTTTGAAAATCAGTGGTGCGCGCCCTCGCCGTGGCCGTGCGCGTCGTCGTGGTGGGCGTGGTGGCCCATCTGCACGCCCTGGCCGATGAAGAGGCAGGTGAGCAGCGTGAAGATGTACGCCTGCAGGATGCCGACGAAGATCTCCAGGCAGTAGATGGCCACCGTCATCGGCACCGACAGCACCGCGGCGTACGGCGTCCACATGAAGATGAGCGCGAGCAGGAAGAAGATGACCATGTGGCCCGCGAGCATGTTCGCGAACAGACGAACCAGCAGCGCGAAGGGCTTGGTGAACAGCCCGAGGATCTCGACGGGAATCATGATGGGCCACAGCGGCCAGGGCACGCCGCCCGTCAAGTGCGCGAGGTAACCGCCGAAGCCCGCGGAGCGGATGCCGGCGATCTGCACGATGAGGAAGGTGATGATGGCCAGCGCCGCCGTCACCGTCAGCACGCTGGTGCCCGCGAAGAACCCGGGGATGAGCGAGAGCCAGTTCACGGAGAGGATGAAGAAGAACAGCGTGAACAGGAAGGGCATGTACCGCTTGCTCTCCTCCTTGCCGATGTTCGGCGCCGCGATCTCATCGCGGATGAAGAGCGCGATGGCCTCGATGCTGTGCGCCAGCGTGCCCTGGGGCACCCCGTTCTGGTCGCGCTTGCGGCCGAAGAACAGCGCCGCGAACAACAGCGCCGAGCCCAGCCACAGCATCAGCACCGACTTGGTCGGGCGCATGTCGTAGCAACCGTGGATCCACTTCTCCAACGAGGGGAAGGCCGCGAACGCCGCGCTCGCGTGGCCGCCGCACGCTTCCTTGCTGCCGAAGATGAAGGCGTCGCCGAACCAGTCAGCCACGTGCACCGCGGGCAGCTCGTACGGAGGGAAGGGGAGCTCCAGCTTGAACTCATCGCCGTCGGCGACGTGGTGGAGGATGAACGACGGCGCGTCGTGCTGCTCCTCCTCGGCGTGCTCAGACACGTGCTCGAATTCAGGCTCCTCGTTGGCGTACGCGGCCAGCGAGAGAACGGTCAGGGCGAGTGCGAAGCGCTTCATGGCGTAGACACCTTCGGAGCTGCGAGCAGGCTTCGGGCTTCGATGACCTGCTGCGCGAGAGAGACGACGAGGAATGAGATGACGAAGGCCGGCGGCGAGCCGGCGTAGCCCTTCACCGCGAAGGCGCCCACGCCCACCGCGAGGAGCCGGAGGCCGAACGCCGCGCCCTGGGCCGCCAGCAGCGCCTTGAGCGCCGCGGTCCCTTCGAGCTTCGCGTTGCCCAGCGTCGCCTTGAGCGCCAGGGTGATGACGCCGGTGACCGAGGCGACGATGGCGCCCAGCAACCACGACCCCTGCACCTCGCTCAGCTGCGCGAGCAACGCCGCCGCGGCGACGAGCGCGCCGACCGAGAGCGACAGCAAGATGGTGGTGGTCAACGACTTCACTTGTTCTTTCCTTCTTCCATCAACCGATTGGCCGCGCGGATGAAGGCGTAGAAGCCCACCGCGCTGCCTCCCAACCCGCCGATGAGCAAGCCCACCGGTGAGACGCCCCACCACCGGTCGGCTCCGTAGCCGACCGCCACCCCGAAGAGCGCCGCCCCGACGAACTGCCACACCGCGCTCAGCCACGGTGCTGCTGCCCGGTAGGTCCGGGCCAGCGACGACAAGCCCTCGTCAGGGTCGCCCTTCAAGCGGCGCGGCACGTACCAAACGGCCCCCAAAAGACAACGGGAAAGCGGATCAC
>CAMLFP010000396.1 GCA_946479335.1 uncultured Archangium sp.
GGTGCTGCGCCGGGGTCGTCAGCGCGCGCGCTGAAGGCGTGATGGCTGGCGCCGCAGCGCACGCGCGTCACCGTCTTCGGGCGGCGACGGGTGCCGTCAGGCCCACGTGACGAGCAGTGACAGGCCGGGCGGGTCGCGCTTCTCGACCACCACCCGGCCCTCGCTCACCAACAGGAACAGCCCGCCCTCGATGGTGCCGTGCCACAGGCTGGGCATGTCGTGCACGTCGCTGATGATGATGCGCGCGGTGTTCGCGTCGAGCAGCTCCGTCGCCGCGGCGCTGAAATTGTTGGAGGTGCGGAAGGTGCGCGTCAGCCGCGGCAGCGTGCGCGCGGGGCCCACCAGCTTGAGCAACTTCGAGACCGCGGAGCCCACCAGCGTGCGTTGCCAGCCGGCGATGAACGCGCGGCCGATGAAGCGCAGGCCCTCCTCGCGGTCGAGCTCCGGGAAGACCTGCTCGCGGATGAAGTCCATGTGCGTGCACCACACCTCGACGGGCATCGCGGGCGGCAACCGCGCCACGTCGACGCCGCGCTCCTTGAGCTGCGCCAGCAGCTGCGGCGTCACCTTCTCACCCAGGCCCAGCAGCAGCCCCTCCACCGACGAGGGGAACACCAGTCGTTGTGCAGGCACGTCCACGCGTGACGCTTATACGCGACAAAGAAGCGCTACCGTGCGCGCCGTGACGGAGTTCTCTCTCATCGAGCGCTTCACCCGGCAGTTCCACCCGCCGCGCGCGCCGCGTGGCCCCGGCGACGACTGCGCGGTGCTCGGCCGTCTCGTCGTCACCACCGACGCGCTGGTGGAAGACGTGCACTTCACGCGCGCGACGTTCTCCTTCGAAGACATCGGGCACAAGGCGCTGGCCGTGAACCTCAGCGACGTGGCGGCGATGGGCGCGAGGCCGACGTGGTTCACCGTCGCGCTGGGGCTGCCGCCCGAACTCACCACCCGCGATGTGGAGGCGATGGCGAAGGGCATGGCGCGGCTGGCGCGCGTGCACCGCGTGGAACTCGTGGGCGGCAACGTCACGCGCGCGCGAGAGCTGAGCGTCACCCTCACCGCCGCTGGCGAGCTGACGCGGGCGCCGCTGCTGCGCTCCGGCGCGAAGGTGGGCGATGGCCTCTACGTCTCCGGGCCGCTGGGCGACGCGGCGGGAGGGCTGCGGCTCGACGTGCCCTCGCTGCGGCGCGCGCAACGCCGGCCGGCGCCGCACGTCGCCTTCGGGCAGCTCGCGAGCCGCTTCGCCAGCGCGTGCATCGACATCTCCGACGGGTTGGCGCAAGACCTCCAGCACGTGTGCGACGCCTCGGGCGTGGGCGCGGAGCTGTCGCGAGACGCGCTGCCGATCTCCCGCGCGTTGAGGCAGCACGCGCCCCACGAGGCGCTGCAGTGGGCGCTGACCGGCGGTGAAGACTACGTGCTGCTGCTGTGCGTCCCCGCGACGCGGCGCGCGCGCTTCGAGCAGGCGGCCGCGCGCGCAAACCTTGCGGCCCACCGCATCGGCGTCATCACGCGCGGGAGCGCCGTCTCCCTCGACGGGAAAAAGCTCAAGGGAACGCTGGGCTTCCAGCACCGGTAATCAAACCGAAAACCCTTTCGTGGCGCGGCGGCTCCTACGTGACGCCATGAAAACCAACGAAGCTGGATGGGACCGCGTCGCCCGGGTGGTGCTGGGCCTCGCTTTGTTGTCACTCACCGTCGTGGGCCCGAAGTCGCTGTGGGGGCTCATCGGCCTGGTGCCGCTCTTCACCGGAGCGGTGGGCTTCTGCCCGCTGTACCGCGTGTTCAACTTCAGCACCGCGCCGAAGCAGCTCGGCAGCTAGCGACCGCGCGCGATGTTCGCGCCGAGCATCGCGGTGAACGCACATTCGCGAATCGCTTCGGAGCTTCGGGCGGTACCGTACGCACATGCTCCTCGCGCTCCTCGCATCGCTCTCGCTCGGCACCACGCTCGACGACCTCAAGCTGCAGGTGAAGCCCTTCGAGTGGTACGTCGGCTCCACGCTCGCGCGCGGCCTGGAAGACCCGGTCATCTCGCGATGGAACCTGCCGAACCACACGCTGCCGGCGCTCACGCCGCAGGAGAAAGCCGACCTCACGCGCGCGGCGCTGACGCAGCTCAAGGCCTTCGTGATGAGCCCCGAGGGCCGCGAGCAGTGGCTCAAGGCGCTGCAGGGCTCGCCGCGCGACGTCGCGGAGCGCTCCGCCGGGCTCGCGTCGAGCGTGGCGTACTGGTCGACGCTGGCGCGTGAACGCAAGCCACCCGTGCCGCGTGACGCGCAGCTTCGCGACAAGTTCGTCAACCAGCAGCGCGCCTTCGCCGCCGACCGCCCGCGCCTCGAGCGCGAGGTCGCCACCTTCCTTCAGGCGCAGGCCCAGCACGACGAGACGATGTTCATCGCGCAGCTCAAAGAGCGCCTCGCGTATTTCCTGAGCGAGTCGAAGAACCTCCCCTTCGACGCGAAGCTGGTGGAGGTCGATGGCCGCAAGCTGTTCGCCGACGGGAAGCTCGAGGGCAAACCCAACTGGTGGAAGTTCTGCTTCCGCGCCGGGCCCGAGGCGACCAACGCGGCGCGCGAGTTCGCGGCGCAGTGGCTCGCGGAGCTCAACGCGCCGAGCGCGAAGCTGAGCGACGACAAGTAGCGTCAGGTGACGTCGAACTTCATACCGGCGGCCACCAGGCGCTCGCGCAGCACGCGGCCCATCGCGGTCGCGGGCGTCAACACCCCGGCCACCTTCGGGAGCTTCTCTTCATCCAACGCGAGGCACAGCGCGGCCTGCCCGAGGATGAGTGAGGTGAGCTTGTAGCCGGGGTCGCCCTCGCCGGTGATGACCAGCGTCTTGCGTTGGCCGGTCTCGCTCTCGCCAAACACGTGCACCTTGAGGCGCCCCTTCTCGCGCGTCTCCTCGCTGGGGCCCTCGCCGGGCTTCGGCAGCGCCTTCGTCACCAGGCCACGCGTGGGCTTGAACATCAGCGCGCTCATGAAGGCGGCGAGCCCGCCGGTGAAAATCGCGGCCTGCGCGGCGTTCTTCATCGCCGAGACCTCCGCGTACTTGAGCTGCTTGCCCCACGCGTAGTCGAGCAGCGCGTTCGAGCGCCGCACCACGCGGGTGTTCACCGACGCCATCACGAAGGGCGCGACCCACTTGCCCACGAAGTCGTCGAAGTGGAACGAGAAGAAGTCGGGCTGCTTGCCGAGGTCGGGCTCCTTCGAACGATCCGGCGAGAGCGAGTACGGGTCGGCCATGTTGCGCCGCACGTCGCGATTGGCCTCGCCTTGCTCGATACCGGTGAGCAGCGACTCGATGGTGCCGCCGCTGAAGCCGCCCTTCAGCGTCATCACCGCGTACGTCGCGCGCTTCATGGGCCCCAGCACCTCGTGCAGCGCCTGCACGCCGAGGTCTGACGGAATGGAGTCGAAGCCGCAGGTGTGCACGATGCGCGCGCCGCTCTGCTTCGCCGTCTCGTGCCACGCGTCGATGGACGCGCGCATGAACTGCGTCTCGCCCGTCAGGTCGCAGCAATGCGTGCCGGCCTTCGCGCAGGCCTCGACCAGCGGCAGGCCGTACTTCGCGTAGGGGCCGACGGTGGTGCACACCACGCGGGTCTGCTCCGCGAGCGCCCGGAGCGACGCAGCGTCACCGGAGTCGGCGAGCAGCACCGGGAAGTCGAAGCCCAGGCTCTTCAACTTCGCCTCGTTGCGGCCCGCGAGCGCGATGCGCGTGCCCGGCGGCGCGAAGCGACGGAGGTAGTCCGCCACGAGGCGCCCGGTGAAACCACTTGCGCCAAACAGCACGATGTCGAAGCGACGAGCCATGCCTTCGTCGTTGCACAAAAGCCGGAGTGTTTCCGCTACAGAGCGCGCATGGCTCGCATCAAGAAAGTCCTCGTCGCCAACCGCGGCGAAATCGCGCTCCGTGTCATGCGCACCTGCAAGGAGCTGGGCCTCAAGACGGTGGCCGTGTTCTCCGAAGCCGACCGCAGCGCGCCGCACGTGCGCTACGCCGACGAAGCGGTGTGCGTCGGCAAGGCCGCCAGCCGCGAGAGCTACCTGCTCATCGACAACATCCTCGACGCCGCGCGGAAAACGGGCGCCGACGCGATTCACCCGGGCTACGGCTTCCTCAGCGAGAACGCGGCGTTCGTGCGCGCGTGCGACAAGGCGGGCCTGACGTTCATCGGGCCGCCCGCGAGCGCGATGGATGCGATGGGCGAGAAGACCATGGCCCGGCGCAACATGATCGCCGCCGGTGTGCCCGTGGTGCCCGGCACCGACCGGCCCTTCGAGAACTTCGAGCAGGCGCGCGACTTCGCGAAGAAGATCGGCTTCCCGGTGATGCTCAAGGCGGCGGGCGGCGGCGGCGGCAAGGGCATGCGCCGCGTCGACAGGCTGGAAGACCTCGACAGCGCGTGGCGCAACGCGAAGAGCGAGGCCCTCAGCTCGTTCAACAACGACGCGGTGTACATGGAGAAGTTCCTCGACCAGCCGCACCACGTGGAGATCCAGGTCTTCGGCGACACGCACGGCAACGTCATCCACTTGAACGAGCGCGAGTGCAGTGCGCAGCGGCGCAACCAGAAGGTCGTCGAGGAGTCGCCCTCGCCCATCCTCACGCCGGAGCTGCGCAGCGCGATGGGCGAAGTCGCGGTGAAGGCCGCGAAGGCGGTGAACTACGTCGGCGCGGGCACCTGCGAGTTCCTCGTCGACTCCTCGCGCAACTTCTACTTCCTCGAGATGAACACCCGCCTGCAGGTCGAGCACCCGGTGACGGAGTGGACGCACGGCCTCGATCTCGTCGCGTGGCAGCTCCACGTCGCGCAGGGCGGCGTGCTGCCGCTGCTGCAGACGCCTCCGCTGCGCGGGCACAGCATCGAGGTGCGCGTGTACGCCGAAGACCCGGGCACCAACTTCATGCCGTCGCCCGGCACCATCGCGCGGCTGCGCGTACCGAGCGGCCCGTACGTGCGCGACGACTCCGGCGTGTACGAGGGCTACCGGGTGCCCAACTTCTATGACCCGATGATCTCCAAGCTCTCGGTGTGGGCGCCCACGCGCGCGGAGGCCATCTTGAAGATGCGCCGCGCGCTGGACGAGTACGTGCTCACCGGCATCACCACCAACCTGCGCTACCTGAAGCAGATTCTGCTG